>JAXJRL010000013.1:0-55538 GCA_036310635.1 Muribaculaceae bacterium | reverse complement strand
CGCATGAAGGAATGGGAGCGCGTGTACGGCGGTTACAACCTCTCGCCCGAGATGGTCTATGGCCGTGACTACGAGAAGGTGAACGGCAACCTGCAGTTCTACCGCTCGTGGGACCCCTACAACATGATGATGAAGAAATCATCGTTCATGCACACCCACAACTTCTCCATCAACGGCTCGTCGGGCAAGACCTCGTACAACGTGGGCCTCGGCTACATGGGCAACACCGGTATGATCCGCGTGAACAATGACAAGGAGGAGCGCTACAATGTGTCGTTCGGCACCCGCACCCAGCTCAATGACTGGTTCGAGTTCCACACCAAACTCATGTACACCCGCACCGACACACACAACCCCTACGAGTTCAACTCCAACTACGACCAGTTCTACTACCTCTATCGCTGGCCGGCCACCTTCCCCTACGGCACCATCAACGGCCAGCCCGTGCACAACTCCATTTCGGAGCGTGAGCAGGCCAACATGAACAATGTGAAGAACAACTGGATGCGTATCAACCTCGGCACCGTCATCGACCTCTACAAGGGCCTGACCTTCGAGGCTGACTACACCTATACCCACGTGAACCGCTACTCGCAGATCAACGGCGGCGAGGCCAAGGGCTGGGACTTCTGGAGCCTCAACGACTTTGTTTACAAGACCTGGACATCAACCTCCAACTCCATCTCCACCAAGCAGAGCGCCTTCTCTGACTACCACGTGCTCAACGCCCTGCTGCGCTACAAGTGGGAGAACGACACCTATGGCGACATCAGCGCCTTTGTGGGCACCAACATCGAGAGCTACAACGACTACGGCCAGACAGGCTCCAAGTACGACCTGGTGCTTCCCGACCGTCCCGAGATATCGATTGCCACCGGCGAGATGCGTGCCACATCCTACAACAACAAGAACACGCTGACCGGCATATTCGCCCGTCTCAACTATGACTACCGCGGCCGCTACCTGCTGGAGGCCAACCTCCGCTACGACGGCTCGTCCAAGTTCCCCACCGGCAAGCACTGGGGTTGGTTCCCCTCGTTCTCCGCAGGCTGGATTGTGAGCAACGAAAGCTTCATGCAGAGCCTCAACCCCACCCTCTCCTTCCTGAAGCTGCGCGGCTCATGGGGCCGCATCGGCAGCCAGCAGGTGAGCAACTCCATGTTCCTCCCCATCATGTCGATGACCGAGAGCTCGTGGATCATCGGCGAGAACGGCGCCTACACCTTCGGCCTGCCCAAGGCTCTTGCCGACGGCTTCACCTGGGAGAAGGTGTCAACCACCGACGTGGGTGTTGACCTGCGCCTGCTCTCAAACCGCATAGGCATCAGCTTCGACTGGTTCAACCGCAAGACCACCGACCTGATCAACACCGGCGCCTCGCTGCCCTCATCGTTCGGACAGACCGCGCCCATGACCAACTTCGGCCATCTCACCACCCGCGGCTGGGAACTCAGCATCGACCTGCACCACCGCTTCGACTTCGGCCTCAACGCCAACATCACCGCAAACATCTCCGACGCCAAGGGCCACTACGACTCCACCGACCCCAACGAGCGCCGCTGCGACTACCGCTACGACGGCAAGACCTACGGCGAAATCTGGGGCTTCGAGACCGACCGTCTCTTCACCCACGACGACTTCACCTGGGACGAGCAAGGCAACATCACCGGCTATGCTCCCGGCGTGGCCGACCAGCAGTATCTCGTGGACCAGTACAAGCAGTCAGGCTTCCACTTCCTGCCCGGCGACGTGAAGTACAAGGACCTCAACGGCGACGGCCAGATTGACGACGGACGCACCAACGGCGTGCCCACCCTCGACAACCACGGCGACATGACCGTGATCGGCAACACCACCCCGCGCTACCAGTACGGCGTGCGTCTCGACCTGTCGTGGCGCAACTTCGACCTGGGCGTGTTCTTCCAGGGCGTGGGCAAGCGCGACCTCTGGGGAACCGGCCAGCTCGTTATCCCCGGATGGCACTACGGCGAGGCTTACTACACCCACCACATGGACTACTGGACCGAGGACAACACCGACGCCTTCTATCCCCGTCCCTGGGCCCTCAACTACCAGAGCGCCAACCCCAACTTCAAGAAGCAGACCCGCTACCTGCTCAACATGGCTTACTGCCGTCTGAAAAACCTCACCGTGGGCTACACCCTCCCCGAGACTCTGACCCGCCGCGCCATGATCCAGCGTCTGCGCTTCTACGCCTCGTTCGAGAACCTGGTCACCTGGGACCACCTCAACAATGTGCCCATCGACCCCGAGACCCGCACCGCAACCGGCGACGGCGGCTACATCGGCCGCAGCTATCCCTTCTCGCGCGAGTTCTCTTTCGGCCTGCAGGTTACTTTCTGATTCCCTTAAAACCCGAAAATTCATCCATAAATCATGAAATTCAACATTTCACATATAGCAGCCATCGCTGTACTGGCCATAGCCGGTTCAGCCTGCAATGACTATCTCGACGTCTCGCCCACGGACCAGATCGACGAGAAGGACTACTGGAAGACCGAGGAGCACATCCGCACCTTCGCCTACGGCTTCTATCCCTCTTATTTCTCCGGTTACGCCGGCAACTACGGCTACAACGAGCTCCTAACCGACAACTTCTCCGACCCCACCCAGTGCGCCTACCCCTACCTGGTGGTGAGCGGCACCGACGGCTCGTACACCTACTCGCGTGTGCTCCGCGCCAACTACTTCCTGAGCGGAGTGGAGCGCGTGCCCGCCATTGACGACGCCACCCGCAACCACTGGCGCGGCATCGGACGCCTGTTCCGCGGCATCGAGTATGCCGACCTGTCGTTCTACTACGGCGACACACAGTGGTTCACCACACGCATCAACTCCACCCAGCTCGACTCGCTCTACAAACCTCGCGAAAGCCGCGACAAGGTGGTGATGCCCCGCGTCATCGACGACCTCCGCTTCGCCCTCAACAACATCCGCGAGGCCGACGGCGACCTGCAGGTGAACCGCTTCGTGGCAGCCGCCATGATTTCGCAGCGCATGCTCCGCGAAGGCACATTCCTGAAGTACCACAACATCAACCAGGACATGGCCCGCAACTGCCTGCAGCTTGCCAAGGAAGCCTGCGAGGTGGTCATCAACTCCGGCAAGTACTCGCTCGCCCCTGACTATGCGTCGCTGTTCTCCAGCGAGGACCTGGCTTCGAACCCCGAGGTGATCCTCTACAAACGCTACATCGACACCAAGGGCGGCCACTCCGTGCTCAACTACAACTACCTGCAGCCCCAGGCCGGCCCCAACCGCGACTTTGCCGACTCATATCTGGCTGCCGACGGCCGTCCCGTCTACGCCGTCGACCCCAACTTCTGCCCCAAGACCGCCGAGGAGTACTTCAGCAACCGCGACCCGCGCCTGGGACTCACCATCCGCGCCGACAAGTACTACATCGCCGGCGAGGATGTGGCCGGCGCCGCCTACTCGCGCTCCGGATTCTCGCTCTGCAAGTACATGGACCGCTCCAAGGAAGGCACCACCGACCTTATCTACACCGGCAACGCCAAGAACACCACCGACTGCCCGCAGTACCGCCTGGGCCAGGTGCTGGTGGACTATGCCGAAATCTGCTATGAGCTCGGCGCACTCAACCAGGGCGTTCTGGACCGCTCAATCAACGTGCTCCGCGCCCGCAAGTGCGTGGGCATGCCCGCCTTGCAGATCATCGGCGACCAGCCCGCAGTGAACGGCCAGGTATACGACGATCCCAAACGCGACCCCGACGTGCCCGCCATGCTCTGGGAGATCCGCCGCGAACGCCGCGTGGAGCTCGCATTCGAAGGCAGCCGCCTCGACGACCTGAAGCGCTGGCGCAAGCTCACCTACCTCTGGTGCGAATACAATCCCAACATCGCCACCGGCGCATGGATTGACTATGCCGACTTTGCCAAGGCCGACAAGTCGAAGGCCATTCTCCCCGCCGGCGAAACCAGCGGCTACCTGATCGTAACCACCGCCGCAAACCAGCGCCCCGCTCCCCAGGAGCACGACTACATCCGCCCCATCCCCACCGACCAGATACAGCTCTTCAAGCAGAACGGTTATGTGCTGGAGCAGAATCCCCAGTGGCGTTAACTTTAAATGTGTAATCATTCAGCAACCAATAAGTCATGAACATATTTCGCATCTCGCACAAGGCGCTCTCAGCGGCCGCTCTCATGTGGCTGACCGCCGGAATGCTCACCGCATGCAGCGACGACACTGACTACGACAACCCCTCCGGCGAAACCTACATCTACTCAATCGCCGTGGCCAACGGCGGTTTCACCGGCGCCGAGAACATCAACGGCACCATCGACGAGGAGTCGCACACCATTGAGTTCACCATCCCGGCCGAAACCGACATCGAGGCCGTGCGCTTCACCACCAAGCTCTCGCTGGGCGCCAAGCTCGACAAGGACGCCTACGACGTGTCGGCCGGCTCCACCGACCTCGTTGTCACCAACAACGAGAACTCCACCGTGTACCACGCCATCTTCAACCTGATGGCTCCCAAGGAGCAGCCTGTGCTCACCTCCATCGTGTGCCGCAACGACGCCGGCGAGGAGCGCCAGGGATTCGTGAGCGACGTCACCGGCACCGTCTACCTCAACTGCGACGGCTCGCAGTGGGCCGACGTTGTCAGCGTGGGCATGATTCCCCGACGCACCGCTTACACCCTCTCCACTGCCACCGACGGCCGCATCTCCGCTGACAATCCCGGCAAGCTCCTGATGGACTTCATGGGTCTGACCAAGGAGTATGACATCTCATTCGCCGGCGTGCCCGTGTTCGGCGCCGACTGGAGCTCAGCCAGCATCTTCAACTTCTCGAAGCACGAGGGCGGAATGATCTGGGAGGACTTCTCGGCCGAAAACACCCGCTGGGCACAGTTCGACGGCAACTCCATGCTCATCGTTTCGCGCCAGGGTGGCACCAACCCCAAGGTGATCCTCTATGACGACGTCAAGGCAGGCTCGCCCGTCGAGCACCTCCTGGACAAGACCGGCATCTCGAAGGGCACCTTCGAGGTTAGCTCAGGCTCCATCCAGCACGGCCACTACTACATCTGCAACATGACCACCGGCATCGGCGCCGACTCGCCCCTCAAGGTGTACCACTGGAGCTCGATGGACGCCCCGTGCGAAACCCTCCTCGACTTCCCCGGCAACGACGCCGTCAAGGGCCGTTGGGGTGACAACATGAGCGTGTGCCTCGACGAGGCCGGCAACGGCTACCTCTGGTTCTTCGACAACACCCAGGGAGGCTCGGCTGTGCGCTTCGCCGTGACAGCCTTCACCCAGGTCAACCCCGACCCCGAGGTGATCATCACACCGTACAGCGTGGCCTACTACGCCACCCTCAACCCCGTTCCCGACGAGCCCAACCTCTATGTGCTCACATCCAGCTACCAGCGCTCCATTCTCCTGGTTGACAGCGACCTGAACCTGGTCAACATCATCGAGGGACGCGACGGTGTGGAATTCCCCGTTGCCGCCGAACAGGACGCCCGCGTGGTGGCCTACAACGGCGAGCGCTATCTGATCACCTGCTCGGGCCAGTTCTGGAACTACCGCAAGCCCCAGACCTTCCGCGTGTACGACATCTCGGCCGGCCTGAACACCTCGCTGGCATTCTCCAACTTCAACCAGGGCGAGCATCCCATCCTGTTCCAATACAGCCTCGACGGCGCCAACGCATCGGCTTGGTCGGCCCAGACGGGTGCCGGCATCGGCCCCGACGGCCTGCTCCGCGTCATGGCCTGCTCAACCCGCTCCGGCTTCATAATGGCCGAAGTGCCCAAGAAGCGCTGATTCCTTCACTCCATTCTCCTCTCTCCTCTTTTTTTCATTCGTAATCTAATCCATAAAACCATACAACGTAATGAAGTTCAAACACATCGTTCTTGCAGTTGCTGCAGCCGCTGTGGCCGTGCCGGCGTCAGCGCAGTCGCTCCAGGGCAAGAAAATCTACATCAACCCCGGCCACGGCGGCTACGAGGCCACCACAGGCACCCGCATCGAGGGCCAGTTTGCCAACGGCTACCGCTCGGACGGCTCCAACTCCACCGACCGCTGGAACGCCACCGTGCCTTTCCCCTCGGTATGCGAGGAAGGTTGCTGGGAGTCCAAGCACAATCTCTGGCGCGGACTTGAGCTGAAGCGTCTGCTCGAGCAGGCCGGCGCCACCGTCAAGATTTCGCGCACCGAGAACCGTCCCGAGGATGACCGCATCCTCACCGAAATAGGCACCGAAGCCACCCAGTGGGGCGCCGACATGTTCGTGTCCATCCACACCAACGGCAACGGAGCCAACCACGTGATGACAATGTTCCGCGGCGCCGACCCCCGTCCCGGACAGACTGACTTCAACATCAACAACCCCGACATCCCCGCGTCGAAGGACATGGCCGTGACCGCTTGGCGCCACCTCCACGACAACAACCTCACCTGCTGGCAGGCCCTCAAGGACGAGTCGGCCGTGCGCGCAGTGTCCGACTCCGCATTCTACGGCACATGGACCGAGCCTTATCACCTGGGCGTGTTCCGCAAGCTCTGGGTGCCCGGTTTCCTGGCCGAGTGCTCGTTCCACGACTACAAGCCTGAGGCCCACCGTCTGCTCAACCCTGACTACAGTCGTCTGATTGCCTACCAGCTCTACACCGCCATCTGCGAGTACTTCTCGGCTCCCCAGCCCACCACGGGCATCGTGTCGGGCGCCGTCAAGGACAGCAAGCGCATTTTCCGCGACCCGCTGTTCCTCGGAGCCACTTACGGCGACCACGACCAGTACCTGCCCTTGAACGGCGCCAAGGTCACCCTCACCGGCCAGGGCGTAACCAAGGAGTATGTCACCGACAACTTCTACAACGGCATCTTCTTCTTCCCCGACCTGCAGCCCGGCACCTACCAGCTCCACATCGAGGCCGAGGGCTATGAGCCCCAGGACGCGCAGGTGGTATGCGAGGCCGCCAAGAGCCGCGGTCCCATCGTGATGCTCAACGACCCCAACTACGACCCCATGCAGACCGCCATGCCCAATGTGTTCGCATCCGCGCTTGAGGCCGTCGGCGCCAACGCCGTCCGCTTCACCCTCAACGGCGATGCCAAGAATGTGGCCATCAACCTCATCAGCAACGGCACAGTGGTGAGCACCATCGACCTCGGCCCCAAGAGCAAGGGCGTGAACAGCGTGGAGTTCTCATCCGACCTCCCCGCCGGCGACTATGACTGGTCAATCACCGCATCCAACGACGCCGTAGGCGACGAGCCCGGCCAGATCACCACCAACGGCGATCCCCTCCTCGACATTGCCAACGCCCGCGGCGTGGCCGTGGACGCCAACCCCGCCAGCCCGTTCTTCGGCCGCGTATATGTAACCTCAATCGAGGCCAACGGCAAGAAGGGCCAGCGCATGGGCACAGGCCTCTACATCCTCGACGCAGCACTCTCCGACGTCACCGGCCAGGGTGGCACTCCCTATCAGGGCGGCGAAACCTGGAAAGGCAACTCCAGCCCCTACCGTCCCGCTGTCGCCCCCAACGGCGATGTGTATGTGTGCGACTGGTCTGACGGCCATTCGGGCATCTGGGTGATGAACCCCGCAGCTCCCGCCGAGGCTTGGCGCCCCGTGTTCGGTGGCACCCGCAATGGCGACGGCCTGGCATCTGAAGGCGGCGTCAAGATCCACGGCTCTGTCTGCGACGTATTCGTCACCGGCACCGGTGCCGACACCAAGATATTCAGCGACGACGAGGACTATGACGCCGACGGCAAGCAGCACGTGCTCCGCTACGACATCGGCACCTCCACCTCGCCCTGGGCCGTGGCTCCTTCGCACGAGTACGGCATCATGGACGACAAGGTGACCAACGGCAACCAGTCAATTGCCCCCGACGGTCTGGGCGGCGTATGGATCTGCCAGTACCGCTACTCGGCCGACGCATATCCCGTGGTGGCCCACATCAACGGCAAGACCGGCGAGTTTGACTACAGCTCGCAGGGCACCACCGTCTTCGGCGGCTCAGGCCCCGTGGGCGCCATGGCTGTAAGCCCCGACGGCTCGATGATCGCCGTTCCCAACACCTCCGACATCGCCATCGCCGCCATCACCTACAACGCTGACGGCGTGCCCACGCTGGAGCACAAGTGGACCATCGGCTCCACCTACGGCAAGCGTCCCTTCGGCGCCGCATTCGATGCCGCCGGCAACCTCTATGTGGCCTACAACGACAACGGTGGCGGCATCGGCGCATGGGCTCTCCCCAAGGCCGACAACACCTTCACCACCCCCGCCGCCTCCAAGCTGAGCGTGAGCGCAGGCGTTGACGACATCATCGCCGGTGCAGGCAACGAAGCCACCACCTACTTCGACCTCATGGGCCGTCCCGTCGACTCCCCCGTACGCGGCAACATCTACATTGCCCGCACAGGCTCGAAGGTGCAGAAGGTAATATTCAACGACTAAGCTGTTCTCTCTAATTTGATTTTGCGGCCCGCGAAGCCCCGGTTTTCACCAACCGTCACCAGGCCTCGCGGGCCGTTTTCTCCCAATTCCACTCATTCACTTATGAACATTCTGAAATCAGTCCTCACGCTCCTTGCCGTCGCCGCAGCCTCCACAATGGTGATGGCCTGTGGCGACTCGCCGGCAAACCCGGCCAAGCCTAAACCCGACACCCCCGTCACCCCCGAAAATCCCAATCCGTCCGAGCCCACTCCCACCCTGATCACTTACCGCATGCCCAACAAGGAGATCCGCGCCGTGTGGGTGGCCACCGTAGGCCGCATGGACTGGCCCAAGGCCAACACCCAGTCGCTCCAGAAGGACGAGATGATCAAATACCTGGACAAGTTCCAGCAGTACAACATCAACGCCGTGGTGATGCAGATCCGCCCCTGCGCCGACGCCTTCTATGCCTCGGCATTCGAGCCCTGGAGCGATGTGCTCACCGGCAAACAGGGCCGCGACCCCGGCTACGACGTGCTGCAGTGGCTCATCGACGAGGTGCACAAGCGCGGCATGGAGTTCCACGCATGGATGAACCCCTACCGCGTGGCCAACAACGCCACCTCCTTCCAGCAGTCCGCCGACCCCTCGCACCCCGCCAAGGTTCACCCTGACTGGACCATGAAGTACGGCAACCTGCTCATCTACCGCCCGGCGCGCCCCGAGGTGAAAGACCTGCTCCTCAACATCGTCGACGAGGTGATCACCAAGTACGATGTGGACGGCATCCACTTCGACGACTATTTCTACCCCTACCCCTCGAAGGGCGTGGAGATTGACGACGCCGAGGACTTCGCCACTTACGGCAAGGGCTTCAGCAACGTGGGCGACTTCCGCCGCGCCCAAGTCAACGAGGTCATCGAGCGCATCCACAACCTCATCGTCAGCAAGAAGCCCGGCGTGGTGTTCTCCATCTCGCCGTTCGGCATCTGGCGCAACAAGTCGTCCGATGCCGTCAACGGTTCCGACTCGTCGGGGCTGCAGAATTACGACGACCTCTATGCCGACGTGCGCCTGTGGTGCCAGGAGGGCTGGATTGACCTGGTAGTGCCCCAGCTCTACAACTCCACCACCAACATCGCCATGAACTACACCAAAATGTGCCAGTGGTGGAAACAGAACCACTTCAAGGCCGCCCTGGCCATAGGCCACGCCCTCTACCGCTTCGGCGTTCCCGCCGAGGGCGCGCCCTACCAGGACCTGAACCAGCTCACCGAGCAGTTCTCCATTGCTCGCGGCGGAACTCCCGTCAGCGGCAGCTTCCTGTTCAACGCCACTGTCTTCAATGAGAACAAGATCAACATTCTCAGCCGTCTGGCACAGGTGTACGGCGACCGCGCCCTCATCCCCTTCATGGGCCGCGCCACTGCCGACGCTCCCGCCGCCGTCACCGACCTCCGCGCCGATGGACGCACCCTCAGCTGGCAGGCCGTGCCCGGCGCCGCCTACTATGCCGTCTACCGTGTGACGCCCACCTCAACCGACGTCAAGGTGTACAACGCCAAGGTGGCCGGCACCTCTTCCACCGCCGCATTCACGGTTCCCGCCGCCGGCAGCTACGCCGTCTCGGCTCTGAGCGCCGACAACCAGGAGTCGGCTCTCACGCAGCCCCTGCGCGTGGACTGAACGATTCTATTATCCAGTACAATTCCCAAGGTAAAAACCGCCAATTCCGTCTTGGTCGACGGAATTGGCGGTTTTTTAGTTATTTGAGCCGGTCAGATTAGTGGGCCTCGAGCCAGTTCTGTCCGGTGCCGGCGCCGACGGTGAGGGGCACCAGCGAGTGGTAGGCGTCCTGCATGTGCTCGGTGACAAGCTGCTGCAGGTCGGCGAGCTCGTCGGGATAGACATTGAACACCAGTTCGTCGTGCACCTGGAGGATCATGCGTGAGCGCATGGCCCGGCGCTCCATGTCGGCGGCGATGCGGATCATGGCAATCTTGATGATGTCGGCGGCAGAGCCCGGAGGGGCGCGTTGATGGCGTTGCGCTCGGCATAGCCGCGTACCACGGCGTTGCGCGAGTTGATTTCGGGCAGATAACGTTTGCGGCCTTTGACGGTGCTGACCCAGCCCTGGGTGCGGGCGCGCTCAATGGCCTCCTGCATGTAGCGCTGCACGCCGGGATAGGTGCGCAGATAGCCGTCGATGAGCTCCTTGGCCTCGCTGCGGGGTATGCCCAGGCGTTCGCTGAGACCGAATGCCGAGATGCCGTAGATGATGCCGAAATTTGCGGTCTTGGCATTGCGGCGCTGGTCGTCGGTTACGTCGGCTATGTCCTCGTGGTAGATTTTGGCGGCGGTGGCGCGGTGGATGTCCTCGCCGCTGTTGAAGGCGTGGACCATGGCCTCGTCGCCGCTGAGGCAGGCCATGAGGCGCAGCTCGATCTGGCTGTAGTCGGCCGACAGGATTAGGCAACCGGGGTCGGCCACGAAGGCGCGGCGTATTTCTCGACCCAGCTCGGTGCGGATGGGAATGTTCTGCAGGTTGGGGTTGGTGGAGGAAATTCGGCCTGTGGCGGTAACGGTCTGGTTGTAAGTAGTGTGAATCTTGCCGGTGGCGGGATTGATCAGTTTGGGCAGGGCGTCGACATAGGTGGCCAGCAGCTTCTTGAGGCCTCGCACCTGCAGGATGCGGTCCACAATGGGCCACTCGCGGCGGTGCTTCTCCAGGATTTCCTCGGTGGTGCTCCATGCGCCGGTTTTGGTGCGCTTGGCCTTGGGGTCGATTTTCAGGCGTCCGAACAGCACCTCGCCCACCTGGCTCGGCGAGCCGATGTTGAACTGGCCGCCTGCCATTTCCCAACATTCGCGCTCCAGGGCGTTCATCTGCTCGGTGAGACGGCGCGACATGGCGCTGAGCTCGTCGGTGTCCACGCGCACGCCTGTCCATTCCATTTCGGCGAGCACGCGGGTGAGCGGCAGCTCTATCTCGTCCATCAGCTCACGGGTGCCGTCGGCCACCAGGGCTTTCTCCAGTTCGGGCACCAGACGGCGCACGGCCACTGCGCGCTGACACACGCGGCAAGCCACCTCGGAGCAGCTGCCCGTCATGGGACGGCGGCGTTCGGCGGCGCTGAGGGTATAGTCGTGAATCTTCATGCCGAGGGTGTTCATGGCCAGGTCGGCCAGGTCGTGCTTCATCTCGGGCTTGAGCAGGTAGTGGGCCAGGGAGGTGTCGTAGATGGGCGCGGTGATGTCCACGCTGTGGCGGCGGAGGATGAGTAGGTCGCGCTTGATGTCGTGGCTGGCCACGCGCAGGGCGGGGTTGTCGGTCAGTGGCTGGAGTGCCACTGCCAGGGCGTCGGCGCGCTCGGCGTTGCAGGGCACATATACGGTCAGGGAGTCGCCGGCGCTCAGCGCCACTCCGCGGAGGGCGGCGGTCATGGCCTCGTCGCCGTCGGCGAGCACCGAGATGGCCAGCATTGAGGCTCCGGAGGCCTCGACTGCGCGTCCGAATTCGGCCAGCGCCTCGGGAGTGTCGGCCTGTGTCCATTCTATATCGGCCTCCTCCACGGGGACCGCGGGCTGCTCGGCCGTCGGCTCGTCCAGGTCGAAAAGCGAGCCCATGCCATGGCGGTCGGCGGCGGGTGCGGGAGCGGCGGTCTTGGCGGGTTCCTTGGGCGAGCCGTTCAGGCGGTTGAGCATGGTTTTGAACTCCAGGTCCTTGAATATGGCGCGAAGCTGGTCCAGGTTGGGCTCGCGGCGCAGAAGGGCGTCGGGAGCCATGTCCAGGGGCACATCGGTCTTGATGGTAACCAGGAACTTGCTGAAGCGGATCTGCTCGGCATTGGCCTCGATCTTGGCCTTGATGGCGCCCTTGAGCTGGTCGGTGCCGTCGAGGAGGCCCTCCACGCTGCCGAACTGGCCGATGAGCTTGGCGGCCGTTTTCTCGCCCACGCCGGGACATCCGGGCACATTGTCGCTCACATCGCCCTCGAGCGCCAGCAGGTCGATGACCTGGGCGGGGCTGCTGATGCCGTAGCGCTCGCACACCTCCTTGGGGCCGCGCACCTCGAAACCCTGGCCTTTCAGTGCCGGGCGGTACATGAACACGCGGTCGGTGACCAGCTGGCCGTAGTCCTTGTCGGGGGTCATCATGTAGGTGGTGAAGCCGTCTTTCTCGGCCTGGACGCTCAGGGTGCCTATCACGTCGTCGGCCTCATAGTTGGGCACTTCCACCACACGGATGCCGTAGGCCTCTATAATCTTCTTTATCACCGGAATGGACTCGGTTATATCCTCGGGCTGCTTGTCGCGCTGGGCCTTGTACTCGGGGTACACCTCGTGGCGGAAGGTCACGCCGTGGGGAGGGTCGAAGCACACGGCCATGTACTGCGGATTCTCCTTGCGCAGGATGTCGTCGAGGGTGTTGCAGAATCCGAAGATAGCCGAGGTGTTGCGTCCGTCGCTGGTGACGCGCGGAGAGCGTATCAAGGCGTAGTATGCGCGGTAAATCAGAGCGTATGCGTCGAGCAGAAATAACTTCTTTTCTTCCATATTGGTGGGTATGTGTTTCGGGGGCTGAGAGGCGCCTCCCGGCGGGTTTGAGCTTGTTCAGAGGTGTAAATTTACTAACTTTTGGCGGAAATCATAGCTGATTGGCTTTTTTTTCGTACTTTTGCACCGATTTATGACTACCCTCGAGACCATAAGGGCCGCACTGGCCCCGGACCTGCTCAGACTCAGCGACCGCATCGCCGAGTGCCTGCACACGGACAATCCTATGCTTCAAGGCATTGTGAGCAATTCGCTGCGCAGCAAGGGCAAGCTGATACGTCCCATCATAGTCATTCTGTCGGCACGTCTCATGGGCGAGGTCACCGACATGGTAATTGATTCGGCCGCCGCCGTGGAGCTGCTCCACAACGCCTCGCTCGTTCACGACGACGTGGTGGACGGCTCGATGACCCGCCGCGGAAAGCCCACCGTCAACGCCGTATGGGACAACCACGTGGCCGTGCTGGTGGGCGACTTCTTCGTGTCCTCGTCGATGCAGCTGGCCATCAACACCGGGTCGGTGAAGATAGTGGAGGCTGTGTGCACGCTGGGCCGAAACCTCAGCCTGGGCGAGCTGGACCAGATCTACAACGCCTTCCACCACTCGCTCACCGAAGAGTCGTACTTCAGAATCATAACCTTCAAGACGGCCTCGCTGTTCATGGCATGCTCGCGCATGGGCTCATACGCCCAGGGCATCGACGACGAGCGCACCGAGCGCCTCTCCGAGTTCACGCGCCTGCTGGGCCTCTGCTTCCAGATGCGCGACGACATCTTCGACTACTACAACGACCCCGCCGTGGGCAAGCCCACCGGCAACGACCTGCGCGAGGGCAAGGTGACCCTGCCGCTGCTGCACGTGCTCCTGGACGACTCGCTGCCGCAGCACGACGAGATGCTCCAACTCAGCCGCAAAGAGATGCTCTCCGACGCCGAAATCCAGCGCCTCTACGCCTATGCCGTTGAGAACGGCGGCATAGAATACACCTACCGCCGCATGGCCGAGATGCGCAGCCAGGCCGAACGCCTGCTCGACATTTTCCCCGACTCCGACAGCAAACGAATGCTCCTCGGCATCTTCGACTTCATCATAGCCCGAAGCTACTGAGCCGCGCTCCCCGACAGCTGCCGGCACAACACATCCGCACAACCTGTCTATGCAAACCACCACTCCTCCCAACATGGATACCCCCCTGAAACAAGATACATCAGCCACCCCGGAACAGCCCGCCAAGAAGGATTTCCGCAGCCGCTGCGCCGCAAACCGCCCCACCCGATGGGTGCGCTTCGCCATCGTCGCCGCGCTCTACCTGGCATGGGTCATCTGGATGAACAACTACTGGTTCCTCCTGGGGCTGCCCCTGCTGTTCGACATCTACATCACCGGCTACATTCCCTTCACCTGGTGGAAGCGCTCCAAAAACGCCGCCGTGAGGACCGTGATGAGCTGGGTGGACGCCATTGTCTATGCTCTCATCCTGGTTTATTTCATCTTCAACTTCGTGGGCCAGAACTACCAGATTCCGTCGTCGTCGCTTGAGAAAACGCTGCTCACCGGCGACTACCTCTGGGTCAACAAGATGGTCTACGGTCCCCGCGTGCCCATCACGCCCATCCACTTCCCGCTGGTGCACAACAAGATGCCGCTGACCGGCACCAACAGCTACACATCATGGCCCGAGAACGAGTACCGCCGCCTCAAGGGGCTGCGCAGCGTGGAGGCCGGCGACATAGTGGTGTTCAATTTCCCCGCCGGCGACACCGTGGCCACCAATTTCGAAGAGTCGCCCGAATACTACGAGACCCTCGTCGACCGCTACGGCTGGGCCGAGGTGAACACCAACCGCGAGAAATTCGGCGACGTGATCTACCGCCCCGTTGACCGCCGCGTCAACTTTGTGAAGCGCGCCGTGGGCCTGCCCGGCCAGCGCCTCAAGATTGTCGACGATGTGATCTACATCGACGGCAAGGCACAGAAACAGCCTGAGCACGTGCAGTTTGTCTACATAGCCGCCACCTCGCGCGCCCTCACCGACGAGGACATCCTCACCCTGGGCATTGCGCCCTCCGACGTGGCCATGCCCGACAACGAGCTCAACCGCCAGTTCATGCTCTCCATGCTCCCCAAGGCCGGCGCCGACAACTATGTGTACTCGCTGCCGCTCACGACCGAAATGATATCGCGCCTCAAGGCCGACGGCGTGCTCACCGACTATGCCAAGGCCTCGAAGCTCAACATTTTCAAGGCTCCGGACCTATTCCCGGCCGGACTGTCGGAGGACTGGACGCTGGCCAACTACGGCGGTGCCGACGGCATCCTCATCCCCAAGAAGGGCATGACCGTGCAGCTCACCCCCGAAAACTGGAAGCTCTACAAGCGTGTGATCCGCAACTACGAGCGCCACACCGACTCATACCTGGCCCCCGACGGCACTGTGTACATCGACGGCAAGCCCGCAAAGACCTACACCTTCGCCATGGACTACTACTTCATGATGGGCGACAACCGCGACATGTCGCAGGACTCGCGTTTCTGGGGATTTGTGCCTGAGGACCATGTGGTTGGCACGCCGATGTTCGTCCTTGCATCGTTCGACAAGGACCGTCCTCTCACCGACGGCAAGATTCGCTGGGACCGCATCTTCATCTCCGCCAACCCCGACAAAAAGTAACGGCCACGGGCCACACTGCCATGGAGAAAAAGTCAGCCGTAATCCTGCCTCCGCAGTTCGCACCCACGGCAGCCTATTTCCGGGCCATAGCCGACCATGACTATGCCTTCATCTGCGGCGATCTGCGCCACGACAAGCGCTTCAAGTCAGTGCACCGCACCGAGGTGGCCACTCCGCAGGGGGCTCTGCGCCTCACCCTGCCGCTGTCGCGCCGTCAGGCTGTTGCCGACGAGGTGTCGCCCTATGCCGCAGAGGCCGGCGAACAGCTGTTGTGGCGCCACTTTGCCATCTCGCCCCACGGCCAGTGGTGGAAGACAATGCGCGGAACCATTGCCACTTACTATGGCGCCGCTCCCTATTTTGACTATTACCGCGAGTTCATCGAGCCGTTCATCGACGAGAGCTGGGTGGGTCGCAGCATTGTGGAATTTGACTGCGCACTGACCGCCGCCCTGCTCCGCGCCCTGCGCATCTCCACTCCAGTGTCGGCCTCCATGCCCCTGAACACCGAGCAGCTGGAAATCACCGACCTCAGCCGCCAGGCTTTCGACGACGGCCCGGGCATCCTGCACCCGCTCCTCACTCTCGGTCCCGACATTCTGAAATAATCCCACACAGCCATGGATCTCCAGCTCTATCTCGACGCCGCCATCAGCATGGCCCGCGCCGCCGGCCAGGTGCACCTGCGCCATTTCCGTTCGGCCAACCTAAGCATGGCCACTAAGCACTGCAACACCGACGTTGTAACCGTGGCCGACCGCGAGTCGGAAGCGCTTATCACCTCCATGATTCACAGTCAGTTCCCCGACCACGGCATCATTGCCGAGGAGGGCGGTACAGACCATGCCGACGCCGAATGGCGCTGGGTGGTAGACCCGCTCGACGGCACCACCAATTTCAGCCAGGGCCTGCCCGTGTTCTGCTGCTCCATTGCACTGGAGCACCGCGGCGAGCCGGTGATGGGCGTGGTCTATGCGCCGCGTCCGGGCGAGCTGTTCCACGCCGTGCGTGGCGGCGGCGCATTCCTCAACGGACAGCGAATCCGGTGCTCCGGCAAGACGGCCCTTGCCGACGCCGTCCTCGCCACCGGCGTTCCCTATGACCGCAACACCGATTCCGACAACAATTTGGCCGAAATCATGGCCGTGCTGCCACATGTGCGCGCCATCCGCCGCATGGGCTCGGCCGCCATCGACCTGTGCTACACCGCCGCCGGATTCTTCGACGCCTACTGGGAGCTCAAGCTCCACCGCTGGGACATAGCCGCCGGCGCCCTCATAGCCCGGGAAGCCGGTGCCCAAATCCTCCCCCTACGCCCCACTGACAGCCCCAATCCCGCCACCGCCACCCACTCCCTCCTCGCCGCACCACCCCAACTCCTTCCCCTTTTGGCCCAGATTCTGTATAGGCAGTGAAACATTTTGTTAACAGACCTGAAATGTTTTCTTTACCATCTTGAAATTTTCATGAAATACGGCATCGGTAATTTTGCAATGTCAAAATTTCCAATCCTTATTCTATGAAAATTGATCCAAAAGGCATTCTTGTTTTTGCCGTTGCGGCTACCATGACCACGGTCAACGTTACCGCCAGGGACCAGAAGTCCGAAGAGCCCGACACAGTGTCAGGCCGCAAAGAAACCCTCAGGGAAGTGGTGGTTACAGGCGTATTCTCAGCACAGCAACGCGCCATCCGTACCCAGAAGAACAATCTCAACGTAACCAACATTGTCTCAGCCGACCAGATCGGCAAATTTCCCGACTCAAACATCGGCGACGCTCTCAAGCGCATCAGCGGAATCAATGTGCAGTATGACCAAGGCGAGGCTCGCTTCGGACAGGTGCGAGGCACTCCGCCCGAGTTCAGTTCAGTGTCAGTAAACGGCAGCCGCATTCCTTCGGCCGAGGGTGACATCCGCAACGTGCAGCTCGACCTCATTCCCGCCGACATGATACAGACCATCGAAGTAAACAAAACCCTGATGCCTGACCAGGACGGCGATGCCATAGGCGGCTCCATCAACCTCGTGACCAAAAACTCGCCCCGACGGTTCACTCTCAACGCCGTGGCCGGTTCGGGCTTCAACTGGGTCAGCCGCAAGGCACAGATGAATTTCGGCCTGACAGTGGGAAACCGGTTCTTCAATGACCGTTTCGGCTTCATGGCCTCGGCCTCGTTCCAGAACGCCCCGGCCGGTTCTTATGACACCGAGTTCCTATGGGAAAAGGACGATGACGGCAAGGTGTACATCAACGACTACCAGATTCGCCAATACTATGTTACTCGCCAGCGCCAGAGCTATTCGCTTTCGCTTGACTACACATTCAACGAGCACAACAAAATCTGGTTCAAGGGTATTTTCAACAATCGAAACGACTGGGAGAATCGCTACCGTACTACGCTCAAAGGCCTGACAGCAAAGGGAGTGGCAGATGTGCGCGTGCAGACCAAGGCCGGTACGCCCGACAACCGCAATGCCCGCCTCGAACGGCAACGCACAATGGATTTCACCCTCGGCGGAGAAAACCGCCTGGGCATCTTCAGCCTGGACTGGAAGATAGGCTACGCCCGCGCCTCGGAAGAACGGCCTAATGAGCGCTACATCGACTTCCGTCTCAAGAAACAAAAGTTCGATGTGGACATCTCCGACGAGCGCCAGCCGCTGGCCTCACCCCTCGAAGGATACACCATGACACTCTCCGACCGTTTCTCGCTCAAGGAACTGACTGAGCAGCAGGAGGACATCACCGAACAAGACTTCAAGATGGCTGTTGACCTCAAAACGAAACTCGGCAAGTCGGCATCGCTAAAGTTCGGCGCCAAGTTCGTCAACAAGACCAAGCGCAAGGACATTGACTTCTACGAGTACACTCCGCTCGACGAAAAAGGTTTCATGTCAGAGGCCCTGGCACACACCGTGGACCAGACAAACTCCCGGTTCATGCCGTCGGACAAGTACAAGGACGGAACTTTCGTGAGCAAGGAATTCGTAGGTTCGCTCAACCTCAACGACCAGTCAATATTCAGCCGCGACCAGGTGCCGGCCGAACTCGCCGGAAACTACCATGCCCGCGAAGCCGTGACCGCCGCCTATGCCCGAGTGGACACTCGTATTTCCGACCATATCCAGTTCATGGGAGGTCTCCGACTGGAGAACACCGCGCTCAAGTACACCGGTCGCATCTATGACGACGAGACCGAAACTGTCAGCAAGACAGAGCCCGCCAAATCGAGCTATGTGAACTTCCTGCCGTCAATGCTCTTCAAATGGGAGCCGGGCAAGGACTTCACCCTCCGCGTTGGCTACAACCAGTCAATCTCCCGGCCCAAATATTCGGCCATTGTACCCGGCATGAATATAAGCCGCGGCGACAACGAAATCAAGATAGGCAACCCTAAGCTTTCCGCCACATCCTCTCACAATTTCGACATCAACGCCGAGCACTACTGGCGCACCGTGGGACTGGTCAGCGCATCTGTATTCTACAAGCGCATAAACGGTTTCATAGTCGACGAAGTGATGTTCAACCACGAGTACAACGGCAACATATGGACCAAGTTCACGCAGCCTAAAAACGGCGGCAACGCAAACATCTTCGGCGCCGAAGTCTCCTACCAGCGCGACTTCTCATTCATCTCACCGGCTCTGCGCTGCATCGGTTTCTATGGCACTTACACATACACCCACTCTCGTGTGACCGACTTCAATTTCGCCGGCCGCGAGAACGAGACGGGCCTCAGCCTGCCGGGCAGCCCCAAGCACACCGCCAACGCTTCACTCTTCTTTGAAAAATGGGGTGTGAACACCCGTCTCTCATTCAACTATGCCTCGGCATTCTTAGACGAAATGGGCAACACCACTTTCTACGACCGATACTATGATGCCGTAAAATATCTCGACCTGAACCTCGGTTACACTTTCGGCCGAAAAATCAAATACAACATCTTCGCCGACTTCTCCAACCTTCTCAACCAGCCCCTGCGTTACTATCAGGGCACCAAGGAGCGCACCATGCAGGCCGAGTACTATGGCATGCGTTTCAATGCCGGCCTCAAAGTAACCTTCTAACGCTAAAACCATCATGATACGCATCCTTCTGCTGGCAGTTCTGTCCTGCTGTTATTCATTCAGCCTCGCCCAGTCGCCCTCCGAGTGGCACAAACTCAAAGCCCCCGTAAACATATTCGTTGCCAACGACCTCGGGCGAAACGGATACTATGACCAGCGCCCCATCGCTGACCTGATGGGCCGCATGGCCGAGGAAATAGGCCCCGACGCAGTGATTGCCCTTGGCGACGTGCATCATTTCAACGGCGTGGCTTCCACATCCGATCCGCTCTGGCTCTCCAACTTCGAGAACATCTACACACACCCCGAGCTCATGATCGACTGGTTGCCCGTTCTCGGCAACCATGAGTACCGGGGCAACACCGGCGCCGTTCTTGACTATGGGTCCGTGAGCCGTCGCTGGGTTATGCCCGCACGCTACTATTCGCGTACTTTTTCCGGCAAAAAAGGCACCTCTGTCCGACTTATAATGATCGACACCACGCCGCTCATCGACAAATACCGCAACGATTCCACATCATACCCCGATGCCTCTCGCCAGGATGTGGAAGCCCAGTTGAGCTGGCTCCAACAGCAACTTGCCGATGCCACCGAGGACTGGGTGATAGTGGCCGGACACCACCCCATCTTCGCCAACACGCCAAAGGCCGACTCCGAACGCACCGACATGCAGCGCCGCGTAGACGCCATCTTGCGCCAACACCGCGTGGACATGTACATCTGCGGGCACATCCATAATTTCCAACATATACGCCCAGAGGGCTCCGGCACAGACTATATTGTCAACTCATCAGGCTCGCTCTCGCGACCGAAGGTCAATGCCGCCCCGGGGACTGTATTCGTCAGCGGTGAACCGGGATTCTCTGTAATCAGCGCATCGCCCGACTCCCTGTCACTGACTATGGTCAACGCCTCAGGCACGCCCATCCACACTGTGACACGCGCCCGCCATTGACTCCGGCCCATTGATAAGCATTTTCCGACCCTAACAATCTTTACTACACTCTCCTGGCCGGGCTTTCAGGAATCAACCGGCCGACGGGCTCACCGCAGGGCTTTCCGAGGATGCCGCAAAGGGTTGCGATTAACCGCAGTTGCATCCGTTCCCCACGGTTTTCAATTTCATATTCACTCATAGCTTTCACTTACGGATAATCACAAAGCAAGTTCTATACAGTTCATCATTCATACATGATTAACATCCAGTTTTTTTCATCCTGAATTATTCATACATCATCAATTTCAATTTTTAGATATCCGAGCCCGTATTTTTCATTGCCGACCGTTTCCCTTGCATGTATTCCATGCACAGGCGAAACGGTTTTTTCATCCCCACACATCCCATCCCCCGGTCTACTATATCATACTTCCCGCCCCTTCCTGCTCCAAACCCATTCCAAAAACACCAAAAGTATAATATATCATACCAACAAGTGGGGAGATTTGACATTATTTAATGCGGGTGAGGGGGATTTTGCGTGGTAGTATGGGAAATTATTGGTAACTTTGCCTTATCGAGCGGTCTTGCGGACGATTTAACTCGGCCTGCGGGCGCTCACACCCTACAAACCAACGCTTTCGGGACTCCCCGATGGCCACTTTTTCACATTTTCTCATCCCGACATTTTATCCCGATGAAGTCTGCAATAACTCTATCAGCTATCGCTATCGCAGCTACTCTGGCCACCGCGCCCGACGCCCTGGCCTGCACAAGTCTCATCGCCGCGCCCGGCGCCACCAAGGACGGCAGCTCCATTATAACCTATGCCGCTGACAGCCACGTGCTTTTCGGCGAGCTCTACAACCAGCCCGCCGCCGACCACGCTCCCGGCACCATGCGCCCCGTCATCGACTGGGACACCAAGGTGTTCCACGGTGAGATTCCCGAAGCCGCCCACACCTATGCCACCATCGGCAACATGAACGAGCACGGCCTCACCATTGCCGAGAGCACCTGGGGCGGACGTCCCGAGCTGGCCGGCACCGGCAAGATAGACTACGGCTCGCTCATCTACATCACCCTGCAGCGCGCCAAGACCGCACGCGAAGCCATCGACGTGATGACCAACCTGGTCAAGGAACACGGCTATGCCTCGGAGGGCGAAAGCTTCTCCATCGCCGATCCCAACGAGGTGTGGATCATGGAGATGATAGGCAAAGGCAAGTCCGACCCCGGAGCCGTGTGGGTGGCTCGCCGCGTGCCCGACAACTGCATCAGCGGCCACGCCAACCATGCGCGCATCCACCAGTTCCCCCTCAACGACAAGAACACGCTCTACAGCCCCGACGTCATAGAGTTCGCCCGCAAGCAGGGCTACTTCAAGGGCAAGGACAAGGACTTCGACTTCTCACGCGCCTACGCCGTCTATGACATGGGCGCCCTGCGCGGCTGCGACGGCCGTGTGTGGTCCTACTTCAACCGCCACTCCGCCCCCGGACAGATGGACAAGTACCTGCCCTGGGTGATGCGCGGCGAGGGCGACGTGATGCCTCTGTGGATAGAGCCCGCGCACAAAGTTGACGCCAACGATCTCAAGGCCATGATGCGCGACCACTACGAGGGCACTCCCCTGGACATGACCAAGGACGTGGGCGCAGGCCCCTTCGGCGTGCCCTACCGCTGGCGCCCGCTCAACTACAAGGTGGACGGCAACGAATACTTCCACGAGCGCGCCATCGCCACCCAGCAGACCGGCTTCTCGTTCGTGGCCGACATGAACGCCAAGCGCCACCCCGCCATGCGCGGCATACTGTGGTTCGGCACCGACGACGCCAACACCTGTGTGTACCTGCCCGTCTTCAACTCGCTCACCGAGGTTCCCTACGAGCTGAGCCACGGCAACGGCGACATGCTCACCCTCTCCTGGGACTCCAACTTCTGGGTCAACAACTACGTTGCCAACCAGGCCTACAACCGTTACTCACAGATGATTCCCGACATCCGCAAGGTGCAGCAGCGCCTTGAGGACGACATCAACACCACCGTTTCGGCCGCCGCATCGTCGGTAGGCTCCATGGACTACGCCCAGGCACAGCGCCTGCTGACCGGCATATCGCACTCCTGGGCTGCCAAGGCCACCCGCGACTACAAGCAGCTCGGTGACCGCCTGCTGGTCAAGTACATGGACGGCAACATCAAGCACGAGAACGCCGACGGCACCTTCAGCCGCACCCCCGAGGGCGAATGTCCCCAGCCCAAGTTCGGCGGCTACGACGACGAGCGCTACTACCGCTCCATCGTCAACGAGCAGGGCGACCGTCTCAAAGTTAGCGACATAAAGAACTGACACACATCATGACCACTGAAACAGAATCACCCGCCACCCGGACCGAAGAGCCGCAGAAGCATCAGTCCGGCGCCAGGAAGTGGCTGTCGTACCTCATCAAGTACGGCGTGCCCCTGCTCGTCACAGTGCTGCTCTGCAAGCTGCTGTTCGACGGAGTGGACCTTGACGAAATGTGGCACATCATCACCACTCAGTGCGACTTCCGCTGGATAGCCCTCGCACTGTGCATCAGCATCATCTCGCATGTGTTCCGCGCCCTGCGCTGGGGCTTGCAGCTCGATGCGCTCAACATCCGCGTGCCGCTCTTCCCGCTGGTGCTCAGCATATTCGGCACATACTCCGTCAACCTGGTGCTCCCGCGCCTGGGCGAGATATGGCGCTCGGGCTATATAGCCAAGCGCCAGGACGCGCCGTTCGCCACCGTGTTCGGCTCAATGGTGGCCGACCGCCTGGCCGACACCGTCACGGTCTTCCTGCTGACGGTTGTCACCTTCCTGCTGGCCACCTCGCAGCTCGACACCTACCTGGGCCAGAACGCCGCCACCCTCGACAAGTACACATCGCTGCTCACCTCGCCTTGGCTCTGGGCGGCCGTCGTGGTGTGCTGCGTACTCGTTTGGCGCTTCTTCGTGTGGAAGACGCAGAACCCCGTGGTGGTTAAGATACAGAACTTTGCGCGCGGCATCTGGAACGGCTTCGCCGTCATTGTCCGCATGCCGGGCAAGGGCAAGTGGCTGCTCTACACCGTGGGCCTCTGGGGCTGCTACTTCGTCCAGCTCTACGTGGTCTTCTACGCCTTCGGCTTCACCGCCGACATCCTCCGCCACTACGGCATCCTGGCCGCGCTGGTCACCTTCGTGCTGTCGTCGCTGTCAATGGGCGTGCCTTCGAACGGCGGCATCGGTCCCTGGCAGTGGTCGGTAATCTTCGCCCTCAGCCTCTACGGCCTGGGCCGCGGCGAGGCCACCGCGTTCGCCAACCTGGTGATGGGCTGCCAGACCCTGCTGCTCATTGCCCTGGGCATCTTCACCTTCGCATGCATCAGCATCGAGAACCACCGCCACAAGGCCAAGGCGCAAGCCAACTGAAAAGAAACAAAAACATAAAACTCATTCCATACTCATCCCCCTGACAATTAACACACAGTAACATGGCAAAAGTGATAATAATCGGCGCCGGCGGCGTGGGAACAGTTGTTGCCCACAAGTGCGCCCAGAACCACGACGTGTTCACCGAAATAGTACTGGCCTCGCGCACCAAATCCAAGTGCGACAAAGTGGCCGAAAAGATAAACCAGCCCTGGTTCACCACCGACAGCGTCGACGCCGACTCAGTTGACCAGCTCGTGGAGCTCTTCAACCGCCACCGTCCCGACATGGTGATCAACGTGGCTCTGCCCTACCAGGACCTCACCATCATGGAGGCCTGCCTCAAGACCGGCGTAAACTACCTCGACACCGCCAACTACGAGCCCAAGGACGTGGCCCACTTCGAGTACTCCTGGCAGTGGGCCTACCGCGAGCGCTTCGAGAAGGCCGGCCTGACAGCCATCCTGGGCTGCGGATTTGACCCGGGCGTGTCGGGCGTGTTCACCGCCTATGCCGCCAAGCACTGGTTCTCCGCCATGGAGTATCTGGACATCGTTGACTGCAACGCCGGCAACCACGGCAAGGCTTTCGCCACCAACTTCAACCCCGAAATCAACATCCGCGAAATCACTCAGAACGGCCGCTACTACCAGGACGGCGAGTGGGTCACCACCAAGCCCCTGGAGATCCACAAGTCGCTCACCTACCCCAACATAGGCCCGCGCGACTCATACCTCCTCTATCACGAGGAGCTCGAAAGCCTGGTGCAGAACTATCCCACCATCAAGCGCGCCCGCTTCTGGATGACCTTCGGCCAGGAGTACCTCACACACCTGCGCGTCATCCAGGACATAGGCATGGCCCGCATCGACGAGATTGACTACAACGGCCAGAAAATCGTGCCCCTGCAGTTCCTCAAAGCCGTTCTGCCCAACCCCCAGGAGCTCGGCGAGAACTACCACGGCGAGACCTCCATCGGCTGCCGCATCTCCGGCATCGGCAAGCAGGGCGAGCCCCTCACATATTACGTTTACAACAACTGCAGCCACGAGGAAGCCTACAAGGAAACCGGCATGCAGGCCGTGAGCTACACCACCGGCGTGCCCGCCTGCATCGGTGCCATGATGTTCCTGACCGGCAAGTGGAACAAGCCCGGCGTGCACAACGTCGAGGAGTTCGATCCCGATCCCTTCATGGCCCAGCTGCCCCTGCAGGGCCTGCCCTGGCACGAAGTGGTCAACGCCGACCTCGAGCTATAATCCCCAAGACACATTGCAGGGACGCCCCCGCGTTAACTCCGGTGCGTCCCTGCACATAACCCCTCCCCAATGGAAGAATACATCGTTTCCGCCCGAAAATACCGTCCGTCCACCTTCTCGACCGTAGTGGGACAGCGCGCGCTCACCACCACGCTCAAGAACGCCATCGCCCAGGACCGTCTGGCACATGCCTACCTGTTCTGCGGCTCGCGCGGCGTGGGCAAGACATCGTGCGCCCGCATCTTCGCCAAAACCATCAACTGCCAGAACCGCACCCCCGAAGGCGAAGCCTGCAACGAGTGCCCGTCGTGCCGCACCTTCAACGAGAACCGCTCGCTCAACATCATCGAGCTCGACGCCGCCTCGCACAACGGCGTCGACGATATCAAGAGCCTCATAGAGCAGGTCATGGTGCCTCCTACCGAGGGCCGCTACCGCGTGTTCATCATTGACGAGGTGCACATGCTCACCAACGCCGCCTTTAACGCCTTTCTCAAAACCCTTGAGGAGCCGCCCGCACATGCCATCTTCATCCTGGCCACCACCGAGAAGCACAAGATCATCCCCACCATTCTGTCGCGATGCCAGATCTACGACTTCAACCGCATCACCATCCCCGACATGGTGGCCCACCTGCAGTACGTGGCCGAGCAGGAGAACATCACCACCGAGCCCGCAGCACTCAACGTGATAGCCCGCCATGCCGACGGTGCCATGCGCGACGCTCTCTCCATCTTCGACCAGGTGGCAGCCTCATCGCGCGGAAACGTGTCCTACGCCCTTACCATCGCCAACCTCAACGTGCTCGACGACACCTACTTCGAGCGCCTGGTCGACGCCTTCACCCGCCAGGACGTCCCCGCCGCGCTCAACATCTACGGCGAAGTGCGCGACAAGGGCTTCGATTCCCTATTCTTCATCAACGGACTGGGCGCTTACCTGCGCGACCTGATGGTGGCGCGCGACCCGTCCACCCTCCACCTCCTCGAGGCCACCGACGACGTCAAGGCCAAGATGGCACAGCTCGGAGCCTCATTGCCGCCCGAGTTCTTCTACCGCTCGATGGCCATCATCAACTCCACCGACCTCAACTACCGACAGTCGTCCAACAAACAGTTCTCAGTGGAGCTGGCGCTAATCAAACTGTGCCAACTACTGAGCCCCTCGACGACGGCGACGACGAGGGGCAACTGAAACCCATAGCCCAATTCTCGCTCCCGTGGACATCAGAGCCCGCGGGCACAGAAGTTAGTCCGCGCGCCGCGTCCCAACCCGCCGCTCCGGCAGCCGCCGAGGCACACGCACCTACCGTTCGCCCTGCCGGCACAGCGCCACAGCCGCAGGCACAGCGCCCTGCCGCCGCACACCCCGGAGGCATCACCCCCGTCAGCCGTCCCGGACGCCACACCACCATCCAGGCGCCGTCGCTGTCGCTGCGCGGAGGCGTTCAGCGGCAAGAGGCCGAAAAGTCGCGCAAAGCACGCGCCGCCACCGTCGACGCCCGCGAGGAGTTCCAAATTGAGCAGTTCGCCGCCAGCTGGCAGCGCTTCATCACCATCAACCAGACCGAAGTGCTGCTAATCAACACCATGCGCGCACACGTACCCGTGCGCCTGGGCGACCAGCTGACCTCCACCGCCTTCCAGATGACCGTGGAGAGCGACGTCCAGAAGCAGCTCGTGGAGAATTTCCTGCCGCAAATCCTCACCCACCTGCGCACCGAGCTCCGCAACGGCGAAATCACCATCACCGTCGAGGCCAACGGCGAAAGCTCGCCCCAGACCTGGAACGAGCGCGAAGTCCTTGCCGACATAGCCCGCCGCCATCCCACCCTCACCACCTTCATCACCGACCTCAACCTAACCCTCAACTAACCCCCACCCAACCACTTGTCCGCTCAATCAATGCATTAATTCCGCAAATCTAACACTATCCCAAAAATCCAAGCACCAGCCCTATGATAGTACGTGAAGAAATATTGGAATTGCTGAAATCCACCGAGTCATATCGAGTGGAACGCACTGTAAGCACCGGCAACATGGACAAGTTCTGTGAGGCCATATGCGCTTTTGCCAACGACATGCCCAATTCTCGCAAAAACGGTTATCTGATCATAGGTGCTTACGATGATGGGGAGATTGCGGGCATGAAGGTTGACGATGCTCTATTGAAAAAGATAGCCGGCATACGTTCTGACGGCAACATTCTTCCGCTGCCAACGATGTCGGTAGAGCGATTCACATTCCCTGAAGGAGACTTGCTTGTTGCTGAGGTCCGTCCGTCGGACTTACCTCCGGTCCGTTATCGTGGTAGAGCATTTATTCGCATAGGGCCGCGAAGAGATATAGCGACCGAAGTAGAAGAAAGAATTCTGACAGAACGACGGTGCTCGTTTATGGCGACATTTGATGCTACTCCGTGCCTGAATGCAAAACTTGATGACTTGGACTTGGATTATATCAAATCTCATTATCTTCCCAAAATTTTTGACGAGGAGACATTGGCGGAAGACAAACGGAGTCTGAGAGACCAACTTGCATCAATACATCTATATGACCGCGACAACGATTGTCCGACCTATGCGGGAATAATATTGTTCGGAAAGAACCCGAAGTATTTTCTGATGGGAGACTATGTACAGTTCGTAAGATTTTCCGGTGAAGACAAAAGCGGAGACATTCTAAATGAACGACAGTTCGCAGGCCCTCTTTATAAGATGCTTCCCGCTCTCGAGTCATTTGTGAGGGATGCAATCATAACCCAGCGTCCTGTACCTGAAACATTATTTCGCGAGCGTACGGTATGGAACTATCCGGAGGGTGCTATCCGAGAGTTGGTCATGAACGCTTGTATGCATCGTGACTATCAGTCGAATATGCCAATCCGGCTATACCAGTTTGACAACTATATCGAGATAATGAATGCAGGTGGTCTCTATGGCGAAGCACGACCAGAGAATTTTCCTTCGGTAAATGACTATCGCAATCCTCTTGTAGCTGAAGCTATGCGTGTTGGCAAATATGTCAATAAATTCAATCGCGGCGTAGCTCGCGTGCAGGAGATGCTGAAAGAGAACGGCAATCCACCTGCCGACTTCGACGTGAACGCCATAACAGCTTTCCGCGTCAATGTTCGCGCCACAAATGTAGCCGACTTAGTCAAAGGGCACAAGTCAGGGCACAAGTCAGGGCACAAGTCGGCGCACAAGTCAGCGCACAAGTCAACGCACAAGTCAAACGCTGAGCAAGAGAAGAAACTAATTGAAGCAAAGATTATTGAATACTGTAAAGAGCCGAGATCCTTGGCTGAAATAACCGCTCATTGTGGCTTTGAGAATAAACGCAAATTCCGAGAGCGTTATCTAAACCCCTTGCTTGGCACCAGCATTCAGATGACCATCCCGGATAAGCCTACAAGCCGTTTCCAAAAATATATCACAATACTTTAATGCCAGGTTTGGAAATTTTGGGTGGGAAGCTTTGTGGGGTGGGGGAAAATTTGTAACTTTGCCGCTGTCCAAGTTCTGCGGCCGCCATTCGGCGCCGCATTCAGGCCGCACTTCCGCGGCCCAGAGGGAACGGGGTGGGAATCCCCGACAGTACCTGCTGCTGTAAGTTCCATTTTCCGTATGGAAGTAGCATAATGCCACTGGCCGCCGGCCGGGAAGGCGCTACGCTCCGGGAACAAGTCAGAAGACCTGCTTGGGCACAGAAATATTAAGGCCGCGGGTATCGGCACGTATTTCACTCAGCATCAGGAATGGGCGGTGGTTTCAGCCACACAGACGCCACATTCTCCACAGCTGTGGGACTCACGCCTTGACACCCATTTGCAGCCGCAACAAAGTGTCTAATCCTCAGCTTGATGCCCGGAATCTTCACATCTAAATTCATTGTATGTCTGGCCGCCGTCCTCACGGTGGGACTTTCGTCGTGCATGAAGTGGGACTATGACCGCGCCGAGGACATCACTGCCGACGGGCAGGGCCTGTTCATCCTCAACGAGGGCAATTTCCAGTACGGCAACGCCACGCTCTCCTACTACTCGCCCGAGACAGGAACCGTTGAGAACGAAGTGTTCGCTCGTGCCAACGGCATGAAGCTGGGTGATGTGGCGCAGTCCATGACCGTGCACGGCGGCCTGGGCTGGATTGTGGTGAACAACAGCCATGTGGTCTTCGCCATAGACCTGCGCACCTTCCGCGAAGTGGGCCGAATCACCAACCTGCCCTCGCCGCGCTACATCCATTTTGTGTCGCCGCGCAAGGCCTACATCTCGCAGATCTGGGACAACCGCATAGCCGTGGTTGACCCCGCCACCTACTCCATCACCGGCTACATCACCGTGCCCGACATGGCCAGCGAAAGCGGCTCCACAGAGCAGATGTTGCAGGTGGGACGCTATGTGTACTGCACCTGCTGGAGCTACCAGAGCCGGGTGATCAAGATAGACACGGCGACCGACCAGGTGGTAGGACAGCTTGAAGTGGGCGCGCAGCCCAACTCGCTGACTGTCGACGCCTTGGGACGCCTGTGGGCTCTCTGCGACGGCGGCTACGACGGCTCGCCATCGGGCAACGAGGCGCCGCGGCTGGTGCGCATCAATCCCGACTCATTCTCGGTGGAGACGATGTTCACCTTCGACGTGAACCGCTCGCCCTCCGAACTGCAGACCAACGGCGCCGCCGACACACTGTACTGGATCAACGACGACATATGGCGCATGCCTGTCACCGCCGAGGCTCTGCCCTCCGAGCCCTTCCTTGCGGAGCGCTCCACCAAATACTACGGCCTGACCGTGGACCCGGTCAACAGCCAGGTGTATGTGGCCGATGCCATCGACCACCAGCAGCAGGGCATGATATACCGCTACACGCCTCAGGGCGAACAGATTGACAATTTCCGCGTTGGCATTTCGCCCGGAGCTTACTGTTGGACGAAATGACCATGCACACCCTCCTTCACATCACAACCACAGCACTGCTGACAGCGGCAACAGCCATTGCCGCCCTGCCGCTCCGGGCATCGGCGCCGGAGACCGACCGTGCGCGCTCGCTCCGCGAGTTCGTGGTGTGGGGGCACAGGCCCATGCGCGACATCGGTGTGCAGAAAACGCGGCTCGACTCCGTGGCACTGAAGGAGAACATAGCGCTGAGCATGGCCGACGTGCTGACATTCAACTCGTCGGTGTTCGTGAAGAGCTACGGCCGCGCCACACTGTCGACCGTGTCGTTCCGCGGCACGTCGCCGAGCCACACACAGGTGACCTGGAACGGCATGCAGATCAATTCGCCAATGATGGGCATGACCGATTTCTCCACCATTCCGTCCTTCTTCATCGACAAGGCCGAGCTGATGCATGGCTCGTCGTCGGTGACGGCGACGGGCGGCGGCCTGGGCGGCCTGGTGAGCCTGGCCACGGTTCCGGAAGTGCCCCCCGGCCTGGGACTGCAGTATGTGCAGGGTATAGGCTCGTTCTCCACCTTCGACGAATTTCTGCGCCTCACCTACGGCCACGGGCCGTGGAGCCTCTCGACCCGTGTGAGCTACACTTCCTCGCCCAACGACTACAAGTACACCAACCACGACAAGAAGGAGAACATATACGACGACAACCACAACATCATAGGGCAGTACCACCCGACGGAGCGCAACCGCAGCGGCGCATACCGCGACCTGAACGTGCTCCAGGAAGTGTACTACCGCATATCGCACACCGACCGGCTGGGGCTCAACTCCTGGTACACAGCCTCGAACCGCGAGTTGCCCATGCTCACCACCGACTATGGCGACGCCGCCGACTTCGAGAACCGCCAGCGCGAGGAGACGGTGCGCGCAGTGGCCTCGTGGCAGCACACAGCAAGCCCCTGGCGCACAGCGCTTCGCGCGGGCTACATACACACATGGATGGCCTACGACTACCGCCGCGAGGCCGCCAACGGCGTGTGGAACACCATGACACGCTCGCGCACGCACGTCAACACCTACTACGGCCAGGCCGAGGGAGAGTTCAACCCCTCGCGCCGGTGGATGTTCGGCGCCACAGCCTCGGTGCACCGCCACGATGTGCTCTCGTACGACCGCAACGTGCTGACACAGAACGGCACAGAAGCCGCCGTCGGCTACGACCGCTACCGCGTGGAGGCATCTGTCTCAGCCACAGCCAAATGGCAACCTGTGGACAGGCTCGGCCTGTCGGCAGTGGTGCGCCAGGAGGTGTACGGCAAGAAATGGACGCCGGTAATCCCCGCCTTCTTCGCCGATGTGCTGATATCGCGCCGCGGCAACGTGATGGCCAAAGCATCGGTGTCGCGCAACCATAAGTTTCCGTCGCTCAACGACCTCTACTTCATGCCCGGCGGCAATCCCGACCTGCGCAGCGAGGGCGGCTGGAGCTACGACGCCGGGCTGAGCTTCGACCTGGGGCTGAACCGTCCGTGGTCGCGCTCCGTGTCCGGATTTCCCGCATCGGTGGGCGGCAGCGTCACCTGGTTCGACTCCTACATCGACGACTGGATCATCTGGTTGCCGACACCCAAAGGCTTCTTCTCGCCCAGAAACGTGAAGAAAGTCCACTCCTACGGCATCGAGCTGAAGCTCAACTCGGCCTTCGAGCCTTTCAGTGGCTGGGTGGTGGACCTGAACGGGTCCTACAGCTGGACGCCGTCGGTGAACCGGGGTGAGAAGATGTCGGAGGCCGACCAGTCGGTGGGCAAACAGCTGCCGTATGTGCCGCGCCACTCGGCATCGGTGACCGGGCGCCTGTCGTGGCGCTCGTGGAGCTTCCTCTACAAGTGGGCCTACTATTCGCAGCGCTTCACCATGTCGAGCAACGAGTTCACCATCTCGGGCCACCTGCCGGCCTACTTCATGAGCAACGTATCGCTCGAGAAAGCCCTGTCGTTCCGCCCCGTGGACCTGCAGCTCAAGCTGGCCGTGAACAATCTGTTCAACGAGGACTACCTGTCGGTGCTCTCGCGTCCCATGCCGGGCATCAACTTTGAGTTCTTCATCAGCATCACTCCCAAATTCGGACGAAAATGAAAAATCTTTTCTGCATCATATCCTCCCTCCTCGTTCTCTGCATGGCAGCGGGCTGCTCACACAGCGCTCCGGACCTCTCCGAGTTCTCACGGACGCTGTATGAGCCCCGCTACGCCGCAGGTTTCCGCCTGCTCGGCGCCGACGACCGTCAGAGTGTGATCCTCGAGACCCTCTCGCCCTGGCAGGGCGCGGACTCGGTGACCACGCGCCTGTTCATAGCCCGCGGCGGCGAATCGGCGCCGGAGGGCTTCGACGGCCAGGTCATCAGCGACGAGGCACGCCGCGTGGTGGTGATGTCGTCCACCTACATCGCCATGCTCGAGGCCCTTGACCGCGGCAAACGCATTGTAGGCGTTTCGGGCATGCGGTTCGTGTCAAGCCCGGACGTGAGAGCCGGAGCCGACACCATCGCCGACGTGGGATATGACGGAAACATCAACTACGAGGCCCTCCTGGCACAGAATCCCGACCTGGTGCTGCTCTACGGCACCAACGGCGCCAGCGCCACCGAGGGCAAACTGCGCGAGCTGGGCATCCCCTACGCCTACATGGGCGACTACATGGAGGAGGACCCGCTGGGCAAACTGGAGTGGCTGGTGCCGATGGCCGAAATCACCGGCGGCCGCGAGCGTGCCGTAGCCGTGGTTGACAGCATCGCCGCGCGCTACAAGTCGCTCCGACGGCTGGCGGCGCTCTCGTCGCAGTCCGGCCCCACGGTGATGCTCAACACCCCCTACCGCGACGTGTGGTTCATGCCGTCGGCCACATCTTATATGATTCAGCTCATCACCGATGCCGGCGGCCGCTATATCTACGGACGCAACACGGGCACCACCTCCGAGGGCATCGACCTGGAGCACGCCTATCTGCTCACCTCCGAAGCCGACGTGTGGCTGAACACCGGCCAGGTCAAGACCATGGGGCAGCTCCGCGCCGACCTGCCCAAGTTCGCCGACGTGCCGGCGGTGAAAAACGGCCGCGTGTACAACAACAACTTCCGCACCACCCCCGGCGGCGGCAACGACTTCTACGAATCAGGCGCCATGGCTCCCGACCGCATCCTTGCCGACCTGATCCGCATCCTGCGCCCGGGACTCCTTCCCGACAGCGCCCTCACCTATTACCATCAGCTCAGATAACAGCCCCATGCGCCGACCTTTAGCCCTGATATTCATCCTGCTGACCGCCATTGTGTTGCTGCTCTTCGCACTCGATGTGGCGGTGGGCTCGTCGTCCATACCGCTCATGCGCGTGTGCCGTGTGCTGGTGGGTGCGGAGACGGACACGCCTACGGCCAAAATCATCCTGAACATCCGCCTGGTCAAGGCCGTGGTGGCCCTGATGGCCGGATGTGCGCTGTCGGTGAGCGGCCTGCAGATGCAGACCCTGTTCCGCAACCCGCTGGCGGGTCCTTATGTGCTGGGCATCAGCTCGGGAGCGTCGCTGGGCGTGGCCCTGGTGGTGCTGGCGGGCGTGTCGTCGTCGCTGGGCATGGTCGGTGCGGCCTGGGTTGGCGCCGCCGCCGTGCTGGTGATCATCGCCGCTGTGGCTCAGCGCATCCGCGACATAATGGTGATCCTCATCCTGGGCATGATGTTCTCCTCGGGCGTAGGCGCCGTGGTGCAGATTCTTCAGTATCTCAGCCAGGAGGAGACGCTCAAGGCGTTCGTGGTGTGGACCATGGGGTCGCTGGGCGACGTCACCGCCGCACAGCTGCTCATCCTGGTTCCGGGCGTGGTGGCCGGCCTTTTCCTGGCCGTGTTCACCATCAAGCCTCTCAACCTGCTGCTCTTCGGCGAGGAATATGCCGTGACCATGGGCCTGAACATACGCCGCTCGCGCCTGCTCATTTTCCTCTCCACCACCCTGCTTGCCGGTTCAGTGACCGCTTTCTGCGGCCCCATCGGCTTCATCGGCCTGGCCATGCCCCATGTGGCGCGGCTCATTGTGGCCAACAGCGACCACCGCGTCATGGTTCCGGCGGCGGCCCTCACCGGCTCGGCAGTCCTCATCCTCTGCGACATAGTATCCAAACTCTTCACCCTCCCGATCAACGCCATCACGGCCCTGCTGGGCATACCCATAGTGGTCTGGGTGGTGCTTCGCAACCGTTAACCGCCCATGATACAGCTCCAAGACCTCAACATCGGCTTCGGCGACCGTGTCCTCCTGGACGGGGTCACCTGCACCATCCCGGCCGGAAAGCTCACCGCGCTCATCGGCCGCAACGGCACGGGCAAGTCAACCCTGCTGCGCGCCATCGCCGGCCTGAACCGGCACTACAGCGGCACGATTGCAGTTAACGGTCATGCAATCAGCTCAATGCAGCCCATGCAGATGGCTCGCACGCTGGCATTCGTCACCACCGAGCGCACCCGCATCGCGGCGCTGACATGCCGGGATGTGGTGGCCGTGGGACGCGCGCCCTACACCAACTGGATAGGCCGCATGCAGGAGCAGGACCACGACATAGTGATGCAGTCGCTCTGCGCCGTGGGCATGGAGGATTATGCCCTCCGCACCATGGACACCATGAGCGACGGCGAGTGCCAACGCATAATGATAGCCCGCGCACTGGCTCAGGACACGCCCGTCATCCTCCTTGACGAACCCACATCGTTCCTGGACCTGCCCGGCCGCTACGAACTGTGCGCGCTCCTTGCCGACCTGGCCCACAACCGCGGCAAGTGCATCCTCTTCTCCACCCACGAGCTCGACATAGCCCGCCGCACCGCCGACAGCCTGGCCGTCATCGCGCCTCCGGGCCTCACGGTTACCCCGCCCGAGCAGGCCGACACACTCATCGCCAACCTGTTCCACATCCCGGTCTGAACTTTTCACTCCTCACTGCCGTTTACACTTTCAGCGGCACTGACAAACAACATAACACCGCAAAATGAAACTGATTTCAACTCTTCTCATCCTCCTAACACTGAGCACAATGAGCATTTCCGCTGCCAACCCCATCGCACTGCCCGCGCCCGAAAAGACCGGCGGCCTCACCACCGCCGAAGCCTTCTCGCTCCGCCGAAGCACCCGCGAGTTCAACCCCACACGCAAGCTGCCGCTGCAGACTGTCAGCAACCTCCTCTGGTCAGCCGCCGGCACAAACCGCCCCGACGGACACCGCACCAACCCCACCGCCCTCGGCCGCGAGGACATAACCCTCTACCTGTTCACTGACAGCGCCGTATATGTATACGACCACACAGCCAACGCCCTGAAACCCGTGGCCGACGGCGACCACCGCGCCCTCGTGGCCGGCGCACAGGACTTTGTGACCGAAGCACCCGCGTCGGTGGTGATTGTGTCCGATTTCGGCAAATTCTCAGACCTCGGCGAAGCCGCAGCCGCCTCCATGGGCACTGCCGACGCCGGCATCGTGAGCCAGAACATCAACATATTCTGCGCCGCCAACGGCCTGGCAACAGTGACACGCGCCTCAATGGACGCCGCCGCCATCGCCAAGCTCCTCGGCCTCGGCTCAGCTGCCAAGCCCGTGCTGAACAACCCCGTGGGATACGCCAAGTAAGCCCGGTAAGCCACGCTTTTTTGTCCGCATCGCTTTTTGTGCTATCTTTGTATGGCAAAACGCACCGTTTCAGGCCATACGCGGGTGCGCAACAACTTACTTCTAAGAAAATAATCAGAACATAAACCAATAAACACTTATCACATGAAAATTTCAAAATTTATCGGCAAGCCCAACTCCGTGCTTGCCGTGGCTCTGGCTCTTGCCTGCGGCTCTGCAATGACATCGTGCGTGGACAGCGACGATGACGAGGAAGTACAGAAGATGATCTACACCTACTCGTTCGAGTCCACCTCCGGCTTCAACAACTACGGCATGTGGGACGACTGCTACAACACCTCCATCCAGTCCATCGCCATCCAGCCGAGCCTGTCAATGTCGCACTACGCCAAGGTCGACACCTACGACGGCGTGGAGTATAAATCATGGAAGGGCTTCTGCCCCAGCCGTGGCAACGACGGCCGCGACCACTCGCAGGACGACTGGACCAACTACCAGTGGAACTCGATCACCGGCAACGGCGCAGCCGCCTCGATGGACTATATCGTGGCATGCTGGGACGTGCAGGAGACCACCAACGCCCTGCCCTCCGACCCCTCCTGCGCCATAGCTCTGGCTGAAGGCACCCGCCCCCTGGCCGTGTCCATCAACAACAGCGCCTGGGGCTACTACGCCATGAAGAACGGCTCTGCCTTCAACCGCGCATTCACCGACCAGGACTGGTGCAAGGTCATCTTCAAATCGGTGGTTGACCGCCACGTCACCGGCACCGTTGAGGTGTACCTGGCCAAGGACGGCAAAATCATCGACGAGTGGACCAACGTTGACCTGACCCCGCTGGGCGAAACCTCGTACATCATCGTGCAGATGGAATCGTCCGACTCAGGCCAGTGGGGCATGAACAACCCCGCCTACTTCTGCCTCGACAACCTGCGCGTAGAGCTCAGCATCAAGATCCAGTAATCCCCCCCCATTGACGGGCCTAAAGCCCGCACCACAGCAAGCGCCACCGGCATCCCCGGTGGCGCTTGCCGTTACATTTATTCACCATTTTGCAGGACAAGAATTACTCTTAGAGCACAAACCACAACAATAAATGTCAATTTGCCAGCACAACGGATACTTTTGGCCTTTTCGCTGCTCAAAACCGCGCATTTTGATACTGAGCAGTGGCAATTCATCGTTCAACACCACATAATCGCTTACTCTTTGATTCTTCTGTTATCTTATCTTCTACATTTTTCAGCCAAAATTCATTAATCGTTAACAATTTTTCTTTAGGAAATTTTCATAACTTTGTGCTCGGTTTTCATCACAAAACACTCCAATTCCAATAAGGTATAAAGACCCCCGGGCGGCAGAGGCGTTCAGGCCTAAAGCAGAAATAGAGCCCTCCCCTAAGGTTTCCACCGATTACGGTACAATTCACATTTTTATTATCAACATAAAACTTATGAAAAAACAAACCATCGTTATCGCCGCCATGGCGGCAGTGGCAGGATGGCTGACGCCGGCCTGGGGCCAGACGTTGGCCGACCCGTCCACTCCATGGGGGCAGCCTTCGGCCGACAGGTCGGTGACACTCACCGAGTGCGTCAACGCCCAGGCTCCGGCGCAGACCATGACGCTGAGCAGCGACAGGCTGACCCAGGGCCAGCTCACCGGCAGCACCCAGGACGTGGAGGACCGCGTGAACACTGCACGCATCAAGGCTCCGCAGAAAGCCATCGACGTGAAGACCCTCCTGGGCCCCACCAACTGCTTTGTGCGCTTCCGCAGCAACTACAACGTGCGCTCCACCGAGGCCGAAATCCTTGCCGGCACGGGAACAACGGGCATACTCATCAACAAGTTCGTCTATGCCGACGTGCAGATCAAGGCAACGGTCAAGACCGCCGACAACACCGTGTCGATTCCCGTTCAGGTGGTCACCGAGCTTGAAGGCGGCAACAAAGTGTCGCTCTGCAAGGTTGACCCCAAAACCAATGTGTATGACTCAAAGACGGCTCTGACCGCAAAGATTGTTGACGGTGCCATAATCTTCGATGACGCCTTCGGCTTCTTCGTCACCTCTGGCCCGCAGACCGGCGCCTACCTCAACGTGGGCTTCATGGACAATGCCGTAATCGGCAAGCCCAACTCGCAGATGACCACCCAGGCCATCACCTTCACGGGCAACAACATGACTGCCGCAAACCGCCTGGTGACGCCGCAGGTGACTGACACATACATCTATCCCGTCGGCTCCGACCGTCTGCGTGTGCTCAACACTTACATCAACAGCAGCTACCGCGGCCAGCTGACAATGACCCTCAAAACCGACCGCACCGTTGTTGCCGATCCGCAGAAGGCCACCTTCCTCAGCATCTATGGCGACTTCTGCTATTACAAGATTTCGGAGAAAACGGCATCGGACGGCAAGGTGACCTACTCCGCAAGCGTGCTTTCGCCCATTCCGGTGAGCTACGACCAGACTGACAAGTCGCTGTCGCTGTCCATGTACGGCGTGGCACGTCCCGGTGTGGCCCTGCTTGCCGAGTATGAGTCGGCACAGATAACCGGGGTGTCCAACATCGCATTCCCGGCGCCGATGGCATTCAACCTTGAAGGCGACGGCTCGGAGGAGAACCCCTATCTGATCAAAACAGCCTATGATTTCCTGACAATCGGCAATGCCGTGATGACCGGCACCGAGTTCCGTGGCGCAGCAAAGACTCTGCCCGGATCGTCGTCGGGCGAAAAGTACTATCCCGTGTTCGCCGGCAAGCACTTCAAACTGGCAAACGACATAGATTTCAGTGGTCTCAACGTGCAGTACGAGCCCATCGGCGACAAGGTGTACCAGTTCGCCGGCTCGTTTGACGGCAACGGAAAGACCATCTCCAACTTCACTGTCGAGGACTATCCCTATGACTGGATGGGCCTCTTCGCCACCATCGCTCCAGAGGGATCGGCCAAGAACGTAACGTTCAAGAATGCCTACCTGACCACCCTGGGATACTCGGCCGGCGTACTCACCGCCAACGCCTACGGCCCCATCAGCAACGTGCATGTGGATGGCGCCACACTGTCAGCTCCCGCCGGCTACCACGTGGGCGGCATAGCAGGCTATGTGCGCGGAATCAGCGACTGCACCGTCAAGAATGTGCGGATCAGCGGTCTCGGCTACTTCGGCGGCATCGCCGGCCACAGCTACGGCAATGTCAGCAACTGCCACGCCTCGGGCACACTGTCGATGAACGGCACACAGGTGTTCGCCGGCGGCGTCCTGGGCCAGCAGTCCAAGACATCCATCAACGACCCCGACCCGGTGGTTTCCGACTGCTCATTCAGCGGTTCGGTGATCGGCACCAACAACGAGATAGGCCTCGGCGGCCTCGTAGGCGCTGCCGGTTACTCCAAGTACGAGCGCTGTCTGACAGCCGCCACCGTCAATGCCGGCAACACCCAGGCTGTATACATGGGCGGACTGTTCGGCTCGGCCTACCAGGTGAAGGCTGACAACTGCTTCGCCTCGGGCTTTGTGCGCAACCTCAACTCGGCCAACGCGGGCGGCCTGGTGGGACACATCACTGTCTCCACCTCCGACCAGGGCGAGGCCGGAAAGTGCTACTTCACCAACTCATTCGCCGCAGGAATGCTCCACACCAAATCGGCCAACGAGATCCGCGGCATAGCCGGCGACAGCAACAATCTGACGCTCACCAACGTATACTACGACGCGCAGATGGCCGCCGTTGCCAACGACACTTACGGCAAGCCCACCGAGTTCCTCACCTCCGGCCAGCCCATCCCGGGCTTCAGCACCGATGTGTGGGACTTCAAAGCCGGCCGCTACCCCACACTGAAGGCTTACACCAACTCCAACAGCAAGGTGGCATCGGCCGCCGTGATTCTCAGCGCCAAGGACAATGTGAACGACGTTGAGTCCGACTTCAGCTACACCGTTGACCCCGACATCAAATGGCTCGCATATAAGGATACGGGCCTGAGCGAGGTTGAGGGCTACGCCTTCGCCTTCGACAAGGGCGTGGGACGTCTGAACCTGCAGCAGCACACCGACACCATCTTCACCGTGTGCGACGACGCCTCCAAGTTCTGCTTCATCAACATCGTTCCGGTGTTCTTCGACGGCGAAGGCACCATCGACAGCCCCTGGCTGCTCAAGAACAAGGATGATGTCGCCTCGTTCGTAAACATTTCAAATGCCGCACGTTCCACTTATGCCGACAAGTACATAGCGCTCACCGGCGACGTGGACATGGAAGGCATGACCCTGACCCCCGTCTGCAAGGACGCATCCTCAACCCTGAAATTCCAGGGCAACTTTGACGGCCGCGGCCACACTCTCAAGAACTTCAAGATCCGGACAGTGGGCTTCTATGGCAAGGACGACACCGGCAAGGTGGAGGGCGAGGTCAACCCCAAGAGCGCCGACAGCTACTACAACGGCGGCCTGTTCGCCAACGTGGGCGCCAACGGCGTGGTGCGCAACCTGGTCATCGACTCGTCAGCATCCTACGAGCTCTTTGAATACGGCGGCGCCATCGCCGGCTCGCTCGAGGGCTCCGTGGAGAACTGTTACAACTATGCCGACGTCACCACCTACTTCAGCTACTGCGGCGGCATCGCCGGCTATGTGAAGGACGGCGGCAAGGTGCTCAACTGCTACAATGCCGGCACCATACGCGCCAACGCCTACGGCGCCGGCGGCATCGCCGGCAAGACCCTTAACGCCGTGATTTCCGGCTGCGAGAACACCGGCGAGGTCAAGGCTTACTCCTTCAACACCTACCAGAAGACCGGCGCCAAGAAGTCAGTAGGCGGTATCGTGGGCGAGGCCGGAGCCACCGCTGCCGGCACCGTGATTGAGAATGTCGCCAACTCGGGCGCTGTCAGCGCCGAGAGCGAGGTGGGCGGCATCGTGGGCAAGAATGTGGGCGGCGCCAAACCCGGCGTGGTCCGCAACGCCCTCAACTACGGCATACTCACCGCCACCAAGGACATCAACACCCGTGGCGCCATAGCCGGCGCGAACAACAAGGGCGTTTATGACAACTGCGTGGCCGACAACCGTCTGCAGCGCATGGGCATGGTGGCCGGAAGCAATCCGGAAGGCACCAAGGCCCTCCCCACGGAGCACATTGTGGGCAACAAGGGCCTCTTCCCCGCTGAAAACTGGTCGGTAGCCGACAAGGCTTATCCCTCGGTGGCACTCGCCGTGGCCGCTCCGCAGGTGGCTCTCAACTCCACCGCCTACGCTATGTTCCAGGGCAACGACTTCGCCGAAGCCGCCAACTCTGCATTCACCCTCACCCCGGGTGCTGACTGGAAGCTGGCCAAGGGCACGGCATTCAGCATCAGTGGCGACAAGGTGAACGTGGCCGTGGCCGCTGACGGCTCTGTGGCCGCCGACACCCTGATTGCCACCAAGGACGGCCTCTGCCGCATGATCCCCGTCAAGAACTTTGCATACGACGTGTTCGACGGCAACGGCTCGCAGGCCTCACCCTTCGTGATCGCCACAGCCGATGACTTCCTCAAGCTCGCCGCCATCGTGAACACCACCGGCTTCGGCTATCAGGACTACTTCTTCAGCCAGACCGCCGACCTTGACTTCACAGGCAAGACCTTCACCCCCGCAGCCACCGGCAGCGCCTCGTTCAACGGCACCTACCAGGCCGGCGGCAAGGCCTTCAAGAACGTAAGCTACGATTTCGCCTCGGCCAACGATCGCACCAAACTGGGCGGCGGCATCTTCGGCAACGTAGGTCCCAACGCAACCCTCTCGGGCGTGGTGCTCGATGCCACATCGAACATTGCCGTCTACCAGTATGCCGGCGGCATCGCCGCATATCTCTACGGCAAGGCCGAGAACTGCGTGAACCGCGGCAATGTGTCAACCTACGGCTCAACCTATGCCGGCGGCATCGCCGCCAAGGCGTTCGCCGGAGCTTCGCTCACCGGGTGTGCCAATGAAGGCTCTGTAACATCCAAGAGCAACTATGCCGGCGGCATTGTCGGCGCTGCCGACGAGGCTGCTGCCGTGACATTCAGCAATTGCTCCAACGCCGGCGACGTGATGGGTGCCTCCAAGAACGGCGGCATCGTGGGCTCCGCTTCGGCAACTCTGACCGACTGCGCCAACACCGGCACCGTGATCTCCAACAGCACCTATGCCGGCGGCATCATCGGCGAGGCCCTCGTGCCCACCGCTCTCACCAAGTGCACCAACTCCGGCGCCGTGTCAGCCACGCAGTACACTGCCGGCGTTGTGGCCTCGGTGGCCGCACACACCGCCGCAGCACCCTGCCGCATAGACCAGTGCGTGAACCAGGCCGACGTTGAGAACGGCTCCAAGGGCTACGGCGGCGGCATCGCTGCCAACACCGGCAACTACGTCGAGTTCTCCAACTGCTCCAACACCGCCAAGGTGTACGGAAGCACCACCACATCGGGCGGTCTGCGCCTGGGCGGCATCGTAGGCTCGGCCGGCAAGTTCAACAACTTCACCGCATGCTTCAACACCGGCGACATCGAGGCATATTCCAACTCGGGCGGCATCATCGGTGCCAACTCTGACAACAGCACCCTCACCGACTGCTACAACACCGGCAACGTGAGCGGCGGCCAGACCTCCAACACCAACATTGCCGGCATCTGCGGCAACGGCAAGGTGACCATGTACCGCTGCTACAACACCGGCAACATCACCGCCGCCGGCAAGTCGGCCGCAGGCCTCAACGGAGCCAACACCGGCTCGGAGAATCCCATCGAGGAGTGCTTCAACTCGGGCACCATCACTGCCAAGTCCGACGCCGGCGGTCTGCTGGCCCAGGCTCGCGGTGTGTTCCGCAACTGTGTGAACTTCGGCGAGGTCAATGCCACAACCCAGGCTGCTGGCATCATCTCCACGCCCTACAACGCCAACGCCGCCATGTACACCACCCGCGTCTACGATTCAATGAATGTGGGCAAAATCAACGTGTCGGGCTCCAAGTCCACTTCCGGCAACATTGCCGGCAAGTTCTCGGGATGCAACTTCCTTGACGTCAAGGACTCGTACTATGACGTCGAGATCAACGGCGCGCTGCCCTACGAATCGGAGTCGAACGGCAACATCTTCATCCAGACAACCGGCATGAGCACCCGCGAGCTCGCCTCGAAGCAGATCAGCGACCGCTTCGAGCTGGCCGAGGGCATGTATCCCATGCTCAAGGCCTTCGCCGACAACGATGAATACCTCTTCCACTCCGCCACCGCCGTTCTGGCCGAAGGCGACACTCGCGACCATGTGACCTCAACCTTCACAGTGGGCACTCCCGCCGGGACCACTTGGACCTGCACGCCCGAGCTGAAGATAGAGGGCAACAAGGTGACCATCGTTAGCAAAGAGCAGGGCGTAGCAGCACAGCTCACCGCCAAAGGCCCCAACGGTCTGAGCAAGACCATCGACCTGAAGCTCTACGGCAATGAAAGCGGTGTGGACGGCATGACCGCCGACTCCGACGTTGTGGCCCGCGACTACTACAACCTGACCGGCGTGCGCGTCGCCACTCCCGTGAGCGGCACTGTCTACATTGTAAAGACCACCCACTCCGACGGCACAGTGAAAGTGGCCAAGCAGGCCTACACCAAGTAATTTCCGAACAAACCCCGGTGGCGGCTCCGTCGCCACTCTGACACCGAGACCTCCGGCCATCCCGCCGGAGGTCTCTTTTTTCATCCGTCAGGCCGTCAAAGCGCTAACAGGGGTAAGTTTTTTTACTTTTAGGGCGGGGTATTCGCTTTTTACATGCAAAATGTGTAAATTTGCATCTTGACGGACGGGCACCATGCCGTCCCATCATCTCATAACTGACATCCAACCATGGCTAAGAAAACATCCTCCCCCTCTAAATCTTCCGCAACAGAAACACCCAAGGCCAAGGCTGCAAAGCCCAAAGCCGCCGAGGCACCCAAGGCAGCAAAAGCCAAAACCGAAACCACCAAAACCACCGCTGCCAAGCGCACACCGCGCAAGCCCAAGATGCTCAGCATCCTGCGCAACGATCCTTGGCTCGAGCCTTACGCCGAGGCCATCGAAGGCCGTCACCAGGACGCCATCCGTCGCGAAAAGGAGCTGATACGCGGCTCCCGAAGCCTTGACGCATTCGCAAACGCCCATCTTTATTTCGGTCTGCACCGCCAGGCCGACGGCACATGGACATTCCGCGAATGGGCTCCCCACGCCACGGCCATCCATCTCATAGGCGACTTCAACCAGTGGAAACCCACTGCGGAATACGCCCTCAGCCGCACCGACGGCGGCGTGTGGCAAATAACTCTGCCGGCCGACGCCATCAGCCACGGCGACCTGTACAAGATGCTCGTGGAGTGGCCCGGCGGCAGCGGCGAACGCATCCCGGCCTACGCCACACGCGTGGTGCAGGACCCCGAGACTCACATTTTCTCGGCCCAGGTATGGATGCCTGAGAACCAATACCAGTGGCAGGCCACCGATTTCGTTCCCGATGTGCGCCCGCTGCTCATCTACGAGTGCCACATAGGCATGGCCCAGGACCGCGAGGGCGTGGGCACCTACGCCGAGTTCCGCGACAACATCCTGCCGCGCATTGCCGCCGACGGTTACAATGCCATCCAGATCATGGCCATCCAGGAGCACCCCTACTACGGCTCCTTCGGCTACCATGTGTCCAACTTCTTCGCCGCCTCGAGCCGCTTCGGCACGCCCGAGGACCTCAAGAGCCTCATTGACCGCGCCCACCAGCTGGGCATCGCCGTGATCATGGACATAGTGCACAGCCACGCTGTCAAAAACGAAGCCGAAGGCCTGGGACGCCTCGACGGCTCGTACGACCTATACTTCTACGGCGACAACCGCCGCGAGCACCCGGCCTGGGACTCGCTCTGCTTCGACTACGGCAAGACCGAAGTGCTCCACTTCCTGCTCTCCAACTGCAAATACTGGCTGCAGGAGTACCATTTCGACGGTTTCCGCTTCGACGGCGTCACCTCGATGCTCTATTACAACCACGGCCTCGGCCAGGCATTCTCCGGCTACGGCGACTATTACAACGGCGGCCAGGATGTGAACGCCATCACCTATCTGACTCTCGCCAACAAGCTGATACACTCCGTGAACCGACACGCTATCACCATTGCCGAGGAGATGAGCGGCATGCCCGGCCTGGCAATGCCCTTTGCCGACGGCGGCATAGGATTCGACTACCGCATGGCAATGGGCATTCCCGACTACTGGATCAAGACCCTCAAGGAGCGCAAGGACGAGGACTGGAAACCCACATCCATCTTCTGGGAGCTCACCAACCGACGCGCCGACGAGAAGACCATCAGCTACGTGGAGAGCCACGACCAGGCTCTGGTGGGCGACAAGACCGTCATCTTCCGTCTCATCGACGACAAAATGTACTGGCACATGATGCTCGACGACCCCGACTTCACCGTGGGCCGCGGCATTGCCCTGCACAAGATAATCCGCTTGGTGACAATCGCCACCATCAACGGCGGATACCTCAACTTCATGGGCAACGAATGGGGCCATCCCGAACGGATCGACTTTCCGCGCGAAGGCAACGGCTGGAGCTACAAATATGCCCGACGCCAGTGGAGCCTGGTTGACAGCCCAGACCTCAAATACCACCTGCTCAACAACTTCGACAACGCCATGACCCAGCTGATCGGCGGCGTGTACAACTTCCAGCGCCTGCCCGTGCGCAAACTCTGGGAGAAGGACGACGACCAAGTGCTGGCTTTCATGCGCGGCGACCTGGTGTTCGTGTTCAACTTCAGCCCCACGCACTCCTACGACGGCTACGGCATCCTGACGCCTCCGGGCAAGTACACCACCGTGCTCGATACCGACCGTCCGGAGTTTGGCGGTTTCGGAAACATTGACGACTCCACCCCGCACTTCACCACTCCCGACCCGCTCTACACGCCCGCCGGCGTGGCCTGGCTCAAGCTCTACCTGCCGGCCCGCACGGCCATGGTGCTGAAACGCAGCAAGTAACACGCCCCTACATACGATGACACCCACGCCCGAACGGCCCTACCGTCCGGGCGCGTTTTTTGTTGCCCCGGCCCAGTCGGCTCAGGAGGCCCAGCCGGCCCAGTTGGGCCAGCCGACAAAAAAACGTGGACGACCCTCTCGGGCGGTCCACGTTGGCGTCAGGGATGCCTTAACCCTGACATGGGGGAGTTTTTCTCTTTTTCTAATCTTACTAATTTAACTACTAATATGAGGATGCTAATAATGCCTGTTTAATGTCCACACAGCTTAAGCCTGCCGCAACCCGTTGATGCAACATACACGTTCTGGCCTTTTACATGGATTTGATTCCATAGCTGCGTGAGTGTTTCGTTTCGCCTCTTAGGAACCGATGTTCAGCTTCTCTCTCCTATATTTCTTACTTTTGAGCCTATCCGTCTTAACGGTCTTGTTGCTCATACTGCGCTATGTCAGTTTTGGTCTGATTTGTCCAATACATTCTGGCAGCCACTTTTTCTGTGGCTCCGCGCATAAGGTAATAGAATTCTGAAAACGATGCCTGAAAAGTCTTACGTTGTTACCTGATAAATAATTCCGCGGACAGTGTCGTTTTGCTGTCATTTTGCTTTGTCTCAGCACTTCTCCGCTTCAGGCTGCTGATGCGCCTTTCAGCCGATATGGTGCCGCGATGCATGCGGTCTCTGATTTTGATGATGCAAAATTACAAAACTTTTGGAACTGACAATGAATTTCCGCAGATTTAACCTCTGTTAACACTACTGCATTTCCATTTTTCCACGCGGGATTTGGCCCCGGATTGGAGCGGGAAAGCCAGCCGCGGTTCCATCCGGCCAATCCCTGCCCGGCTGCCCGGGCAAGCGGCCAGCTGCCCACCACCGCCAGGCAGCTCTCCCCGTTGCCGGCCGTCCCGGTGCCTGTTTCGCTAAAAAATCCTTAATTCTCAGCCATCAATAGCTGTTTTTTCAAGCATGTTTATTAACTTTGCGCTTTGATATGGATTGTAATCTTACAATTGACCAAGGAAACACCTGCGCAAAGCTCGCGCTTTGGACACGCGGGGAGCACTCAGTCTGCATCGGTGAGAAGGCATTCAAGTCTCCCTCGCCCGCCGACGTGCTGACCTTCTGTCATGACCATAACATACTGTCAGCCATCTACTGTTCCGTGTCGCGGCGCGGTGCCGACATCAAGCATGTGCTGCGCACGCGGTGCCCGAACTTCATAGAGCTCAAGCACGACACCCCCACCCCGCTGCGCGTGGACTACGCCACCCCCGAAACCCTCGGAGTGGACCGTCTGGCAGCCGCAGTCGGCGCCTACACCCTCACCGGCGGCAACACCGACATCCTGGTGTCGGACGTGGGAACGGCCATCACATACGACCACGTGTCGCGCGACAACGTGTACCACGGCGGCAACATAGCCCCGGGCATATTCATGCGCCTCAAGGCCTTGAACCACTACACCGCGCGTCTGCCGCTGGTGGAGCCCGAAGAAGTGCCCACGCCGCTCTGGGGACAGTCGACCGAGACCGCTCTCTGCAGCGGAGCCATACTCGGTGTGGTGGCCGAACTGGAGTACTACCGCTCACAGCTGCCGCCCGACGCCGTGGTGGTGCTCGGAGGTGGAGGCACCCACCTGCTGCGCGACAGGCTCCCGTTTCAGCACACCGTGGTCAACAACCTCGTGTCGCTCGGCCTGAACACCATCATCCGGTTCAACGAAAACGCCGAAACCCACATCTGAACATCACATCGGCCTCAGCGCCATTCACTCACACTCACCCTAAACCGAACATCACCATTTCACCCCGATGAAAATTTACAGAATATTCCTCGCCGCCATCTGCGCCATAACAATGGCTGCCTCCGTAACAGCCCAGAATCCCGTAATGTCGCCCTACTCACGCTACGGCTACGGCTTCCTCAGCGACAACGCCTCATCGGCCCAGCGCTCGATGGGCGGCGTAGGCTACGCTATGAACTCCGGCAGGCAGATCAACGTAATGAACCCGGCATCATATGCCGCCATGGACTCCCTGACATTCCTCTTCGACATGGGCGTGGACGTAACCTCGCTATGGTCCACAGAGAACGGCATCTCCGAGCAGAACTTCGGCGGCGGCCTTGACTACATCACCATGCAGGTGCCCATCACCCGCGGCCTCGGCGCATCGCTCGGCCTGCTGCCCTACAGCTCGGTGGGATACTCGTTCGGCTCCGACATTGACAACGGCCACGTGAACCGCGACGGCTCCGGCTCCATCAACCAGCTCTACCTGGGCGTGGGCGGCTCTCCCTTCCGCGGATTCGGAATCGGCGTGAACTTCGCCTACCTGTTCGGCACCACCGTCAACGCCATGTACGCCAGCACCACCACAGGCTCCACATCCATCTTCGAGCGCTCCATGACCATCCGCGACTGGCGCATGGACATCGGCGTGCAGTACTCGTTCAACGTCAACCCCATGGACCGCTTCACCCTCGGCCTGGTGTACTCGCCCAAGAAGGACCTGCACGGCCACACCTACGGAATATACTACGACCAGTCAGCCGACAACGTGAAGCTCGACACCGTCAATGCCAACGACACCAAGCTCCGCGGCCGCTACTCCGTGCCCGAAACCTGGGGCGCAGGCATCAACTGGCGCCACGGCAACCGCATCATGGCCGAGGTGGACTTCACCTACCAGCCCTGGTCCAAAGCCAAATACGGCACCATCGAAAGCTTTGAGAGCACCGAGCTGGCCGACCGCTGGCGCGTCGGTGCCGGCCTGCAGTACACACCCAGCCCCCGCGGCTCCTACTTCGGACGCGTAAACTACCGCCTGGGCGGTTTCTACAACCGCGACTACGTGATGGTGCTCGGCAACAACGTGCGCGACTTCGGAGTGTCCGTGGGCTTCGGATTCCCCGTTCCCGGCTTCAAGAGCGTGGTGAACCTCGGCATCGAGTACCGCAACCGCCAGGCCACGCCCAACCCCCTCATCAAGGAAAACTACCTCAACATCACTCTCGGCATAAACTTCAACGAGATGTGGTTCCGTAAGAACAAACTCTATTGATGCAATGGGCCTACGATCGCCCCTCCACATATTAGCAGCCGCCGCCCTGGCCGCCGCCCTGCAGGGTTGCGGCGAGGAGAAACATTCCTATGTCCCCAACATGGGCGACCCCACAAAGACCCCGACCATGGTCACCACGGAGGTCAGCACCGTCATCTCCGACTCAGGCTACACCCGCTATCACATCGAGGCACCCATCTGGAACATGTACGAGGACCTCGACGACCCGTTCTGGACATTCCCCGACGGCATAGACCTGGAGCAGTACGACCTGCGCATGCGCCCCGAGGCATGGATGCGCTGCGACTCGGCCACTTACTTTGAGCGCCAGCGACTGTGGCGCCTGGACGGCCACGTGGTGATGGTCAACACCCAGCGCGACACCTTCCTCACCCAGCAACTTTTTTGGGACCAGCAGCGTTCTGAGGTATATAGCGACTCGTTCATACACATAGTGCGCACCCGGCACATCATCGAAGGCTACGGATTCACCTCCAACCAGAACATGACGGCCTACACCGTGCGACGCCCCACCGCCATCATCCCCGTGAACCGCGACGCCGCCGGCGGCGCCGGAGCCACCGGCCCCGGAGCCAACGACTCGGCCGCCGCAGCCCGCCTGCAGTACCGCGAGGAGCGCCCCATGGCTCCGCAGCCCGCCTCACAGCGCTACGACCGGCAGCGCGCACTCTCGCCCATCTCCGCTTCGCCGGGGGCTACGTCTGTCCCCGCCGGACAAAACCATAACTAACAACGGCCATGACCGAACAACTCCTTCCCTGGCTGATTATCGCCATCACTTCGCTGATTTTCAGCGGCTTGTTTTCAGGCACTGAGATAGCCTACATCACCGCCGACCGCGTGCGCACCGAACTCGACATGAAGAAGGGCGGACTGCTGTCGCGCATCATCCGGCGCTTCTACGCTGACTCCGACTTCTTCATCTCGTCCATCCTGGTGGGCAACAACGTGATGCTCGTCATCTACGGCATGGGCGCCGCCAAGCTCCTCACGCCGTGGCTAACAACCGTGACACAGAACGAGGCCCTCATCCTCATCCTGCAGACACTGATATCCACCCTCGTCATCCTCCTCACCGGCGAGTTCATCCCCAAGACCATCTTCCGCATCAACCCCAACAGCTCGCTGAAGATAGTCTCGCTGCCTATCTACATTTTCTACCTCCTGCTCTACCCCGTGTCGTGGTTCACCACCTGGCTCTCGCGCCTGCTCATGCGCCTGATGGGCATCAAGGAGCAGCAGGCACGCATGACCATGCTCACCGTGGGCGACCTCAACGACTACCTGGAGGAGACCATCGACCGCCTCGACGAGAAAAAGACACAGGTGGAACACGAAGTGAAGATATTCCAGAACGCGCTCGACTTCTCGTCGACCCACCTGCGCGACTGCATGATTCCGCGCAACGAGATCGTGGCCGTGAACATACAGACCGCCACCCGCGAGGAGCTCGCCGAGCTCTTCACCCGCACCGGACGCTCCAAAATCCTGGTCTACAAGGACGACATCGACACCATCGTGGGCTACATCCACGTGTCCGAGCTCTTCCACCCCGACAATGACTGGCACCAGCAGCTCAAGCCCGTTGACTTCGCCCCGGAGACCCTCATGGCCAACAAGATGATGCGCCGCCTCCTGGCCGAGAAACGCTCCATTGCCATTGTCGTCGACGAGTTTGGAGGCACCGCCGGCATGGTGACCCTCGAGGACCTGGTGGAGGAGATTTTCGGCGACATCCGCGACGAGCACGACACCGCCTCGCAGCTCTCGCGCCAGATAGCCCCCGGAGTGTTCGAGTTTGCCGGACGCTGCGAGATAGAGAACATCAACGACACCTTCCACCTCGACCTGGAGGAAAGCGAGGACTACCAGACCATAGCCGGCTACATACTCCACTCCACGGGCACCATCCCCGAGCAGGGCGCCACCGTGATGCTGGGCGACCTCCGCTTCGACATAGTGAAGAAGTCGGCCAACCGCCTGGAGCTCATACGCCTCACACTGCCCGAAACCGAGGCCGCAGACAGCAAGGTCGACTGATTAGCCGTCGCCGCACACCCCACACAAGGCGGGGCGCACCCACAGTGCGCCCCGCCTTTGATTATGCCCCAGGAAAAAACCGCGGAAAAACCTTGGCGAGCCGTGATTTTTATTTTGCATTCTTGCTTTTAATTGCTAATTTTGCAAGACGATATGGATTGGCCTTTCGCCATCGCCGTATCAGCCTTAAATTTAACTTATTCACAAGCCATTTAACACCTAAAGACCTCAAACTGAACCTGTGCCTTACAGCCACGATGCGCCGCATAGGCACTCATTCCGCCAAAGAACCTAAAAATTTTTAACCCAATAAATTATCGCAAAGATGGAAATTTCCCACATCGAACACATCGGCATCGCCGTTCCCTCTCTCGAAGAGGCAATCCCTTTCTACGAGAACATCCTCGGTTTCAAGTGCTTCGCCATTGAAGAAGTGCCCGATCAGAAAGTACGCACCGCCTTCTTCAAGGTAGGCCAGACCAAGCTCGAGCTCCTCGAAGGCACCGCCGAAGACAGCGCCATCTCAAAGTTCATCGCCAACAACGGTGGCCGCGGCGGCATCCAGCACGTGGCTTTCGCCGTTGAGGACGGCGTGGCAAACGCTCTGGCCGAGGTACAGGAAAAGGGCGCCCGCGTCATCGACAAGGCTCCCCGCAAGGGCGCCGAAGGCCTCAACATCGCCTTCCTCCACCCCAAGTCGACCGTAGGCACCCTCGTAGAGCTCTGCGAAGACCCCAACAAGTAATCCACAACCCATTCATCTGTAAACAACCATAACACTCTCAGATAAATTATGAGCAGCCAACTTGAAAAGGTGCAGGAGCTTATCGACCTCCGCGCCCAGGCACGCTTAGGCGGCGGCCAGAAAGCCATCGACAAACAGCACGAACGCGGCAAATACACCGCCCGCGAGCGCATAGCACAACTCCTTGACGAAGGCTCGTTCGAAGAGCTCGACATGTTCGTTCGCCACCGCTGCCACAACTTCGGCCAGGAAAAGAAATCAATGCTCGGCGACGGCGTTGTAACCGGTTACGGCACAATCGACGGCCGTCTGGTCTACGTTTTCGCTCAGGACTTCACCGTGTTCGGCGGTTCGCTGTCCGAGACCATGGCCCTGAAGATCTGCAAGATCATGGACATGGCCATGAAGATGGGCGCTCCCGTCATCGGCCTCAACGACTCAGGCGGCGCACGTATCCAGGAAGGCATCAACGCCCTGGCCGGCTACGCCGAAATCTTCCAGCGCAACATCATGGCCTCAGGCGTGATCCCCCAGATCTCTGCCATCCTCGGTCCCTGCGCCGGCGGTGCCGTTTACTCGCCCGCCCTCACTGACTTCACCATCATGGCCAAGGGCATCTCCTACATGTTCCTCACCGGCCCGAAGGTGGTAAAGACCGTTACCGGCGAAGACGTTACCCAGGAGAACCTCGGCGGTGCCGACGTTCACTCCAAGAAGAGCGGCGTGTGCCACATCGCTGCCGAAGACGGCGAAGAGGCCATCAAGATCATCCGCAAGCTCTTCAGCTTCATCCCCCAGAACAACCTCGAGGAGACTCCCCTGGTGGAGTGCACCGACCCCATCGACCGCACCGAGGACGCCCTCAACGAAATCATCCCCGATTCCGCCAATCGCCCCTACGACATGTACGAGGTTATCGGCGCCATCATCGACAACGGCGAGTTTCTGGAAATCCAGCCCGACTATGCCAAGAACATCATCGTGGGCTTCGCCCGTTTCAACGGCCAGTCTGTAGGCATCGTTGCCAACCAGCCCAAGTTCCTCGCCGGCGTGCTTGACTCCAACGCTTCGCGCAAGGGTGCCCGCTTCGTTCGCTTCTGCGACGCCTTCAACATTCCCCTGGTAACCCTCGTCGACGTGCCCGGATTCCTTCCCGGCACCGGCCAGGAGTACAACGGCGTGATCCTGCACGGCGCCAAGCTGCTCTACGCTTACGGCGAAGCCACAGTGCCCAAGGTGACCGTAACCCTGCGCAAGTCCTATGGCGGTTCCCACATCGTGATGAGCTGCAAGCAGCTCCGCGGCGACATGAACTACGCATGGCCCACCGCCGAAATCGCAGTTATGGGTGGCGCAGGCGCCGTTGAGGTGCTCTACGCCAAGGAGGCCAAGGCCGCCGAGGATCCCAAGGCTGTTCTCGCCGAGAAGGAAGCCTAGTACAACAAGCTCTTCTGCAACCCCTACAACGCTGCCCGCTACGGCTACATCGACGACGTTATCGAGCCCCGCAACACTCGTTTCCGCGTGATCCGCGCCCTGCAGCAGCTCGCCACCAAGAAAGTTGTCAACCCTGCTAAGAAACACGGCAACATTCCCCTGTAATCCCCACCTTTTACACGTTTCTAAGCAGCGTATTCTCATGATTAAGAAATTATCACTCGCACTTATCGCAGCCATAGTGGCCGTGGGCGCCAGCGCCCAGGGCCGCAAGGCTCTGCGCATCAACGAAGTGATGGTTGAAAACACCGGCAGCGTGGTTGACGACTACGGCAACCACTCCGCCTGGATCGAGCTTTTCAACTCCAACTTCGCCCCGCTCGAAATCTCAAGCGTGTTCCTTACCACCGACTCGCTCCAGCCCAAGATGTACCCCGTGCCCCTTGGCGATGTGAACACCCGCATCCCCAAGCGCCAGCACGTAATCTTCTGGGCCGACAACGAGCCCAACAAGGGTACTTTCCACACCAGCTTCGTCCTGGTCCCCGGCCAGGACAACTGGATCGGCATTTACGATGCCGACGGCAAGACCCTCATTGACCAGGTGGTGGTTCCCGCTTCGCTCACCGCCGGCCAGTCGTACGCCCGCACGTCCGACGCCGCCGACTCTTGGGAGGTCCGCACAGGCGGTCAGAACGACTACATCACACCCTCAAGCGCAAACCGCATCAAGGCCACCAACGCCAAGATCGAGCAGTTTGCCGAGCGCGACTCGCACGGCTTCGCCATGACCATCATGGCCATGGGCATCGTGTTCAGCGCCCTGCTCGTGCTCTGCCTGGCATTCTACGCCATCGGCGAAATCGGCAAGTACTTCGCCCGCGTCAACAAGGCCAAGGCCACCGGTGCCAACGTGGCTGACTTCACTCGCGACGACCATGACTCGGGCGAGGAAATCGCCGCCGTAATCATGGCGCTCCACCAGCACTTCAACGTCCACGACCAGGAGAGCAACATGCTCACCATCCGCAAGATCCGTCGTGCCTACTCGCCCTGGAGCTCCAAGATCTACAGCCTCCGTCAGCTTCCCCACAACTGATTGTCTAATCAACCTTCCCAACAAAAACACTTTAGCTTAAAATGAAAGAATATAAATACAAAATCAACGGTAACACCTACAACTGCACCGTTGGTGACCCCGATGACAACAACTTCGTCACCGTCGAGGTGAACGGCACCCCCTACCAGGTGGAGATGGAAGCCAAGCCCGCTCCCACAGTCAAGGTTTCGGCACGTCCCGCTGCCGCTCCCCGCAAGGCCGACGGTGAAAAGGTGATCTCCAAACCCGCAACCTCTGCCGGTCCCGGCGCCGTCAAGGCTCCCCTGCCCGGCGTGGTAGTGACCATCAACAAGAAAGTCGGCGACGCCGTCAAGGCTGCCGACGCAGTGATGATGCTCGAGGCCATGAAGATGGAGAACGCCATCAACGCCGGCCGCGACGGCGTCATCAAGTCAATCGCCGTAAACCAGGGCGACTCAGTCCTCGAAGGCACCGTACTGTTCACCATCGAGTAATAATACATCTTTCACACTCGCTCTATGAACAGTCAGTTTTTAATGGACAACCTCCGTCAGTTCTGGGAACTGACAGGTTTCGCCAATGCCGAGTTTGGCAACTTTGTCATGCTCGCCGTGGGCCTGTTCTTCATCTGGCTTGCCATCAAGAAGAACTTCGAGCCCATGCTCCTCGTGCCCATCGGCTTCGGTATCCTCATCGGCAACGTGCCCTTCAACACCGGTGCCGGCCTTGAAGTGGGCATCTACGAGGAGGGCTCCGTGCTCAACATCCTCTACAACGGCGTGTCCGCAGGTTGGTATCCTCCCCTCATCTTCCTCGGCATCGGTGCCATGACCGACTTCTCGGCCCTCATCGCCAACCCCAAGCTGATGCTTGTTGGCGCCGCAGCCCAGTTCGGCATCTTCGGTGCATACATGGTGGCACTCGCCATCGGCTTCGCACCTGACCAGGCCGGCGCCATCGCCATCATCGGCGGCGCCGACGGCCCCACCGCCATCTTCCTGTCGTCGAAACTCGCTCCCAACCTCCTGGGCGCCATCGCCGTGTCGGCTTACTCCTACATGGCCCTCGTGCCCGTGATCCAGCCGCCGTTGATGCGCCTCTTCACCACCAAGAAGGAGCGCCTCATCCGCATGAAGCCCGCCCGCGCCGT
>JAXJRL010000012.1:0-17320 GCA_036310635.1 Muribaculaceae bacterium | reverse complement strand
GCCGATAACCTCGGAGTAAACCTTGGTGGCGGTGTCGAAGCCGAACGAGGTCTCGATGAGGTCGTTCTTCAGGTCGCCGTCGATGGTCTTGGGGCAACCGATCACCTGCACGCCTGCGCCGGTCTTCTTGTAGTACTCGGCCAGAACAGCTGCGTTGGTGTTCGAGTCGTCGCCGCCGATGATCACGAGAGCCTTGATGTCGAGCTCCTTGAGGATCACGAGGCCGCTGTCGAACTGCTCCTTGGTCTCGAGCTTGGTACGGCCTGAGCCGATGATGTCGAAGCCGCCGGTGTTGCGGTATTCGTCGATGATGGCAGAGGTGAGTTCGATGTATTTGTGGTCAACGAGACCGCCGGGGCCCATGATGAAGCCGAAGAGGCGGCTGTCGCGGTGGATTTTCTTGATGCCGTCGAAGAGGCCGGAGATCACGTTGTGACCGCCGGGAGCCTGGCCGCCGGACAGGATTACGCCCACGTTGATGGGGCGGCCGGGGGCGGGGTTGGCGTTCTTTTCAAAGTGGATTTCGGGCAGACCGTAAGTTGTGGGGAACAGCTCGCGGATCTGGTCCTGGTCGGCCACAGACTGTGTGGGCTTGCCCTCTACGGCCTTGACGGCACCGGTGAGGACAATGGGAAGCTTGGGCTGGTAAGAAGCACGAGCTTTCTGCAAGGCGCTCTTTTTCATTGCTTTTATGGGTTAGTTTGTATCTATTGAGTTAGTTTGAATCGAAAATGGTTACTTTGGAGGCAAAGTTACGAAAAATTTGCGGTATAACTGCACAATGACGCCGAAAATTAGCCTGCGGTGGCTATTAGTAGGTCGTCGGGTCGGAAATGGCGTGCGGCCACGTCGCGAAGGCTTTCGGGGGTGAGAGCCTGCAGGGCTTGCCACTGGCGGCCGTAGTAGTCGGCGGGGGCGCCGATGGTGAGGTTGCTGTAGTAATGGTCGGCGATGGCCAGAGGCGAGCCTACGGTGCCTGCCAGCTGCGAGGCTGCGTACTGGCGCAGGCGGCGGAACTCGTCATCGGGCATGGGCTGGGTGGCAAGCGCCTCCATTTCGCGTCGTGTCTCGGCGATGACGCGGCCGAAGTTGGCGGCGTCGCACTGGGCGTCGATGACAATGGCTGTGCCCTCGGCGGAGCCCATGAGTGCCGCTGAGATGCCGTAGGTGAGGCCGAGGCGTTCGCGCACGTTCTGCATCAGGCGGCTGCCAAAGTATCCGCCCAGGGCCATGACGGCCAGGCGCAGGGGAATGTAGTCGTCGCTGGCGCGCGGCACGCCGACGGGCTGGGCGATGCTGACTGCCCCCTGGAGAGCGCCGGGAACGTCGGTGTGGACTGTCTGTGGAGCTTCCGGCGAGTAGGAAACGGGCGGGGCTGGTATGATGGGCGCGGTGCCCTGTCGCATGCCATGGATGTTGTCGGCCAGTGAATGAACGGCGCCCATAAGGGAGGATGAGAGCGCGCCGCCCACAAAGATATGGACCGGCATGGCGCGCAAACCGGTGGACGCGGCCTCGAGTGCCAGTGGGCGTGAGGCTGTCATCACGTCGTCGGCGGTGAGGATGCGGCCGTAGGGATGAGCGTGTCCGCATAGCAAGGTGCGGACGGCGGCCTGAGCCACTGATGCCACCTGCCGACTGGCAAGCTGCGCCTGTACGGCGCGTGCCCGGCGCATGTTGGCAAATGTCTGCTCTGGCATGGTGGGGTGGGCGAGGACGTCGGCCAGGACGGGGATGAGTTCCGGGGTGGTGCTGTTCATGCTCAGCAGGGAGATCGATGCGAAGTCGGAGCTCATGCCTGCGCCTGTCCATGCTCCGCGGAAAGCCACTTCCTCGGCAATCCGGGCACCGCTGCGCTGTGCTGAGCCCTCGAGCATCATGGCCGGAACGAGCCGAGCCGAGGCGAGGCAGGCGGTGGTTTGGCTTGCGTCGGTGGCATGTGCTGAGGCCTGGACGTCGCCGTACTGCCAGGCCACGATGAGCTTGTTGACGGGCAGGGTGCCTCCGTCAATGGCGTGGAGCGTGATGCCCGGATGAAGCTCGGTGATCTGCTGTGGAAAGATGCTGAGCGGTTTGAATTCGCTCACCTGCGGTGGTGTGGAACGGTCAAGCATTTCCGTTGAGATTGAGGTAACGGCGGGCGGCCTCCAGGTCGGCGGGTGTGTCGATGCCTACGGTGGGGAGGTCAGTGAGAGCCACGCGTATGCTTAGGCCGTTCTGGAGCCATCGGAGCTGCTCCAGGCTCTCGGCCAGCTCGAGCGACGACTGCGGCATGCCGGTGATGCGTCGGAGCACGTCGGCACGGTAGGCATAAATGCCCACATGGGTGAGGAAACGGGTCTTCGACAGCCACTCACCGGGTTCGCATCCGCGCACGTAGGGGATCACCGAGCGTGAGAAGTAGAGGGCGCGTCCGTCGTCGGCCATGGTGAGTTTCACCAGGTTGGGGTCGGCGAGGCCGTCTATGCCCATGGCGGGATCGTAGGGGCGGGCCAGGGTGGCGATGTCGGTGTCGGGGCGGTCGAAGCATCCTACCAGGGCGCTGATCTGCTCGGGGGCGATGAATGGCTCGTCGCCCTGGATGTTCACCACCACGTCGGCGTCGGAGCCGAGGATGTCGAGGGCCTCGCGCACGCGGTCGGTGCCGCTGCGGTGCGAGGCGGAGGTCATCACGGCCGTGCCGCCGAATGCGCGTACAGCCCGGGCTATGCGCTCGTCGTCGGTGGCCACGGCCACCATGGACAGGGCCTTGGAGGCCTGTCGGCACACGCGCTCTATCACAGTCATGCCGCCCAGGTCGGCCAGGGGTTTGCCCGGGAAACGCGTGGAGGCGTAGCGGGCGGGTATTATTCCTATTGCTTTAACCATTGTGAGTGTCTTTATTATTGTGTCCTCTGCCGCTGCCCGCGAAGTAGGAGGGCAGGAGCAGGGAGCCGATTACGAGATAAATGTAGTAGCTGACTATGCGCCAGGCCACGGCGATGAGCAGTGCCATGCCGGGGGTGTACATCAGGTCGCCGTAGTATTCGGTGAACAGCCATTCGCTCACTCCGCTGCCGCCGGGGGTGGGCGACACCATCAGCAGAACCCACACCACGAACTGGCGTGCGAACACCATCAGGCCGCTTGCCTCGGGCACGAATCCCCAGAACAGGGCGTTGACAATCAGGTAGCGCGAGAACCACGAGAGGACTGTGGCGCCGAACACGTTGAGCCACCAGCGGCGTCCCACCGTGCGCAGTTCGGCCGAGGCCTGCACCATGTTGGCGGCGGTGGTGAAGGCTCCGCGACGCCAGCGGCGCAGGATGCGGAGCATGAACAGGCGGCGTAAACCGCGTGCCACGGCCTGCGGTCGGACTATGATGCCCATGAACAGGATGGCGGTCCACACCACGATGCCGGCGTAGACCAGCCAGAACACCACTTCCACGCCCTCCATGAAGGCGGCATCGCGCGCCGCCGACCCGAACAGCTCGTGGAGCGGCACTATGAGCAGGATTATGGGGCAGAAGACCACGAAGAAGAGCTCGTCGAGGAGCAATGTGGTGAGGGTCAGTGTTGTGGCCCGTCCCAGGCTCACGCCCTCGCGGTTTAGGTAGAAGATGGCGAAGGCGCTGCCGCCCACTGCTGACGGGGTGATAGCCGAGGTGAAGGCACACATGAGGTCAACCCTCAGCGCGCGACGCCACGACAGTTGCGGCCAGGCTATGGTGTGGAAGCGCCAGGTGAGGCCCAGGTCACGTCCGGCCATGAACAGCCAGGCCAGGCCGAAGCCCGCCCACATACGCGGTGTGAATGTGATGCTGTCCAGGTCGCCGTCTTTCATTTCGTCGCAGAACAGCCATGCCGTCACCGCCAGGCCGATGAGCACCGGCAGGGCGGCACGCAGCATGAGGCGTCCGCGGCGCATTGTGGAGTTTCCGGCCATGCTTCAGACCCCCCTCAGCTCGTTGAGCCGCGCAATGAGGGCCTCGACGGCGGCCACGGGGTCGGGGGCGTTCATCAGCAGTCGGCCGGTTGCCACGCCGCTCACTCCGGAGTTTATCACGGCCGCGCAGTTTGCGGAGTCGAAGTCGCCCATGGCCACGATGTGGAGCTGGCAGCCGGCGGCGCGCACGTCGGAGACGAGTCGGGCCATTTCTTCAGTGCCCATGTCGGCGGGGAGCACGGCATAGTCGGCGTCCATGCCCTCAAGGGCGGGAACGGAGGCTGCCGAGCGGCACACGGCGCCGATGATTCCGTCGCCTCCGAAGCTCTGTCGGATTGTGGCCACGCTCAGGTCGCCGTTGACCAGCACGCCGTGGATGCCAAGCTCGCGGGCAAGCTCCGGGTGGTTCTCCAGCGTGAGGATTGCGCCGGCTTCGCGGCACAGTGGCACTATCTCGGCCGCGGCCTCGCGTATGGCGCCGTCGTCCATCTGGTCCGTTGCCAGGCTCACCCACTGGCAGCCGCCCTCCAGGGCCATCTGCACCTGCTCGGCGGGAGTGTAAGGGGTATCGTTGTCCGGTATGAATTGCAGCATATTGTATTTGTATTCTGTTTAATAGTTTGGATGTCAGTATGTTGTTGTGCTTAGGCGAAAAGCGTGCGGAATGCTTCGTCCACCTTGCCCACCTCGTGGAGGCGTATGTTCAGAGCCGAAGTCTCCAGGCCTTTCAGGGCGCCGCGAGGCACCAGCATGTCGGTCATGCCCAGTTTCGCGGCCTCGGTGATGCGCTGTTCCATGCGTGCAACGGGCCTGATTTCGCCCGTCAGACCCACTTCGCCGGCCATGCACCAGCCTTCGGCCACGGCCATGTCAACGTTGCTCGACAGCACGGCGCTGATGGCCGCAAGATCGGCTCCCGGGTCGCCCACGCGGAGGCCTCCGGCCATGTTGAGAAACACGTCCTTCTGGCCCAGGCGGAATCCCACGCGCTTCTCGAGCACAGCCAGCAGCATGTTCATGCGCTTGGCGTCGAAACCCGTAACAGTGCGCTGCGGTGTGCCGTAGGCTGCCGTGCTTACCAGTGCCTGACATTCCACCAGCAGCGGCCTTGCGCCCTCCACGGTAACGCCGATGGCCACGCCCGACAACCTCTCGTCGCCGCGGCCCACGAACAGGCTGCCCGGGTCGGTCACCTCGCGCAGTCCGCGGCGGTGCATCTCGTATATCCCGAGCTCGCCGGTGCTTCCGAAACGGTTTTTGATGGGGCGCAGTATGCGGTACATGTATTTGCTGTCGCCCTCGAACTGCAGCACGGCGTCGACAATGTGCTCCAGCACCTTGGGACCGGCCAGTGTGCCGTCCTTGGTGATGTGGCCAATGAGGAGCACGGGCACATTCGAGCTCTTGGCCCACTGCAGGAGTCGGGCGGCGCATTCGCGCACCTGGCTCACGCTGCCGGCGGCGCTCTCCAGAGCGTCGCTGGCTATGGTCTGGATGGAGTCCACTACCAGGATGCCGGGGTTGACGGCCTCCACGTGGTCCATGATGCGCTCCAGGCTGGTTTCGCACACAATGAGCACGTTCTCGCTGCCGCGGCCTATGCGGTCGGCGCGCATCTTGAGCTGAGAGGCGCTCTCCTCGCCGCTCACGTAGAGCACGGTTTTGCTCTTGATGGCCAGCAGGTTCTGGAGCACGAGCGTGGACTTGCCTATGCCCGGTTCGCCGCCTATCAGCACCATGCTGCCGGCCACCAGGCCGCCGCCCAGCACACGGTTGAGCTCGCCGCTGGGCATGGCTATGCGGTTTTCGGCCGAGGCCACAATGTCGTTCACGGCAACGGGAGCCGCACCGCCTGACAGAGGACCGGGACTGCGCACTGTGCCGCCGGTGGCCACTCGCTGCTCCGTCAGCGTGTTCCATGCACCGCAAGCCGGACAGCGTCCCGCCCATTTTGGCGTTTCGCCCCCGCATTCGTTGCAGAACCATGCCGACCTGTATTTAACCTTAGCCATGTATGATATGTCGTTTTTTATGCCGTCTTATAAATCTTATAAGTCTTATAAATCTTATATGTCTTATTGTTCGTATCTCAGTTCAGTCAGCGGACACGGCGCCTAAACTCGCCCAGCGTCAGCGCCGTGGCCACGGCCACGTTGAGGCTCTCGGCCGTGGGCGCGTCGGCAGGGTAGGGGGGTATGAGCAGACTCCGCGATGCCAGGGCTCGCACCTCGTCGCTCACGCCGCGGCCCTCGTTGCCCATCACCACCACACCGTCGGCCGTGAGCGGGCAGCTGTAAATGTCCTGGCCGTTGAGCGCCGTCACGTACACCTCCATGCCCGCCTTGCGCAGACGCGGAAGCACCTCGGTGAGCTCGCAGCGGATGGTGCGGACGCGGGCCAGGCTGCCCATGGTGGCCTGCACGGTTTTGGGACCGAACACATCGGCCGTTCCCGAGCCAAGCAACACGGTGTCAACGCCCATCCAGTCGGCCATGCGGACTATGGTGCCAACATTGCCCGGATCCTGCACGCAGTCAAGAGCAACCACCAGGCGTCCGGCCAACTCGCTGACATCCACGTTATTTTCCTGCGGCAGCCTGAACACCGCCAGCACATCCTGAGGCGTGGAGAGCAGGCTCAGCCGTTCAAGCTCGGCAGGGCTGACGGCATAAACCGTGCATCCGCCGGGCAGCTCCGAAGCATGTTCCTGAAGCCACTCGCGCGTGGCCGCTACCAGCTCCAAGCTGAAAGCCGAAGCGAGGTCGAGCACACATTTGTGCCCCTCGGCCACGAACAGCCCCTCGGCACGCCGGTTGCGGGCAAGGGCCAGAGAGCGAATACGTTTGCGCACGGCGGCAGAAAGAGCCGGGAAACCGTCGGGAGTACCATTAACATTTTCCATGCCACAAAAATACAAAAATTCCCCCGCCCCCACAACCCCGCCGACCATCCGATGCGCAATCCACGCAGCAAATCCCTGCTCCCGCCTGTCCAACTCCAATCACAATAATCTGCAACATCCCTTTGACACTCGGCCCGAGTGTCTGCACCGGGACAACGACGGAAACCGAGCCAACCTCATGTAGGGACGCTCGGTCCGAGCGTCCGCAATCGATTGATTAGTAATATACTATAAATAAATGGCAAACAAAACCAATATTGCGTTTTGAAAAAAATTTGGTGGAATGGAAAAAAGTCCTTACCTTTGCAGTGCAAAAAGCAAATATGGTGAGCATAGCTCAGTTGGTTAGAGCGTCGGATTGTGGTTCCGAAGGTCGTGGGTTCGACCCCCACTGTTCACCCTAACACGAAGGCATCGGCGCGAATTTCGCGCCGATGCTTTTTTGTCATCCACCATGCACGGACACTCGGCCCGAGCGTCCTCGCATTTAATCCGCGGATGGCCGCTTTTGCGTCAATAAACCAATTAACTGCCAACTTATTATGAATGATTTGAAGGATTTGCTGGATGCTGAGGCCCGGCGCATCAACTCGGTTGACTTCATCGGCAGCGACCCGGTGCAGTTCCCGCGCATGTTCACCGACGCGCGCGACGCCGAGATTGCGGCTCTGCTGGCGGCTACACTGGCCTGGGGACGCCGCGACATGATTTGCCGCGACTGCCAGCGTATGTTTTCGCTGATGGACTGGCAGCCATACGCTTATGTGGCCGACGAGGGCTACGAGGACCTTCCGGACGACATGAACATCCACCGCACATTCTTTGCCCGCAACCTGAAGCACTATCTCCGCGGCCTGCGCGCCATTTACAGCAAGCACGGCAGCCTTGAGGCATTTGCAGCGTCGGTGGGCGCGCCTGAGAGTGCGTTTCCGTCCTGGCACATGGTCGAGGCCATGAACGCCGAACTGGCGCGCGCCAACGAGGGCCGCTCGGACAGCCGCTGCCTTCCGCTCAATGTGGACGCCACGGCGCTGAAGCGCGTCAACATGGCCCTGCGCTGGCTGGTGCGCCGCGACGGAATCGTGGACCTGGGACTGTGGCAGGCGCTGAAACCCTCGCAGCTCTTTGTGCCCCTCGATGTGCATGTCGGCAACGTGTCGCGCGAGCTGGGCCTGCTCGCCCGCAGGCAGAACGACCGCAAGGCTACCGTGGAGCTCACAGAGCGCCTGCGCGAGTTCGACCCCGAGGACCCGGTGAAGTACGATTTCGCCCTGTTCGGCATAGGAGTGGAGCGCGGTAAAGCAGACCAATCATCCCGGCAATAAGCCGGATGTTACATGTTTACTATGTATAAATTATGAGTGTTAACAGAATAAACTATATCGACGCACTGCGAGGGCTCTCTATGATCCTCGTGGTGCTGGCACACGTGTTTCTGATGATGAGCCCGCGTCATTGGGACGGTAGCCCGGTGGCCGCGGTGCTGATGAGCTTCCGCATGCCGCTGTTCTTCATGGTGAGCGGTTTCTTTGCCTACAAGGCTGCCGAGCGCTGGACGTCGAATGTCGTGGCCGACATCATGGTGCGCAAGGTCAGGGCCCAGGTGCTGTGCGCCACGCTGTTCTTCATGCTGTTCCAGGCCGTGAACAATGCCCCGGTTTTCGCGTTCATCGACAACGGCTACGGCTACTTCTGGTTCACCATCGCGCTGTTCCAGATGTTTGTGGCCTATGTGGCGCTCTCCGTGCTTGGGCGCGCGGTGCTTCGCCGCGATGTGACCGACTGGGTGATGGCCGCCATGATAGCCGGCTCGGTGGTGTGGGGCAACACTCCGGTGCCTCACGGTGTGGGCGTTACCCTGTCGTGGCACCAGGTGCTTACCTACATGCAGTTCTTTGCCACTGGCGTGCTGGTGCGCCGTCACTGGGGACGTTTCGAGGCTCTTCTGCGCTCCGACGTGCTGCGCACGCTGGCTGTAGTGGCCTTTGTGGGCGGCTGTTTCTGGTTCTACTCCGGACGCTACCACCAGCCGCACACCTGGGGCGAGTACATGCTTCAGGGCGTTCTGCACCGCTATGCCGGCCTGCTCACGGTCCTGGTGTTCTTCCACAGCCGCAGCGAGTACTTCGACGGCTCGGGTGCCGTGGCCCGTTTCCTGCGATTCACGGGCCAGCGCACGCTCGACATCTACATGATGCACATGTTCTTTATGCCGAAAATGGCTGCCCTGGGGTGGGTTAACACCCTGGAGCAGCCAAGTATGGTGGTTCTCAAATTGGGAGTGGCAGTGCCGGTGGCGCTGGGCATTGTGGCCCTGTGCCTGCTGTGCAGCAGTGTGCTCCGAAGCAGCCACACGCTGAGCGTATGGCTGTTCGGGGTCAGGAACCGTCAGCGGCGTGAGGCGGCTGCCTTGGAGAGATAGTCCTCGATGCCTTGGGCTATCTTTTCGGCGAAGAGCTGGCGGAACTTCGGGTCTGCCAGCTTTTCTTCTTCCTGGAGCGACGACATGAACATGCCCTCCACCAGGCAGTTGGGATAGAGTGTGGGGCCGTTGAGGCTGAAGTTGAAGTTGCCTACCAGGCCGAACATGGGCAGGCCGGTCTCAAGGATGCGGCTGAGCACGCACTCGTTGAGGGGACGGCAGAAGGTGTGCTTGTAGAGGGTGGCTGTGCCGGGCGATGCCAGGGGTGAGCCGCCCGAGTTGTTGTGGATGCTGATGGCCAGGTCCACGTTGCCGGCAGCCCAGATGCGCTTGCGTTCGCCCATTGAGGGGCCGGTGTCGCCGTCGCGGGTCATCACTATGCGTGCGCCTTTCTTCTCCAGGATGGCTTTCAGACGGTTCACTATGTCGAGGTTCACGTCCTTCTCCTTGATGCCTGAGGGCGAGATGGCGCCGGGGTAGGGGCCGCCGTGTCCGGCATCGAGGCCGATGGTGAGGTCGCGGAGCTTGAGGCTCTTAGGAGCGTGGCGCACGTCGATGTTCAGGGTGTTGGAGCCTTCGTCATAGCCCACCTTGAAGCCCCACTGGTATGTGCCCTTGAGGTAGATGAGCACGCGGTACACGTCGTCGCTGAGCTGGCGGAAGTCCACGTGATCGATTACGCCGAGGTCCAGGGTGCGCTGGGTGATCCAGTTGGAGTTGTCGGTGGCGCCGAAGAGGTCCACCATGATCACGTTGGGCTCCAGCTGGGTCATGTAGTGGTAGGCGAGACGGTGGGGCAGTGCCACGCTCACGCGGTCGTTGCGGCCGGTGTTTGTCAGCGACCAGCTGCCGGTGTTGACGGTTGAGGTCACGGTGGTGGCGGGCTCGGTGTAGCTCTTGGGAATGTAGGCTATGCGGTCAGCGGCGAGGCGCACGCAGTACAGGCCGCCTTTCTGGCCGATTACGCGCAGGGTGATGCCGGGGTCCAGGAATCCCATCTTGGAGCCGCCCAGGCGGTCGTCGCCGTTGCCGTACTGCAGGTAGGCGCCGGGAGTGGTCACCACGTAGCGGTCAGCGCTGAAGAGTGTTGTGGCTTCGGGGTCAACGAGCTGTGGCTTCTGTGCTTTGGCCTTTACGGGCTCGGCGCGGAACACCTGGCGGGTGACGGTTGCGGTCTGTCCGTTCTTGGTGGCGGTCACGGTCACGGTGTTCTGGCCGGGCTGCAGGTCGACTGCGGCGCCGAAGGAGCCGGTCTTGTACACGTGGGCGGGCGTGCCGTTGATAGTGGCTGTGGCGCCGGGTTCGGTTACGGCCACCACGGTTGTTGCGGCTGTGCGCAGAGTGTCGCGCAGGCCGCTGTATATGCGGAGTGCGGGCTGCTGAGCGTTAGCGGCCGATGCCAGGCACAGCATGGCTGCGGTGGCGGCAAGTGGTTTAAGTTTCATAGGGTTTGTTTAGGGTTAATAGATTGGTCAAAGTAAGGAAGTCCATCCTGCCTATCGGGCCTATCGGGCTTATTGGGCTTATACGGTGTTCAGGAGTAGAGATAGCGCTTGATGGAGCGTTTGGGGGTCTTTTCAAACTCCTCGTCGCGCAGCTCTATGCGCTCTATGCGTTCGTAGGGGGCCACGAGCTTGTTGAGCTCGGTGCGGTTTTCCTCCATGGCGGCCACGAGCCCCTCGTTGTCGATGCCGGCCTGGTCTGTCTGCTCGCTGTCGGGGTACACGAGGGCTTCGAGGTGGCCGTTGCGCTCCACCACGAGGCTTTCGGCCACGTAGGGCATGTTGTTGAGTTTCGATTCTATCTCCTCGGGGTAGACATTCTGGCCCGTTGCGGTCAGGATCATGGTTTTGTAGCGTCCGCGGATGAAAATGGTGCGGTTTTCCTCGCCGCCCAGGCGACCCATGTCGCCGGTGTGGAGCCATCCGTCCTCTTCGAGCACGGCCTCGGTGGCGTCGGGGTTCTTGTAATAACCCTGCATCACGTTTTTGCCCTTTACCATGATTTCGCCCAGCTTCTCGCCCTCCTTGGCCAGGATTTTGCCGTCCATGAGCCCGGGCAGGAGTTCGCCGGCCGACGTGGGCACGAAGCGGCGCCACGGCGTGTAGCTGATCAGCGGGCCGCACTCGGTCATGCCGTAACCCACTGTGAAGGGGAAGCGGATGGTGTGCAGAAAGTCCTCCACCTCCTGGTTGAGCGGGGCGCCGCCGATGATCACCTCCTCGAACTCGCCGCCGAAGGCCTCCACCAGCTTGCGGCGGATACGCGGATATATGGCATGGTCCATGAAGGGCACCATCAGCGCCCACCGCATGGGCCGCGAGGTGATGACGGGCACTATCATGCGGCGGTAAATCTTCTCCAGGATGAGGGGCACGCACACAATCAGCGACGGCTTAACCTCGGCCAGGGCCTTGAGCAGGATGCGGGGCGTGGGCGTGCGGCCCAACAGGGTGATGTGGGTGCCCACGGCCATGGGCACCAGCATGTCGAACGCGCATCCATAGGCATGGGCCAGCGGCAGGAACGACAGGGCTCGCGAGCCGCGATAGTGCAGTCTGGATTCTATGCCGAACACCACGTTGCCCCACAGGTTGCCGTGGCTGAGCATCACGCCCTTGCTGAAACCGGTGGTGCCCGAAGTATAGTTGATGAGCGCCAGATCGTCGTCGGCCATCGGGCGTGCCCACACGTCGTCGGGTCTGAAACCTTGGGGATAGCGAGCCTTCATCTCGGCGTCGATGCCGGCTACTATGGCCTCCATGTCCGTGCCCTCGCGCTGTGCCAGCACCCGCCTTGAGTCCAGCGACATGGCCGCCTTCAGCTGCGGCATCCTGTCCCACTCCACCGCCTCCCACACCGCGTCGCTCACAAAGAGCAGCACGGCGTCGCTGTGGTTCACAATGTGCTGGGCGTCGCGGGGATTGAACTCCACGAGGATGGGCACCACCACGGCGCCATAGGTGAGCGTGGCAAAGAAAGCCACCACCCAGTTCACATTGTTCTTGCCCAGGAGCGCCACCTTGTCGCCGGGCCTGACTCCGGCCTTTTCCAGGAGGATGTGGGTGCGGGCCAGGCGTTCGGCGAACTGGCCGTAGCTCAGCTCCTCCTTGGTGTTGTAGTCCGACAGACAGGGCAGGTTGAAGTTTTCGGCCAAGGACCGGCGGTAGATCTCGTTGAGGTGAGGATAGTTGTAGGTCATAACTGCGAAAAAGTTTAGAGGGGAGAGCGGAGAGGGGAGAGGAGAGAGCGGAGGAATATGGAGGAGTTGGGGACGCGATACATCGCATCCGCCTGCGGATGCCCCTCTCCACTCTTCACTCTCCACTGTTTTCCGGGGATCCGGACGCCACCGCCGACTCAGGCCTTGATGCGGTCCAGGTGTGAGCTGATGCCCTCGAAGATGGTGTCCACGTCGCCGTGGCCGTTGACAGCCATGTACAGGCCGCCGTCCTTGTAGTATTTCTGCAGAGGGGCAGTCTGGCGGTGGTACACGTCCAGGCGGTTCTTGATGGTTTCGGGGGTGTCGTCGGCGCGGCCCTCGCGCTTGCCTCGCTCCACCATTCGGCCCATCAGCTCCTCTTCGGGCACCTCCAGGCCTATGACGCCGTGCACCGTGGTGCCGCGCTGTTCCAGCATCTCTTTCAACGCCTGTGCCTGGGGAATGGTTCGGGGGAAGCCGTCAAAAATCACGCCCTTCTGGAGCATGCCGGGGTTAGAGTCGAGGTGGTGTGCCAGCACGTCCACCATCAGGGAGTCGGGGATGAGGTTGCCCTGCGATATGTAGCTGTCGGCCACGCGGCCCAGCTCCGTGCCGCGGCTTATGTGGTCGCGGAGGAGTTCGCCGGTGCTGATGTGGGAGAGACCGTAGCGGTCGATAATCTTTTGGCTCTGCGTACCCTTGCCGCTGCCGGGTGCGCCAAAAATCACAATGTTCATAAGAAAAGTGTAAGTTAGAAGTCGGAAAATAAAGTAGGGACGCGATAAATCTCCTCCGCCCCAAGGAGCGATGATTGAGCCGACCCATGTAGGGACGCTCGGTCCGAGCGTCCGCCGCCCCTGCGCGTCCGCCCCAAGGAGCGACGATTGAGCCGACCCATGTAGGGACGCTCGGTCCGAGCGTCCGCCGCCGCATGCGTCAGCCCCAAGGAGCGACGATTGAGCCGACCCATGTAGGGACGCTCGGTCCGAGCGTCCGCCGCCGTATGCGCCAGCCCCAAGGAGCGACGATTGAGCTGACCCATGTAGGGACGCTCGGTCCGAGCGTCCGCCGCCATACGCGCCAGCCCGTACGCGTCAGCCACAATACGCGTCAGCCAACGTAAAAAATCAGTCGGACTTGACGCAGTAAATGTCGTTGAGGTTGCGGGCCAGGCCGTCCAGGTCGAGACCGAAGCCGATGATGAACTTCTGGGGAATCTCGAAGCCCACATAGTCGGGCTTGACCGGGAGCTGCAGAGCCTCGGGCTTGAACAGGAGGGTTGCGATTTTGATGTCGGCGGGGTGGCGTGCCTGGAGGTCGGTGACGAGACGGTGGATGGTGTTGCCCGTGTCCACTATGTCCTCCATGATGACCACGGTGCGGCCCTCGATGTCGGCGGTGAGGCCCATCACCTGCTTCACCTTGCCGGTTGTCTGCGTGCCCTCGTAGCTCTGGAGGCGGATGAAGGCAATTTCGGCGTCGCCGTCAAAGGCGCGGAACAAGTCGCTGGCAAAGGGGAAAGCACCGTTTAGCACACAGAGGAACAGAGGGTTTTTGCCCCGGAGGTCATGGGAGAGCTGGCGGCCGAGCTCGGCGATGCGGGCATCAATCTGCTGTCGGGTGATGTAAGGCTCGAAATTGAGGCCGCGGTAGGAAACTTCTTTCTTCATAGTTGAAGTGAGTGGTGGTGGAGGTGTTGGGGTGGGGAGAGAGATAGGGGAATGGGTTAAACTAATATATTCGGTTGAGGCGGGGGGAGAAGGAGTGGACCCCTCGAATCGGAATCAGGGGACAAAATTACGAAAAAAACGGCCGCCGGGCAAAAAAAAGTGCAAGCCCCCCGAACTCAATTCTCCTCACTCTAATTTTTCGGTGATGGGGCTGAGGGGGGAGGTGGAGCGGTCGAGGGCCCGTGAAATGCCGTAGCTGACGAGAGCGCACAGCGTGAGTGGCAACAGAAACGCGTATCCCCCCGCCATCTCGGCCGAAATGAACACCGCCATAAGGGGCGCGCGCACCACCCCGGCCATCACCCCCGCCATGGCCACAAACGCCACAACGCCGGCGGGCACGCTCAGGCCGCAGAGGCCTCCGGCGCCCATGCTGACGAGGAGCCCCAGGAGCGCACCTGCCACGAGCGTGGGGGCAAAGTCGCCTGCCACGCCGCCGCCGCAGGTGGTGGCGGCGGCGGCAAGGGGCTTGGCGAGCACCAGAGCGCCGACAACGGCGGGCACCAGCCACCGATGCGCGGCCAGCGCCCGGAAGGGACTCTCGAGGGTGAGGACATAGCTGTGGCCGTTGATTATGCGCGACAGGGCGCCGTAGCCCTCGCCGTAGAGGACGGGCAGACAGAATACCAAGAGGCCCAGGGCAGCACCGCCCACGGCCCACCGGCGCCATACCCAGGGCATGCGCTCCAGGCCGCGGCGTGCGCCGGCCATGACACGGCGGTAGTAGACGGCATAGAGTCCGCACACCACGCCGAGGACCAGACCCCACACCACCACTTTGGGGCTCATGCCCACAGGGGGCAAGAAGCTGACGCAGTAGGTGAACCCGCGCAGAGTGTAGGCGGTGAGGGCGGAGGCCATGCACGCGGCGGCCAGGGCAATCATGGCCACGAGCGAGAGCTCCACCTGGAGCACCTCGAGAGTGAAGAGCATGCCGCCAACGGGACTGCAGAATATGCCCGCAATTCCGGCTCCGGCGCCGCATCCCACCATGATGCGCAGCAGACGGCTGTCGGCCCCGGCCTTGCCTCCGAGCCACGAGCCGACGGCGGCGCCGATGGCGGCGGAGGGCCCCTCGGCGCCGGCACTGCCGCCGAATCCGAGGGTGAGCGTGGAGGCGGCCATGGGGGTGAACATGGACGAGGCGGGGTAGGCGAGGCGGCCGGTGCGCAGGCGGTCGGCGATGCGCTCTGTGCCGTGGTCGAGGCGTCGGTGGAGCACGTACTTCTGGAGGGCACCGGCCAGGAGGATGCCGGCGAGGGGGAGGAGGGCGAGGGCTAGGTTGCCGTGCTCGGGGCGCAGACGTGCGGTGAGGGCGGCGGTGAGCAGGCCGATGAGGCCGCGCAGAGCCTGCGTGGCGGCGCCGACGGCGATGCCGACCACCACGGCGACGACCACGGCCATGGTGAAGGGACGGAGGCCGCGCAATACTGAAGGAATACGGGGAATCATAACGGGAGGGGCTGCGGATAATGCTTCCTACAATAAAAACACCGCGCCCCCGCCGACGGTTCGGAGGGAGCGCGGAAATGAGGTGCGATGTACAATCAGGAATCAGAAGGCGGCTATGCAGAGGTCGGTGAGCCACAACCACAGCGGGCAGAAGCCTATGAACACGAGGATGGACAGGGTGAGCGAGGAGGTGCCGGTGGCGATGTAGCGGTTGTACTCGTCGGCGATGATGATGCCGCTGAATGCAGGGGGCAGGGAGCATGCCACGACGAGCATCTTGAGGTTGAGGGGCTCCATGTGGAAGACGAGGCCGAGCAGCAGGACGAATGCGGGCATGACGATCATCTTCATGATGGTGCCGAGGATGACCTGGAAGTTGATGTTGAGCTTGATGGCGCTCAGGGTGATGCCTGCGGAGAACACGGCCATTGAGGCGTTGGCCTTGGCCATGAGCTGGAAGGAGGGGCTTGCCCAGTCGGGCCAGGGTATTCCGGCCACCACCCAGATGACGGCGAGGATCGGCGCCCAGGCTACTGGCTGCTCGAGGGCGTGGATCACGGGTTTCCAGGCGCTCTGGTGCTTGGTGGACCCGGGTTGCTGTTTCTCAAGCGAGGCGTTCATGAGCGAGAGTCCGACGGGGATGCCGATGGCGTTGACCACGATGCCGACGATGGCGACGACGAGGGCGACGGATGCGTTGGTGCCGAAGATGGGCTCGAGGACGGCGAAGCCGAGGAAGCCGATGGTGGGCGAGCCGCTGATCAGGGCCGAGACGGCGGCGTCGGCACCTGTGTTGCCCGGAAATAGCTTGAATATGAAGTAGACGGCCATGAAGCAGACCATGATGCCGACAGTGGCGATGATGGTGAGCTTAATGTCGGCCACGAGCATTGAGCGCGAGGCCTGGACGATGGATACGAACAGCGCGCATGGGAGGGCGTAGTCAAGAACCACCTTGTTGAATTTCTTGGCATCTTCGCCGGAGAAGATGCCCTTGCGGCCGGAGATGTAGCCTCCCAGCATCACAACGATGATGGGGACTATGGCGTATAGGAAAACGTGTGTGATGTTCATGTTAGTTGTAGTTTATAAGTAAGTGTTCAAATTTAACCGATATAAGTAAGTGGAATTAATCTTTTATGCGCTATGCTTGCTCTTTTTGGCCACTTTGGCATTGTCGTTCAGTCACATAGCTCGCTATGTTCCTTCACTCCGCAGCCAAATTGGCTCAAAAATAACTGCGCATATCACATAAATTAAATTTGACTACTTACTTAGTGGAACGGGGAGAGGGCGGTGATTATTGCGGAGAGGTGGCGGCATGGACGCGATATATAGCGCGTCCGGCGGATGCCACCTCTCCACTGTTTTCAGGTGGTTGTCAGACGGTGTACTGGATGAGGGGCGCGGGGTTGAGGTAGCCGATGTGGCCGCTCTCGGCTCCGGCGTCGGCGGCGAGCTGCACGTTGATGACGGCGGGGGCTTTGGAGGCTATGGCCTCGGTGAGCGCCTTGGAGAGCTCGTCGGGGGTGGTGACATAGTAGCCCTTGGCGCCGAACATGTCGGCCATGAGCTCGTAGCGGGCCTGGAGGTCGAGCGTGGTGGGCGCGGGGTCGTTCTTGATGGCGGGGTCGGTGGCGGGGTTCACGCCCTTGTTGTTGTAGATGCCGCCGTTGTTGAAGAT
>JAXJRL010000011.1:0-6024 GCA_036310635.1 Muribaculaceae bacterium | reverse complement strand
TACGGCCGCATCTACATGTACCGCCTGCGCCCGCACTACCCCATGCACGCGCGCCCCATCGGCGACTATCCCGCCCGCTCGCGCCAGGCCGCGGCCATCATGCTCATGATCCAGAACAACCTCGACCCCGCCGTGGCCCAGCACCCACACGAGCTCATCACCTACGGAGGCAACGGCGCCGTGTTCCAGAACTGGGCGCAGTACCGCCTGGCCATGAAATATCTCTCCGAGATGACCGACAACCAGACCCTCGTCATGTACTCCGGACATCCCCTCGGCCTCTTCCCGTCCCATCCCCGCGCCCCGCGAGTGGTGGTAACCAACGGCATGGTCATCCCCAACTATTCCTCACCCGACGACTGGGAGCGCATGAACGCCCTCGGCGTGTCGCAGTACGGCCAGATGACCGCCGGCTCCTACATGTACATCGGCCCCCAGGGCATAGTCCACGGCACCACCATCACCGTGCTCAATGCCGGCCGGCGCCGCATGGCCCCAGGAGCCGACGGCCTCGGCGGAATGCTCTTCGTCTCCTCGGGTCTCGGAGGCATGTCGGGCGCCCAGCCCAAGGCCGGCAACATAGCCGGAGTGGTCAGCGTCATCGCCGAAATCAATCCTAAGGCCGTTTCCAAGCGATTTGAGCAGGGTTGGGTCGACGAGGTGTACACTTCCCTCCCCGAGCTCCTGGAGCGCGTCACGGCCGCCCGCGAGGCCCGTGAGGCCGTGTCAATAGCCTACCAGGGAAACATTGTCGACCTCTGGGAATTCCTCGCCGACAACGGCGTCAGCGTCGATCTCGGCTCCGACCAGACTTCACTCCACAATCCCTGGGCCGGCGGCTACTATCCCGTCGGCGTCGACTTCGAGGACGCCAAGGTAATGATGGCCGAGCAGCCCGACCTCTTCCGCGAAAAGGTTCAGGAATCGCTCCGCCGTCAGGTAGCCGCCATCAACCGACTGGCCGACCGTGGCATGTACTTCTTCGACTACGGCAACGCCTTCATGCTCGAGAGCAGCCGCGCCGGCGCCGACATCATGGCCTCCGACGGCCGCGCCTTCCGCTATCCCTCCTATGTCCAGGACATCATGGGCCCGCTGTTCTTCGACTATGGCTTCGGCCCCTTCCGCTGGGTGTGCACATCCGGCAACCCCGACGACCTCGCCGCCACCGACCGCATCGCCGCACGTGTCCTCGCCGACATGGTGGCCGAGGCCCCCGACGACATCCGCGGGCAGCTCCAGGACAACCTCCGGTGGATTCAGCAGGCCGCCGAAAACCACCTGGTGGTGGGCTCGCAGGCCCGTATCCTCTATGCCGACTCCGAGGGCCGTACACGCATAGCCCTCGCCTTCAACGATGCCATCCGCCGGGGCGAAATCTCCGCCCCCGTGGTCCTCGGCCGCGACCACCACGACGTGTCAGGCACCGACTCCCCTTACCGCGAGACCTCCAACATCACCGACGGCTCGCAGTTCTGCGCCGACATGGCCGTGCACAATGTCATCGGCGACGCCTTCCGAGGCGCCACATGGGTGTCGCTCCACAACGGCGGCGGCGTGGGCTGGGGCGAAGTGGTCAACGGCGGCTTCGGCATGGTGATCGACGGCTCCGATGACTCCGCAAGCCGCATCTCCGAGATGCTCCTATGGGACGTGAACAACGGCATCAGCCGCCGCTCCTGGGCCCGGAATCCCGGCGCCATGACCGCCATCCGCCGTCAGATGGAGCGCACTCCGGGCCTGTGCGTCACTCTGCCAAACCTCGCCGACGATGCCATCGTCGCCGCAGCGCTCTCCAATCAGTAACCTTAACCATACCATAACCACCTATGATTCACTATATCAACCCCGACGAACACCTCAGCCTGGACCGCATCGAGCAGATTCTGCGTCAGAACGCCACCCTGCAGCTGAGCCCCGAGGCCGAAGGCCGCATTGTGCGCTGCCGCCAGTACCTCGACGATAAAATCAGCCGCGCCGACCGCCCCATCTACGGCGTCACCACCGGCTTCGGCTCGCTCTGCAACGTCAGCATCGACACTGACCGCCTCCAGCAGCTGCAGACCAACCTGGTGATGAGCCACGCCTGCGGCCTCGGAGAGCCTGTCAGCCGGGAAATTGTGCGCCTCATGCTCCTGCTCAAGGCGCAGTCGCTCAGCTATGGCAACTCGGGCTCCCAGCTCGCCACCGTCCGCCGCCTGGTCGACTTTTTCAACCTCGGCATCACCCCCGTGGTGTTCCGTCAGGGCTCGCTCGGCGCCTCCGGCGATCTGGCGCCCCTCGCCAACCTCTGCCTGCCCATCCTCGGCCTCGGCGAGGTGTGGTGGCACGGTGAGCGCCGCCCCGCAGCCGAGGTCCTCGCCGAGAACGGCCTGGAGCCGCTCACGCTCATGTCCAAAGAGGGCCTGGCGCTGCTCAACGGCACTCAGTTCATGAGCGCCCACGCCGTCTACGCCCTCATCCATGCCCGCCGTCTGGGCCAGCTCGCCGACAAAATCGGCGCCATGAGTCTCGACGCCTTCGACGGCCGCATCGAGCCGTTCGGCGACGCTGTCAACGCCGTGCGCCCCCATCCCGGTCAGCTCGCCACGGCACGCGCCGTCCGCGCCTACCTTGCTGACAGCCAGCTCATGGCACAGCCCAAGGTGCATGTCCAGGATCCGTACTCCTTCCGCTGCATGCCCCAGGTCCACGGCGCCTTCAAGGACACTCTCGCCTATGTCAGCCACGTCATCGAGACGGAGATCAACAGCCCCACCGACAATCCCACGGTATTCCCCGACCTCGACATGATTGTCTCTGCCGGCAACTTCCACGGCGAGCCCATCGCCCTGCCCATGGACTTCATGACGCTGGCCGTCGCCGAGCTGGGCAACATCTCCGAGCGCCGCATCTTCCGCCTCATATCGGGTTCGCGCGGCCTCCCGTCCTTCCTCGTTGCCCATCCAGGCCTCAACAGCGGCTTCATGATTCCGCAGTATGCCGCCGCTTCGGTCGTCAACCAGTCCAAGGGCCTCTGCTGGCCCACAAGCTGCGACTCCATCCCATCCTCGCAGGGCCAGGAGGACCATGTCTCGATGGGCGGAAACGCCGCCACAAAGCTCGTACAGGTGGTCGACAACACCCGCCGCATCCTCGCCATCGAGCTAATGAACGCCGCCCAAGCCATAGAGCTGCGCCGCCCCCTGCGCACATCCCCGCAGCTGGAGGAGTGGATAGCCCGTTACCGCGCCCATGTGCCCTTCGTGCACGAGGACACGGTCATGTCGCCCCTCATCCAGGCCTCCGAGCGCTTCCTCCTCGCCGAAGAGCAAACTCTTGTCTGATAATTAACCAACGTATGAAAACCTTTCTGCTCATCAACATAGCGCGCATCTACGGCACCGCCCTGGCCGATGCCTGGCTGCGCACCTCCCCCGACGGCACCATCGCCGCCATGGGCCTCATGGCCTCCCTTCCGCAGCCCGGCGACAGCGAGGTGGTCGACGCCCGCGGCGGCTGGCTCCTGCCCTCGTTCTGCGACTCCCACACCCACATCGTCTATGCCGGAAGCCGCCACGGCGAGTTCCGCGACAAAATCGACGGCCTCAGCTATGAGCAGATTGCAGCACGCGGAGGCGGCATCCTCAACTCGGCCGACCTCCTCCACGACACCCCCGAGGACGAGCTTTTCCGCCAGTCAATGGAGCGCGCCAACGAGGTGATGCTCAAGGGTACGGGCGCCATCGAGATCAAGAGCGGATACGGCCTCTCCCTCCCCGACGAGCTGAAAATGCTCCGCGTCATCGCCCGCATCCGTCAGGAGTCGCCCATGACAGTCCGTGCCACTTTCCTCGGTGCCCACGCCGTCGGCCGCGCCTATGCCGGGCGCCAGGCCGAATACGTCAGCCACATCGTCAACGAGATGATTCCGGCCGTTGCCGCCGAGGGCCTCGCCGATTTCGTCGACGTGTTCTGCGACCGGGGCTTCTTCACCCCTGACGATACCGCACGCATCCTCGAGGCCGCGGCAGCCCGAGGCATGCGCCCCAAAATCCATGCCAACGAGCTCGCCGAGTCGGGTGGGGTGGAGGTAGGCATCGCCCACGGTGCCCTGTCGGTCGACCATCTGGAGCGTGCCGGCCAGGCCCAGATCAGCGCCTTGGCCGCCTCCCGAACAGTCGCCACCATGCTCCCCGGCGCATCGTTCTTCCTGGGCATGCCCTACGCTCCCGCGCGTCAGGCCCTCGCCGCCGGATGCCGCGTGGCCCTCGCCAGCGACTACAACCCCGGCTCCTCACCCTCCGGCGACATGCGCTTCGTCTGGGCACTCGGATGCATCAAAATGCGACTCACCCCCGAGCAGGCCCTCGACTGCGTTACAGCCGCCGGAGCCGCCGCCATGGACCTCGAATCCACCCACGGCTCCATAGCCATAGGCAAGCAGGCCAACCTCATAGTAACCCGCCCCGTCCCCGACCTCGCCACCATCCCCTACGCCTACACCACCCCCTTCCTCTCCCACCACCTCTTAGGTGGAAGGTTGTATTAAGTCAGCGCCAATGTCCCGCGCCATCATAGCGGAGGCGCACGCTGTCTATTTCGGCGCGGCGGCGGTCATAATCAAAGGTTGTGGTGCGTCGGTTGCGGCGTCCGGCAGACTTGTGCAAAAGCGACAGGTTTTTGTTAAGATAAGGAGTCTTTATCCCCGCCAGCTCAAGGATGGTATGTGAGATATCGGTGTTGTATATGGGTTTGTCGGCATTGGCCCGCAGCGAATCCATAACCCCCGGGTGCTTGGCCCTGAACTTCTCACTCGCCCACACATACAGCGGCACCTCATGTAGCACCTTGTCCGAACCGACTGGATGCTCTCCCTGGCTGCGTCCCCAGCTGTCTCGATAGTCATACACTTCGTCTCCATGGTCTGAGGTGTACACCAATACGGCATTTTTAGTGCTTAGCTTGTTTATCAGCTTGTTTAACAGCGAATCTGTATAGTGAGTGGCGTTGTCATAATGAGCCATCTTCTCGGCGGCCTCGCCTGAATACAAGGGAGCGTAGTCTTCGGCTTTAAAGACTGCATATTCATGCGGGTAACGCTCTGAATAAATCATATGGTTGCCTATAAGATGATAGATTATCAGATTCTTGAGACTGTATTCTTTAGGTGGATGGTTTTCAAAAATATCACCGTCATAGCTGTAAATGTGACTATTCAATCTGTTCAAATTTTGTTCTTTCACCGTTTTATTTGTGAAGAAGAATTGGCATCCGATATCGAATAATCTTCCTTCTTCCGGTGAGGATTGGTTGTCATAATAGGCCACATCATAGCCAATTTTCTTAAATATAGCAGGTAACATCGGCAGCTTGTAGAAACTTTCTTTGTCCTCAATGTCGCAAGGCGACAATAATTGGGCATACAAGTCAATAGTCTGATGGTATCTCGATACTACATTCTTGAATACGGCCATGCTGCCATTTTTTTGTAATTGTGCCAGTCTTGGATTTGTTTCCATCGGATATCCGTAGATGTTTGACCTATTTCGGTCCGATGATTCTCCTACCACATAAACTATCATTATGGAATCTGCTGGACCAGAATCGTTGATTATAATATTATGCTGAATGGCAGCTAAACCGACAAGTTTTTCTTCTATCGGATTAAAAAACAAGTCTTTGGCGACATAAAAATAAACTATGGGTACAGAAACGTCTGCAACTTGGCCGTTAGTTGTTCGCTGCCATATATGAGTGTGAACTTCTGATGATTGTTTGATTCTCAACACAGAAAATGCACTTGAAGCAAGTATGCAAAATGCCAAGGTGTAAACTAAATAAGCTCTGGCGTTTATGGACTCGTTTATTGACTTGAACCAACGCTTCTGCCATAGTTTGTCAAAGATTATGACTGCAAAGGCAATTGCCACCGCTATTGCCAACGACGTGAGCACGGGTTTATAGAAAGCCGATAGAAATTCCGAACTTTCGCCAACATTGCTTTGGGCTATGATTATGGCCAGCGAGCTGGTGATTCGGCTT
>JAXJRL010000010.1:0-13913 GCA_036310635.1 Muribaculaceae bacterium | reverse complement strand
TGTCTCCGGAGGGCTTACATTGCCGTCCAGGTCAGGTTCCAGATGGACACGCGGTCCTTGTTGCCCGTCGACTGCGTGATGCCCAGGTTAGTGATCTCGATGGTGAAATCGCCGCTCACGTTCACATCCAGGCTGTAGCTGTAGGCGTGCAGCTTGGTGATGCTTGTAAGCTCAACAGTGTCCGTCTTCACCACATTGCCCTGTGCGTCCTTCACGTCTACACGGAAGCTGCACTTGGTCTCGGTGAACGCAAAACCATAGTTGAATGTCAGCGTCTTGCAGCCGCCGGTCAGCACCGGCGACAGCAGGCGGCCGCAGCTGCCCGCCTTGCCGTTGAGGGTCGGGGCCAGCACCCCGGCGCCGCCGATGAACGTGAAGTACGGGTTGGCGTCAGTGCCGTCAGTGCCGCCGAGCACTATGGCGTTCTCGCCTGTCCAGCCCGTGGCGTTGGTGTATGTGCCGTAAGGCGACGATTTGGCCGTGCCGCCGTTGAAGCTGTTGAAGTCGCCCTTATAGTCGCCCGCGGGTGTGGGAGGCTGAGGCTCGTCACCGCCGCCGGTGTTGCCGCCGCCGGCATTGAGCTTCACATTGTCCACGCACCAGGTGGCATAGTTGGCGTCCTGAGTTGCATAGTAACGGAAACCTATATAGACGTTGCCGCTGAACTGGCTCAGGTCAAGCTCGCCCGACTGCGTCCATGAGCTGTAGCCCGAAGCCGGAGCCACTGCCATCGTGGCGTTGAGTTTCTGCTTCACGGTAGCCTTCGCGGGGTCGGCGGCATTGAGCGCATACACCTCGAACACGGTCGTTGTAGAGCCGTAGCCGTTGACCTGTGTCTCGAAGGTCAGCTTCTTGTCGGCGCACTTGGCAATGTCGATTGCAGGCGAGAACATCCACGAGTCGAAAGGCGCAGTGCCCTTGTAGCCCGTCATAGCGGCGTAGTTGTTGCCGTTGAATGTGTTTACATACCAGGTCTTGGTGCCGGCCACCTGCATCTGCGTCCAGCCTTCGGGCAGGCTCGTGGAGGCGTCGAAGTTCTGGTCAAGGCTGGTAACCACGGCGCCCGGTTTGGGTTCGTCGGGGGTGTCGCCGCCGCCGTCAATCTTGTATGCCGATGTGTTGCGTATGCCCGGCACGCCCGAGTAGCGCAGCACGTCGCCCTTCACCATAACCTCCTTGCCCAGGTTGCCGGGATTGTCCACCAGGTTCAGTGCGCTGCGCACGGCGCCCGAAGGCAGCTGCACGCCTATGCACTTGCTCACGTCGGTGGTGCCCGGAGTCTCCGCCATCAGCAGGTTGGTGGCCATGGTGGCCGGAGTGCTGAAGCGGGCGGTGTTGGCGTTGATCACATATTCGGTCGACATGTCGGCCCAGCCAACGATGTATCCCTTCACCCACACGCCGGCATGCTCGGTCTCAGTGGTCGACGCGGGATTGAAAGCGATGATTGACTGCACGCTGAACGGATCGGTCTCAGTGCCCGTCCCGGTACCGGTCTGCGGGGGAGTTACCGTGCCGCCTGCTATATCGTACTCGGTCACGGCCTTGACGCCCTGCTGGCCGAAGTACTTCTCGATTGAGCCGTATACCGACACCATCTTGCCCAGATTGCCGGGATTGTCCTTCAGGTTGAGCGCCGTGCGCACATTGCCCACGGGCAGCTGCACAGGCACGCACTTGGTGTAGTCCGTTTCGTCAGGGGTGCTTGCAATGAAGATGTTCGATGTGGAGGGATCCTCAACGCCGGGCTTGAAGTCGGAGGCGCTCTTGCCGTTCGACGAACCCACGATGTAACCCTTCACCCATGCGGTGCCGCTGGCTGTTCCGCCTATCACCTGTGCGGGTGCGTAAGGCGAGTCCTTGCTGCCGTCGCCGTTCTTGATTTCGCCGGCCGAGGTGTCAACGCCCTCTATGCGCCAGGTGCCCAGCGCGCCGTTGTTGCCGGTCACGCCGTAAGTGCTCAGCACACTGCCCAGAGTGCCGCGGATCCAGATCTGACGGCCGAAGTTCTCGGGATGGTCCACCAGGTTGCCCAGGTCGCGCAGACGGCTGCCGTACGGAAGCTCTATCACCAGTGCATGGGCTATGTCGCGGGTGTCGGCGGTCTGGCCGATCACCAGTGTGTTGTTCAGCACGGGGTCCTTCACCCACTCTACGTCGTCGTTGCTGGTCACTGCCGAAACCTCGGGAGCCACGGCGCCCACAATGTAGCCGGTCACCCAGCCGCTGTGTGTGCCTGTGCCCTCCTGCGCCAGGATGGCCTCGTCAACAGTCCAGGGATTGCTCTCCGCGCCCTTGCCAACGGTGGGATTGCCTATGTTCATACAGCCCTGATAGTCGTTCAGAATCAGCTGCCAGCCGCTGGTGCCGTAGTAGCTCAGTATGCAGACCACGTCCAGCTTGCCCTTGGGCAGCGTCTTGTTCCAGAACGACGAGTAGCCGCTGGTGCGCACCGGCAGCGACGAGCCGTCGGTGTCCACAATGCTCTGGTTCACGCCGCTCGAGTGGTAGGTGGCGAAGGTCTCATTTCCGCCGTTGGCAAATTCCACGTTGTTGAATTTCACCAGCTGGCTCTGCCACTGCATCAGGCCGTCAGGCGTTGAAGGCAGCTCGCTGAAACTGTTCACCTCCAGGGTGTCGAGCTTGGCAAGCTCGGGGTCGCCGTTCAGCTCCACGTGCTGGCGGAACAGCTCCGGAGCCATGAACGATGCCTCCCAGGCATTGCCGTTGGCGTACCACTCGGGATAGCCCAGCTGCAGAAGGCCGTTGTACTTGCCTATGTACATGCCAGTCACGTCAAGCACTATCTCCTGGCCGCGACGGTAGTTCAGGTACAGATTGTACTGGTTGATGCTCAGCGCTATCGCTGCAGTGCCGTCCTGGATGACCAGCGACTTGAACACATTGCCCTGCTCGTCCGACGAAATCACGCGGCCGCTGATTATGTAGTGGCTGCCGTCTTCCTTCGCCGGAATGGTGCTCGGAGTGGCGTCGGCCTGGTTCGGCGTGTTCCATATATAGTTCGATGCGTCGTCCCAGAACTTCTTCTTCAGCTCCAGGATGCTCGTGTTTGCCTGGTTCTTGGCCACCGGCGCCGTCACATTGGGCGCGTCGATGTCGTCCTGGCAGGAGCTCAGGCCGCCGGCCAACACGGCCATCGCGGCAAGAGCTGCTATGTATTTTTTGTATCCTTTCATCTTGTTGTGTCGATGTTTTTCAGGTGTTTCTTGCTCACTTCTTATTCACTTTCACATTGTCCACGCACCAGGTGGCATAGTTGGCGTCCTGCGTGGCATAGTAGCGGAAGGCCACATACACGGTGCCCGTGTACTTGCTCAGGTCCAGCTCACCCGACTCCACCCAGTCGCTGTACGTCGACGTGGCGCTGGTCGGAAGCTTGGGGCTCAGTTTGTCCTTCACGGTGGCCTTCGCAGGGTCGGCGTCGTTCAGCACATACACCTCGAACACGCTGGTCTTCGATCCGTAAGGCGCGAACTGCGTGCGGAAGCTGAGCACCTTGTCGGTGGCCTTGCTCATGTCCACCGGCGGTGTGAGCAGCCACTGGTCAAACGGCGGCTTTGTGCCCTTGTAGCCGGTCATGGCCGCATAGTTGTTCTCCTGGAAGGTGGTCACATACCAGGTCTTGTCGCCCGACACCTGCACCTGGCTCCAGCCGGCGGGCAGGCTTGTCGAGGCGTCGAAGTTCTGGTCTATGCTTACCACAGCCTCCACGGGGCCGGCAGGCTCGCCGCCCTGGCCGTCTATCTTGTAGTCGGTCACAGTCTTGATTCCGGCGGTGCCGAAGTACTTCTCAAGGTTGCCCTTCAGCAGCACTTCCTTGCCCAGGTTGCCGGGATTGCTCTGCAGGTTGAGCGCGCTGCGCACCGCCCCGGCAGGAAGCTGCACGGGCACGCACACAGCCACATCGGCGGCGTCCTTGCTGTCGGCTATCAGCACATTGCTCTGCACTGTGGCCTGGGCATTGAACTTGGCGCCGGTGCTCAGGGTCTGGCCCTCTACCCAGCCTACAATGTAGCCCTTGGTCCACACTTCGGTGCCGGTGGCGCCTGCCTTAACCTGCGCCACGGTGAACGGATTGGCCTCAGTGCCGTCGCCGCTTCCGGCCGGCTGGTCGGGCTGGTCAGGCTTCTCGCCGGGCTCGGCGGGAGTGAAACCGCTCACGCCGCTGATGTCGTTCAGCAGCAGCTGCCAGTCGCTGCCGTAGTAGCTCAGGATGCCGGTCACGTTGCCGGTGCCTGCGGGCACCAGGTCATTCTTGAACGTGGCGTACGAGCTGGTGCGCACATTGATGCGCTTGCCGTTGGCGTCCTTGGCATAGCGGTTGGTGTTCTGGTCGGTGGCAAAGGGCTGGCCAGGCTCCTCGAAGGTCAGATTCTCGATGCGAACCAGCTGGCTCTGCATCTTGATCAGGCCCTCCTGGTTGGCCTTGGCAGCCTCTATCTCGTCCAGCGTGGCCACCACGGTGTCGCACTTCGAGGCCTGCGGAGCGCCGTTGAGTTCGGCATGTTCCTCGAATATCGCCGACTCCATGAAGGTCATCGACGGAGCACCGTTGTAGGTGCCCTCGGCGCCAAGCTGCATCAGGCCGTTGTAGCCGCCTATCTTCAGCGCCGTAACGTCCACCAGAATCTCCTGGCCGAACAGATAGCTCTGCTCCAGCTTGTTGGTGCGCACCGCTATGTTGAGCGCGCCGGTCTCGTCCTGAATCACGATGGAGTTGTATATGTTGCCCGAGGCGCTCTCGCTGATCACACGGCCTTTCACCACCAGGTGCTCGCCGTTGGCGGCCAGTCCGGCCTCCTTCACATAGTTGCGCTCAGTGCTCCAGTATTCGGTCTTCAGCTGCGCTATCGTGGTGTTCGCCTTCAGGTTCGAGGTGGGATACACCATCGGCGGCAGCTCGAAGTTGTCGTTGCAGCCCGACAGGCTCATTGCTCCCATCAGGGCCGCTGCGATGTATGTTGTTGTCTTTTTCATTGTTCCTGTTTTGTCAATGCTTGTGTTTTTTCATTCCTCAGAACCGCACGCCTATGTTCAGGAACACCTTGATGCCCTGGGCGTAGGTCAGTTTGTTCGGATACTTGTTGCGGTCATAGTCCTTGGTGTCTATGCGGCCCTGCTGGTAGGCATAGGTCACCACGTTCTTGTTGTTCAGCACATTGTTGAGGTTGAGGTTGAAGTTCATGGACACCTTGCGGTTTATGTACAGCAGCTTGCCGATCGACACATTCAGCGAGAATGCGTTCTTCAGCTTGTCCTGCTGGGCCAGCTCGGCGATCTTCGCCTCAAGCTGCTCGGGGCTGTCGCCGAACTGCTGCCACAGGTCGGGCAGTGCCTCGTGATAGGCCGGCGACAGATTCACATACGCGTCGCCCTGCCAGGTGCCGTTCACGTTGAAGAACCAGTTCTTGGGTGCGGCATAGTCGATGCCTACGTTGAACACGCTCTGGGGCACCGAGCCGATGTAGTAGTTCTTCAGATAGACGGTCTGAGTGGTGTCGGCATGCAGGCCGTTCTCAAACGAACGGGTGCCGTTGGGGTTGTTCTTGTAGTTGTAGCGGGCGAAGGTGCCGGCAAAGGTGGCGGTGATCGACGGAGTGATCTTGTAGGCCATGCCCAGCTCCACGCCCTTGTGCACCTTGCGCACATTCTGCAGCGCGTAGATGGCGTAGGTGGAGTAGCGGTCGTCATAGAAGCCGGTGCGCTCTATAGCGTTCGAGATGTTGGTGTAGTACGCAGTGATGTTACCGCGGAAACGACGGTAGTTCCAGGTGTAACCCAGGTCCACCGAGAAGTCGCGTTCCGACTCCACACCGGCCACCACGTCGTTCTTCACGCGCGGGGCGATGAACACCTGGTCGGCAAGCGGCGCGCGTGTGCCGTATTCCACATTGGCGCTGAAGTAGTTGCGGCCGTCCAGCTTGTAGGTGGCGCCGGCCTTCACCTTGGCGTTGTCGAATCGCAGTGTGCCGCTTTTGCCCAGCGAGTTCTCGGGCGCGCGACCGTTGCGCATGTGGCCCTTGCGGTAGTACTGGGTGTAGCTCATCTCCAGGCCGTAGTTGGCGTCCCAGTGGGCCGACGTGTAGGTGTTCTGCAGCCAGGCGGTGGCGTTCAGATAGAAGAAGTTGTAGTAGTAGCCGAAACGGTCGCCCTCGTATACGCGGCGGTTCGGATTGTCAAGGTCGTTCTGCAGATTGTCAGGAGCGATGGTGATGTCGCGGTCCGAGAACGGATCGATGTCGGTCCAGAATTCGCCGCCCATCAGGTCGCGTACGGTCTTGTAGTACGATGCCTTCGAGTAGTTTAAGTTGATGCCGCCCTGAAGGCTGAAGTTGTCGTTCAGGCGGTGGTTCACATACGAACCCATCAGGAACGAGAACAGGTTGGAATGGCGGTTCTCCATGATGTAGCTCGAGCCTTTCTTGTCGGCTGCCGACAGGTTCTCGTTCTCCACATTGTTCAGGTGATTGATGCGGTACAGGTTGTCCCAGTTGATCTGAGTGAACTCGGGATTCTTGCTCTCCCACAGGTTGCGGTACAGGTCGTACTGGTCGCTTCCCTCCTCGTAGTACGAGGGCAGATAGCGATAGTAAGTGGGATTCGGGTCAAGGGCCTTGTAGTACTGCAGGGCCGACTGGCGGTAGTTGGTCCAGCGAAGGGCCGCCGAGGTGTTCACGGTGGTCTTTGTGCCCTTGTATAGCCACGTCAGGATTGCCGTCGGGTCGAACGAGTCGATGATGCGCGACGAGCGCTTCTTGCCGCTCTGCCAGCCCCAGTTCGGGTTGTACAGGTTGTCGCCAACCAGGTCATACACTTCCTGGTACGTGGGCGACGCCGTGGCGCGCTGTGTCGGGCCGCCGAACGCCGTCAGCGTCAGCGAGTGGGTGCTCGAAAGGCGCTTCTCAAGCGACATGAACAGCGCCGCCGAGTTGTAGAAAGTGCCGTCTATCACTCCCTCTTTGGCATAGCGGCCGATGGCATTGATGGTGAATGCCCAGCCGTGCTCGTTCATGCCGGTCGAGTACGCCGCCATGGCGCGGAACATATAGTTCGAGTTGGTGAACGCAAGCGAACCGTTGAAACCCGGTGCGTAGGTGTCGGTGATGGTGTTGTAGTTCACCGAGCCGCCTATGCCGCCGAATCCGTAGCTGGCGGCGTCCATGCCTATCGTGGTGGTCTTGTTGCGGAATGCGCGGCTCGTCATGCCCATCAGCGTCGAGAAGTTGAAACGGCCGCGGATGGGGTCGTTGAAGTTCAGTCCGTTCAGGTACACGTTCTGATATTCGTTCTGGTAGCCGCGGTATTTGAAGTACATCGGGCCGAAGTTGTACGACGCCGTGTTGTAGTACACATTGTCGTTGGCGCCGGTCAGGGCGGCTATGCCCTGAGCGTTGCCCTCCTCGTCCTCCAGCAGCGCCTCGTCATATTCCATGGCCTCTGCGTCGCCGTAGAAGTCCTCCGAATAGTTGTCGGCCGACAGGCGGATGGTGCCCACATTCACGGCCTTACCGGCTATGGCATACTCGCCCGAGTACGACATATAACCGTCGCACGATACTATCAGCTGGTAGGTGCCCGGTCGGGTGGTGAGGCTGAACTGGCCGCTGAAATCGGTGCTCGACTTCGCGTCTGTTCCCGACAGTACCACCTGCGCTCCACTGATCGGAGCTCCGGTCGAACCGTTCACCACCACACCGATTACGTTTGAGTTCGCCTGCGCCACCATCGGAAGGACGGCGGCAAGCAGCGCAATCAAGAACATTTTGATTCTCATAAGATCTGTGTGTGTTGAGTTTTGGATATTTTTGTGTGTTTGTTGTTTAGTTTTCTATGGTAAGCCTGAACAGAGTTTCTTCGCGCACCCCCCGACTTCAGCCGTCCGGCCCTCTTGCTTCAAGAATCCATCCGATTCTCTCGCATCTAACAGTCATCAGGACCTTTCGCTTCAAGTAGACATCTGGGCTAAAACTTCATTCAACAGCCTGCAAATCTGCATTTTAACAAATTACAAGCGCTTCAAGTCAGGTCAGTGCGCACTCTTCATCGTCCAAAGTTAGTTAAAAATTCACAATATCCCCCTCATTTCCCCCCAAAATTTCCCATCCATCCCCATCCCCCTTCATTTCTCACCATTTAACACATCTTTTACATCCCGCCCTCCTTCTCGTTGTTTCCCGTTTTTTTACTACCTTTGTGGCAATATTACCCCTCTCAAATCGTTTTATATAATGTGTTGCTGCGCCCTTCGGCGTCTTAACACCGCTTTCCCAATCATTGTCAAACCACTTTCTATCTATGAATATCATCGCCAAAAGCTTTCTCGCTGCCGCTCTATGCGCCGCGCCGCTTTTCGCAGCAGCAGAATCCGTCACGGTTTCACAGCCCGGCTCTTTAGCTCAGGCCGTAACCGATAAAAACGCCTCTTCACTGTCTGTCGAGGGCTCCGTCAACGCCGCCGACCTATACTGGGTGGCTGCCGAGATGCCTCAGCTCTCTGCCCTCGACCTGTCAAAGGCGGTAATTGCCCCCTACTCCGGCAAGATGCTCCGCGGACGAACCCAATACGCCGCCGGAACCATCCCCGCTTCTGCTTTCCTTGGCTCTAAACTCACCTCCGTGGTGCTCCCCGAGGCCGACGGCACTCTCCTCGGCGAATCTTGCTTCGCTGGCACCGACATTGAGTCCATCGCCTTCCCCGCTGGCATTAAGGCCGTCGGATTCGCCGCCTTCGCCGGATGCCCCAAGCTCAAGGAGGTAACAGTACCCGCTGCCGAAATCGGTGCCTACGCTTTCGCAGCTTGCCCCGCGCTCGCCAAGGCCGACCTCGCCGCCGCCTCTGTTGTCGCCGACGGTAGCTTTGCCGACTGCACGGCTCTCTCCGAGGTGCTAAACACTCAGAATCTCACCGCAATCGGAGCCAAGGCTTTCGCCGGCTGCTCCGCACTCGCCTCGTTCACTTTCGGCAAGGATCTGACATCGGTGGGCAACGCCGCATTTGAGCGCACTGCCCTCACTGCCGCCGACCTCACCGCCGCTTCAGGCCTCCGACGCATCGGCGACTGGGCTTTCGCTCACGATGCCGCACTTACCTCGGTGGCTCTCCCCGCCGACGCCGCTCTCAAGCTCGGCAAGGGCTCGTTCTTCGACTCAAACGCCATCACCGCCATCTCGCTCCCGGACGGCATCACAGCCCTCCCCGACTATGTGCTCAAGGGCGTCTCGGCTGCTGACGGCCACGCAGTGCTCCCCGCTGCCGTTGACTCCATCGGCGACTATGCACTCAAGGACAACCGCGCTGTCGCAGCCCTCACCCTCCCCGCAGCGCTCTCCCACATCGGCACGGGCGCCATGGAGGGCATGACCGGTCTTGCTTCCATCGATGCCACAGCGCCACAGGCCGTTCCATCCCTGGGCAGCGACGTATGGAAGGGCGTGGACCAGTCCAAGGTCAACCTCAAAGTCTACGACTATGACGAGGCTGCCTATCGCGCCGCCCCACAGTGGCAGAACTTCATGTTCGACATTCAGACCGGCGTCAACGACGTTGTCAACCCCGATGACGCTTCTGCCGTCCAGGGCCGTTTCATCGGCACAGACCTCCAGGTGCGCTCCGCTGGCGCCGAAATGGCTTCGGTCAGCGTGTTCACCGTCTCCGGCGTGCTCCTCGTATCGGTTGAGCCCCAGGCCGACGAAATCACCATCGACACCGCCGGATTCACCGGCCGCGTGTTCCTCGTTTCAGTCGTCCTCGCCGACGGCTCCAAGTGCAGCATAAAACTCGCTCGTAACTGACATTTTCATCTCGCCTAATGGCTAAGAACAAGTTAAAAAAATTTGCGGAAATGGAACACATTCCCTTTGTGTTCCAATTTCCGTTTTCTGTTCTCAAGGAGTCCGGTTTCGCCCTCCGAGGCAACTGGCACTCCGAATTCTTCCACAATTCCAACCCCATTGTCCTCGAACTCGGATGCGGCAAGGGCGAATACACCGTAGGGCTGGCACGTCGCAACCCCGATGTAAACTACATCGGCATCGACATCAAGGGCGCACGCATGCACTCCGGAGCCACTCAGGCCCTGGAACTCGGCCTCCCCAATGTGGCCTTCATCCGCACGTCCATAGAGCTGCTGCCACACTTCTTCGCCCCCGGCGAGGTGGCCGAAATCTGGATCACTTTCCCTGACCCGCAGATGAAGAAGGTGCGCAAACGCCTGACGTCCACCCGCTTCATCGACCTCTACCGCCAGGTACTCGCTCCGGGCGGTCGCATCCACCTCAAGTCGGACTCGCCCTTCCTCTACGCATACACGCGCCGAATGGCCCTCGCCAACCCCCAGGCCATCCAGGTGGTGAGCGACACAGCCGACCTATACGCCGCATCCGACGTGACCGACACTCCGCTTGACATCCACACTCACTACGAAAACCAGTGGCTGCAGCGCGGGCTCAAAATCAAGTATCTGAGTTTCAACGTAGTATCCCCCGCACCTCTCACCGAGGTCCCCGACGAGGACATCCCCCGCGACACTTACCGCTCCTACTCGCGCGGCGAGCTCGAAGAGGAACACCTCCGCTAACCCATCACCCGACCCTTATATATGGAAAACAGAATATACCCCTCGCTTATAACCGACGCCCTCCGCAATGTACGCTACCCCGGTAACGGCAAGGACATTGTATCGCTCGGAATGGTGGCCGACGACATCCGCATCGACGGCATGAAGGTCTCTTTCTCACTCATATTCGACAAGCCAACAGACCCGTTCATCAAGTCGGTCGTGAAAGCAGCCGAACAAGCTGTGCTCACCTTCGGAAACCCCGACATCGACATACGCGGCAACATTGCCGTTCAGGTGCGCCAGGCCGCCCCTGAGAAGCCCCAGAACCCGCTCCCGGGCGTCAAGAACATCATCGGCATTGCCTCAGGCAAGGGCGGCGTGGGCAAGAGCACGGTGGCAGCGAATCTCGCTGTCGCTCTCGCCGCCGAGGGATACAAGGTGGGCCTCCTCGACGCCGACATCTTCGGCCCCTCCATCCCCAAGATGTTCGGTGTGGAGGGCGCGGAACTCTTCATGCACCACGTGGAGGGTCGAGGCGATTTGATCATACCCCATGAAAAGTTTGGCGTAAAGCTCCTCTCCATCGGCTTCCTCGTCGACCCCAACAGCGCTGTGCTCTGGCGCGGTTCCATGGCCTCTAACGCCCTCAAGCAGCTCATCGAGCAGGCCGACTGGGGCGAACTCGACTATTTTCTCATCGACATGCCCCCCGGCACCAGCGACATCCACCTCACTCTCGTGCAGACTCTCGGCATCACCGGAGCCGTCATCGTCTCCACACCCCAGGAGGTGGCTCTCGCCGACGCGCGCAAGGGCATTGCCATGTTCACCGGCGACAAGGTGCGCGTACCCGTCCTCGGAATGGTCGAGAACATGGCCTGGTTCACACCCGAAAAGCATCCCGACGAGCGATACTACATCTTCGGCAACGGTGGTGCAGTGCGCCTCGCCGAGGAACTCGGCATTCCCCTGCTCGCCCAGATTCCCCTGGTGGCTGCCGTAGGCGAACACAACGACGCAGGCCGCCCCATCGCCGCCGAAGGCACTCTCACCTCACAGGCCTTCATCCACCTGGCACGCATGGTGATCGATGCCGTCGACGAACGCAACCGCACTCTCCCGCCCACCGAGCACGTGGGCCTAAAACACTGACCCTCTCCACTCCGCCCCGCCATGAACAGCTCAATCCTCATCATTAACGGACCGAATCTCAACCTTGTAGGCTCCCGCGAGCCATCCACCTACGGCAGCGAGCCGATGGACAGCATCATCGCACGCGCCACCGATTTCGCACGCGACCACAACATCAGCGTGGACTATTTCCAGTCCAACCACGAGGGCGAAATCATTGACCGCCTCCACCAGGCCGCCGCACAGTCCCGGGGATGCCTCGGCATTGTCCTCAACGCCGGCGCGTACACCCACACCTCGCTCGCCATAGCCGACGCCATCCGCGCCATCAGCCTCCCCGTCGTCGAGGTCCACCTCAGCAACGTGGCGGCACGCGAGCCCATCCGCCACACCAGCCTCATCGCTCCCGCCTGCGTGGGCACCATAGCCGGCTTCGGTCCCAAAGTCTACACCCTGGCCATCCAGGCCCTCCTCCCGGCCTGACCAGAAAGTCCTCAATAGGACCTGCAGTCTCAGTCGGCTCAGTTGGCTCAGTTGGCTCAGTTGGCTCAGTTGGCTCAGTTGGCCCAGTTGGCTCAGTCGGCCCAGTTGGCCCCCACTCCCAGATCATCCAACCATTCAACCTCCAATAACATGAAAAAATTCTTTCTCCGCCACTTAATCGCAGCCCTATGCATCATTTCGGCTGCTGTGGCTTCTGCCGCCACCCCGAAGTACATCTTCTACTTCATCGGCGACGGAATGGGCCTCGCCCCGGTTATGGCCACTCAGACCTACAACCGCATGGTCAAGAACAATCCTCAGGCCCTCCGTATGATGTCGTTCCCCTACATCACTTGGGCACAGACTTACTCCGCCTCATCACCCGTAACTGACTCTGCCGCTGCAGGCACAGCCCTCTCCACCGGCAGCAAGACCCGCAACGGCATGCTCGGCCAGGACGCCGACACAGTCAATGTCACCTCCATAGCACGTCAGCTCAAAGACCTCGGCTACGGCATCGGCCTCGTCACCAACGGCTCACCCGACGATGCAACTCCCGCAGCTTTCTACGCCCATGTCCCCAACCGCGGCATGTTCGTTGAAATTGCCAAACAGGCTGCCGCCTCTGGCTACGACTTCATCGCAGGCGGCGGTTGGCGCGGCCTCAAAAAGGAAAACAACGGCATATACGAAGAATTTGAGAAACAGGGTGTTGTCACCTTCCACGGCATGGACGGCGTCCGCCGTCTCGCCGAGTCCGATGCCGAGCGCGTCGTCCTCCTCAACCCCGACGGATACGCCGACCCCAACGAGATGGGATTCATAGTCGACAGCGTGGGCGCCGACGGTGTGGGCATCACTCTTCCCACCCTTATGCAGTCCTGCCTGGCTCACCTCCAGAAGAACAGCCCCTCAAAGTTCTTCATGATGGTGGAAGAGAGCCTCATTGACCATGCACTCCACTCCAATGATGGCGGCGCCGCCGTCCGCGAGGTGCAGAACCTTGACGACTGCGTTGAAATCGCCTACCAGTTCTACCTCAAACACCCCGAAGAAACCCTCATCATCATCACTGCCGACCACGACACCGGCGGCATGTCCGTAGGCTGCCGTGCCACCGGCTACAACGCCTACCTCGCCAACATCGACGCTCAGACCCTCTCCAAGGGCAAATTCAGCGACTACTGCGCCGACCTCCTCAAGGAGGGCAAAACCATCACCTGGGAGCAGATGAAGGCCGTCCTCGAGGCCAAACTCGGCTTCTGGAAGGCCGTCAAGCTCCGCGACAGCCAGACCGAAGCACTCAAAAAGGCTTTCGACGACACTTTCGTAAAGCACGAGGGCAAGGACGAAAAGGGCCTCTACAAAACCTCCAACGCTTTCGCCTCTGAAGTGTTCCGCGTGTTCAACGATGCCGCAGGTCTCGGCTTCACCACCCCCAACCACACCGGCAACCCCGTACCCGTCTTCGCAATCGGAGCCGGCGCCGAAAACTTCACCCACCAGGTCAACAACATCGAGATTCCCCAGATAATCCGCCGTCTGACCAACATCCCCAACTAACCCTCATATAAGTCTTATAAATCTTATAAGTCTTATAAATCTCACCCCACAAAAACAGCCATGGCCTCCGAAGAGCCCATGGCTGTTTATTTTAATTATCTCGCAGTGGCCCGAAGCCTTAAAGCCCCTATGTCCTATGTAGGGACGCTCGGCCCG
>JAXJRL010000009.1:0-19387 GCA_036310635.1 Muribaculaceae bacterium | reverse complement strand
GCATCGCTCTCCGCCGGCGCCGACATCACCACCGGCCAGGGCACCGACGTTCGCTTCAGCTCACGCGCCCACGTCACCTTTGCCCCCGTGGCACAGTTCGCCGCCTGGGCCGATTTCGCCACCGGACGCGTGCTGAACCGCCTGCAGGGCCTCTTCGACTTCAACCCCTACCAGCTCAGCTGCCTCACCTATACGCCATCTACCACCACCGACGTCAAAGCGGGCCTCACCGTAGGCCCCTTCAAGGGATTCTCGCTCCAGCTCTGGGGCGGATACAACAAGGCTTCAGACTGGCTGATGCCCGCCCTCGCTGAATCACACGACTTCTACCTGCCCACCGACCTCAGCGGCATCTACTACGGCGCACGCATCCAGTGGCAGCTCCGCAACATAGTGGAACTTCACCTCCAGGGCGAAGGTGCGCCCTCCGACCTCGACAAAGGCTACTACGCATGGCGCGACCACGCCCGCTGGGTCCTCGACGCAGGCGTCACAGTGCGCCCCATCAAGCCCCTTTCCGTGGGCATCGCCTACAACCTCCGCACACAGCGCAGTGCCTACCTCGTCACTCCGCTCCTCGCCGACAACCAGTTCGTAACCTCGCAGGCATCAATGCTCCCGCTCGGCAACACCGGCAGCCTCAACCTCGATGCCCGCTATGCCATCACCCCTGCTTTCAGCGTCTTCGCCAACCTTGAGAACCTTCTCTGCCGCCGTTGGCGCCTGGCCCCGCAGGTTCTCTCACAGCGTATGCACGGTCTGGTAGGCGTCTCCGTCAAGTTCTAACCCAAGTCCGAACATGCCCAACAACCTTTCAATAGCAATCGACAAATCAGTTGTCGCCGAGATGCCCGTAGTGGAGTATCCCGGCGGCATCTCCGCTGTAACCGTTGTCGACACAGCCGCCAAGGCAAAAATGGCCCTCCGCGCTCTCAACAAGTGCACGCACATAGGCTTCGACACGGAGACACGCCCCACTTTCCAGCGTGGCGGCAAGCAGCACAAGGTGGCACTCCTGCAGCTCTCCACCGGCGACCACTGCTTCCTTTTCCGCCTGAACCATGACGGCATCTTCGACATGGTGCGGCCCCTTCTTGAAAATCCCAATATTATTAAGGTTGGCCTCTCGGTCCACGACGATTTTCAGTCGCTCCGCCGCCGCGGTCCCCTGGAGCCCGCCGGTTTCATCGACCTCCAGGCCTACGCCAAGACTTTCCATATCACCGACCTCTCCCTCCAGAAGGTCTACGCCATAGTCTTCGGCGAGCGCATCTCCAAGAGTCAGCGCCTCACCAACTGGGAGGCCGAAACCCTCACCGAGCAGCAGCAGATCTACGCCGCCATCGACGCCTGGGCCTGCCTGCGTCTGTACCGCTACCTCCGCGGTGGCTATTTCCACCCCGCCGACTCACCCTACATAGTTCACCCCGACACCCAACCTTCATGAAACGAATACCCCGCCATACTCTCATCCCCATCCTCCTCCTCTGCTATCTGGGCGCCATGGCCTACATAGGCTGGCCCGACTACGCCGCCGGACGCACCACCGCCCTCTACTATTTCGGCATCATCGGCATCACAGTCCTCGTCATCATCCTCCTGCATTTCAACCTCAAGAAGCGCGACCGTCTGCGCCGCGAACGCGAGGACGACATCCGCCGAAACAGCAAGCCCTGAATGGACCCCATTCCCGCTCCCAAAAGGACATCGCAGCAGGCCCAGTAGGCTCAGCAGGCCCAGTAGGCCCAGAAGGCCCAGAGGGCTCAGCAACCCCGGCAGCCCCACTGCCCATAAAATCTAAAAATCAATAACCCCTTGAATAAACGACCATGAGAAAACTTTTACCCCTCCTCATCGCCATTGTCTCCATCCTTCCCGCCTTAGCGCAGGATTTGCCCCAGAAACGCGAAATGCGTTCAGCATGGGTCGCCACTGTGTGGCGCCTCGACTGGCCCCAGAACGTGATATCCTCCACCGGCAACGAGTCGCAGATCGCAAGCCAGAAAAAAGACCTCACCACCATGCTCGATTCCATGGCGCTCAACAACATGAACGCCGTCAACTTCCAGGTGCGCTCACGCTGCGACGCCATGTACCGTTCCAGCTACGAGCCCTGGTCGTCCGACCTGGTGTCGACCCGCGGCATGGACCCCGGCTACGACCCCCTCGAGTTCTGCGTGCAGGAGTGCCACAAGCGCGGCCTCGAATGTCACGCATGGATCAATCCCTACCGCTATGAGTCGCAAGTGGGACAGTGGAACGGCACTCCGCAGGCTTACCGCCAGGACCATCCCGACTGGATCATGGACGTGAAAGGCGCCTCGATCCTCAATCCCGCCAAGCCCGAAGTGATTCAGCGCATATGCGACATCGCCGCTGAAATTGTAACCAACTACGATGTGGACGGCCTCCTTTTCGACGATTATTTCTACCTGTCCGGAACCACCGACGACCAGGACGGCGACCTCTACGCCGCCTACACCGCCGCCGGCGGAACACTCATCCAGAAGGACTGGCGCCGCGACAACGTGAACCGCATGGTTGCCGCCGTCTACCGCACCGTCAAGGCCATAAAGCCCTGGATACGCTTCGGCGTGTCGCCCGCCGGCATTGCGTGCACCAGCGCCACCGTGGCACGCTCCTACGGCATCGCCCCGTGCCCCACAGGCTCCGACTGGCAGTACAACGACATCTATTCCGACCCCATAGCATGGCTGGCACAGGGCTCGCTCGACTTCATCTCACCACAGATCTACTGGACCATCGGAAACTCCACCGACTATGACCGCGCCGCCAAATGGTGGTCGGAGATTGCCGACCATTTCGGACGCCATTTCTACTCCTCGCACTCCATCTCCTCGCTGACAGCCTCATCGAAGGCTCCCGGCATGTCCGAGGCCGAACAGACCATCTCCACACTCGCTTCCGGCCCCAACAACGCCACCTTCGAGGAATACGCCAACCAGATTCGCCTCAACCGTCAGTACACGCTCAACGAGGCTCCCGGTTCCATCTTCTACTCTGTGAAGTACATGTACCGCACGGCCCCGCTCTTCGCCCACCATCTCCGCAAGGGCGTGTTCAACACCCCGGCGCTCCTCCCCGCCATGTCATGGCAGCCCCAGCAGGCGCCCGGCACCATCAGCGCCGTGACACTCAGCGGCACCCAGCTCTCCTGGAAGCCCCTCTCAGGCATGCGCTACACTGTTTACGCCGTTCCCGCATCAGTCGGCATGACCAACTTCAACCGTGAGGCCGAATACCTCCTCGGCACCTCTTACTCCCCCGTCTACAACGTGCCCGCCGAACTGGCAGAGGCCGGTTATCTCTTCGCCGTGTGCCCCCTCGACCGCTACGGCAACGAGTTCGCACCCGTCTTCGCCGGTGCCGAAGTGGGCGCGCTCGCCGCACCGCAGCTCACCTCTCCCGCCGACGGTGCCGCAGTGGAGATGCCCTTCACCTTTGCCTGGGCCGACGTCCCCGGAGCCTCATCCTACGTGCTCGAGCTCTCCGACGATGCCTCGTTCGGCACCCTGACCGAGACAGTACCCGTCAACGGCACCTCCGTAAGCTCCGACGCGGTACGCACCCTCGCTTCCGGCGTGAAGGCCTTCTGGCGTGTGCGCGCACTTGGCAACAACGCCGCCGACGCCGTCTCGGCAGTGCGCTCCCTCACTCCCTCGCGCCTCACCATCATCAATCCCACCGACAATGAGACAAACGTGTCGCTCACACCCACCATCGGCTGGTCATTCCCCGGCAGCGAGGTCACCGTTCAGGTTTCAACCCACTCGGACTTCACCGACGATCATATAGTCTTTGCCGGCACCACTTCCGCCGCCACCATCACCATGCCGAGCTATGTGCTGATGGCCGCCACCAACTATTTTGCCCGCGTGCTCTACACCCGCGGCGACCAGCAGTACGTGTCGCCCGTAGTGTCGTTCACAACCATTGAGCGCTCTGCAGCCACTCCGTCATTTGTCTGCCCCGTTCACGGCGGCACACTCCACGCCGACGAGACCGTGGCCGTAACGCCCATGGAAGGCGCCCGCAGCATCCGCCTCGAGGTGTCCGCTTCCCAGACTTTCCCCGCGCGTCAGAGCTACATCACCTCGTCTGTTGACCGCACCACCGGTCTTGATAAGGCCGAAGCTGCCAAAATCCGCATCGTCGGAAAAGCCCTCGCCGACGGTGGCACCTACTACGCACGCACACTCGCCACTTTCCCCTCATTTGACGGCGACATCAAGAGCGAGTATTCAGAGCCCATCACGTTCACCTTCTCGTCAACGTCGGGCGTAACCGACATCGAGGCTGACGGCGCATCCATCAGCGTTGACGCGCAGAGCATCCTGCACCTCACTCTCGCCGCTCCCGGCCGCCTCACCGTCACCGACATGGCCGGACGCACCGTGCTCACCGCAGCATTCACCGCGGCCGGCGCCCACACAGTCTCGCTGGCCCATCTCCCCGCCGGTGTCTACGTAGCCAATGCCGCAGGCACATCCCTCAAGTTCGCTCTCTGACCCCGGTCAGCATAGCCCAATAAAAACAGTCGCCGCAAACACCCTAATAATGAGGATGTTTGCGGCGACTGTTTATCTCTGCGTCTGCTATTTCCTGATTTTGTCAATTGCCTCAATGGTAAAATGTGCAAAAATGCCGTAGACCAGGGTTGCCATCAGCGCCATCCCTTCGTAGACGAGAATAAGGTCAGTCAATGGCACCGGATACTCCGGACTTGCCTGTATGAAAGCCGCGGTCACGGCGCATGTCGAAAGTACGACGAAAACAACCATCATTGACAAGGCCGCAAAGCCCATCCTGAATTTTCCAATCTGTATCATCTTGCAGTGTCTTAAAAACGGTCGGGAGTTTTGGCTCTTATTCCAGACTCCTGACTATTTCCTTGATAATCGATATGTCAACTGTGGAGAAATCAGACTTGTCATATATCCCCATGAGATAGACTGTGCCGCCTGCTTCGGTGGCAATAACGGTATAAGTGATAACCCTGGCACCGCCGGATTTCCCCTTGCCTTTGGACGTTATGGCCATCCTGATCTTACGGATGCCGGGGCAAAGCTCTACACCTTGGAAGGGATTCATCTGCAACGACTTCGAGAATTCAAGCAGGTCATTTTTCAATGACCTATGTTTCTTTGCCAGGGCCTTTAAAGCCCTTTCAAAATCAGGAGTCGGGATTATGTCAAAGTTCATTGATCAGGTCTTGTATTGTTCTTCGCGGGAGTTTTCCTTCCTCTATCATCTTCACCTGTTCCCAGCTGTTTCTGAGGCTGTCTGCAAATTCGTCAACCTTCTGTTGTTGTCTCGCTGACAGGGTCACATCCTCCTGACCTATGCATACTAGAGCATATAGGGTATTCTTACGACGTATCAGGACACGTTCCCCCTCGTCTGCTCTGTCGAACGACGCGGCAAGGTTGTTCCTGTAATCACTTACTGATAATGCTTCCATATATAATCGTTTTTAATTTTGCACAAATATAGCTATTATTCAATGATATAACAAATTTATGTACATAAAAGTGTACATGCGTCGAACAATTTAGTCGTTTTCCCTCATCCCTCAGCCGTTGCTTTAAAAAGTCAGTCGCCGCAAACGCCCTCATAATGAGGATGTTTGCGGCGACTGTTGTGTGGGTGGGCGGAGGCTCACTGGGCGGCGTAGCTGAGCACCGTGGGGCTCTCCACATCCACGCCGTACTCGCGGGCGCGCTCCAGGATGGCGCGGGCCAGTTTGGGCTTCAGGTCTTCCGGACAATAGCGGAAATATGCCTCGGCGGCGCGCACGTGCGCTGCATCCGGCATGGGATATTCGCGACGTTCGGGCAGTCCGTATACATCGGTGGGGAGCTCTTTGCGCTCCTCGTAGCTAATTCGATCATTCATAGCGGTGTGTGTTTGTGTTAGTTATGTTACCTTTTTAAAACACACAGCCGCGGCCCATGGTTCAGCGCGGACGGTAGGTGAGCCGGCTCAGTCCACTGCTGATTTCGGCGGCAATGGCCTGAAGCTCAGCAGCCGTGAGCGAGTTTACGGTGGCGGCCATCTCCTCGGGGGAGGTGGCACGGCCGTAGAGCAGGGTGGCGCGGGCTATGGAGGTGATGCGCTCGGCTGTGTTGTCGCCGGCAACGATGGTCTGGCCTATGAACTGCCTGCGTGCCGCCTGCAGCTCATTCTCGTCCATCGGCTCGGTGGCGTAGCGCCGCAGGGTCTTCAGCGTGAGGCGCAGGCACTCGCTGTCGTCGTCGGGGTCGCAACCATAGTATACTGTGGCCAGGGTGGCGCCCACATAGTGGGTGGCCGAGGCCTCGACGGTGTAAACCAGTCCGCGTCGCTCGCGCAGCTCCACATTGAGCACGGCATTCATACCAGGGCCGCCCAACACGTTGAGCAGCAGGGCCGTGGCAAGGCGCTTGCGGGCATCGGGGGCGGTGATCACGGCGCCGACAAGTGTATGCGTCTGGTGAGTGTCGCGGCGTCGCACCGACGTGCGCACCGTGCCCGTCACTTTCGGCTCGGCGCTGCACGGCTCACCTTCAGCCATTATGCCGTAGCGGGCCTCGGCCATGGCCTTGAACCGCCCGGCGTCGAGATTGCCGGCATAGAACAGCACACAGCGCCGTGCGGTGTAGTGCCGACGGAGCCATGATGCACACTGCTCTGTGCCCAGTCGGCGCACTGTCCCTGCGGTGCCCAGGATGGGGTGGCCCAGAGGCGTGCCGGCGAGCACCATGTCCTCGAAGTCGTCATAGATCTGGTCGGCGGGCGAGTCGCGGTAGCTGTCAATCTCGCTGAGCACCACACGACGCTCGCGCCTGAGCTCCGCGGCAGGGAAGGTGGAGCCGGTGGTGATCTGCGCCACGAGGCCAAGGGCAAGGCCTTCGTTGCCGGCGGGGTAGACGGTGTAGATCACCGTGTCGTCCTTGCCGGTGAAGGCATTGAGCTCGCCGCCCACGCTTTCCATTGCGCAGCGTATGTCCTCGGCGCGCAGCGATGACGTGCCCTTGAACAGACAGTGCTCCACGAAGTGCGCCAGACCCGATTGGCCGTCGGCGAGATCCTCGTGGCGGGTGCCGGCATGCACGGCTATTCCGCTGTAGCCCACGGCTGCACCGGGCATGTGCAGGTGCACGGCCCGGAGACCGTTTTCAAGTGTGAACTCTGTAAGCTGCTCCATCATTCCGCGGGCTCGGTCCAGTCGCCGCACTCTTTGATTAGCGCCACGAGGGCCTCTACGGCCTCCGAGGCAGGAATGTTGCGGCGCAGGCACTCGCGACGGCGGTACAGGCTCACGTGGCCCGCGGCTGCGCCAACATAGCCATAGTCGGCATCGCTCATTTCACCCGGTCCGTTCACCACGCACCCCATCACGGCAATCTTAAGGCCGGTCAGGTGGCTGGTGGCGCGTCGCACCTCGCCCAGCACCTCGCTCAGCGGGAACAGCGTGCGTCCGCAGCCGGGACAGGCTATGTACTCGGTGCGCGTGATGCGGCGGCGCGTGGCCTGGAGAATGCCCAGGGTGAGGCGTTCGCGGTCGGCGTCGGTGAGCTGCGGGGCGGTGAGCTCCACATAGTCGGAGTATCCGTCCAGGAGCACGGAGCCCATGTCAACGGCGGCGGCAATGGTCACCTCTTCGGGGGTCATGCTTTCCGGATAGCTCACATGGAGCAGGGTGGGGCGGCCGCTGGCGGCGTCGGACATGGCGGTCTTGGCCCGGAACAGGGCGTCGGGGCCGCAGACATCCACACGCACGGTGTCGGCCGGAAGCTGCCCGGCCGTGAGGTCAACGCCCACCACTTGCGGCACGCTCACACGGCCCGTGTTGCGCAGGCGCGGCACGGGGCGGCTCATGGCGCCGATATGGTCCACAAGCATCTGTGCCACGGGAATTTCGGCCTCAGGTGCCTCGCTCAGCGACACGCGGATGGTGTCGCCGATGCCCTCGCTGAGCAGTGTGCCGATGCCTACGGCCGACTTGACGCGTCCGTCCTCGCCGTCGCCGGCTTCGGTGACGCCGAGATGCAGCGGAAAGTCCATGCCCTCGCGCTCCATGGCGTCGACAAGCAGGCGCACGGTCTCGACCATCACCTGCACATTCGATGCCTTGATGCTCACCACCACGTCGGCGAACCCGCGGCGCTCGCATATGCGCAGGAACTCCATGGCGCTCTCCACCATTCCCGCCGGCGTGTCGCCGTAGCGGCTCATGATGCGGTCGGAGAGCGATCCGTGGTTCACGCCGATGCGCAGCGCCGTGCCGTGCTCGCGGCACAGCTCCAGGAACGGTGTCAGTTTCTCGTCGATGCGGCTGAGTTCGGCGGCATACTCCTCGTCGGTGTACTCCAGCTTCTTGAACGTGCGGCCCGGGTCAACGAAGTTGCCGGGGTTGATGCGCACTTTCTCCACGTGGAGGGCGGCCTCGAAGGCTGCCGCGGGGTTGAAGTGGATGTCGGCCACCAGGGGCACGTCGCAGCCCTCGGCACGCACCGCATCGCGGATGGCGGCCAGGTTGCGGGCATGGCTCACGCCCTGGGCAGTGAGGCGCACCAGGTCGGCGCCGGCGCGGGCTATCGACACGGTCTGACGGGCCGATGCCTTGGTGTCGAGGGTCGGCGTGTTGGTCATCGACTGGATGCGAATGGGGTTGTCGCCGCCGATGGCGGTGCGGCCCACACGCACGGCGTGGGTGGGCCTGCGGAATTGTTCTGACATTTAGTTTGTCTTGAATTTGTATGTCTTCAGGCCGGCGAGTTCCTTGCTGGCCTTCACAATCTTCTCTGACAGCGTGCTGCGCCAGGCGTCGAGGCGTTCGGCCACGCCGGCGTCGCACAGCGCCAGGATTTCAGCGGCGAGGATGGCGGCGTTCTGCGCACCGTCAATGCCCACGGTGGCAACGGGGATGCCCGGCGGCATCTGAACGATGGACAGCAGTGCGTCGCGGCCTTCGAGGCTCGAGCGGATGGGCACGCCTATCACGGGCACCGGTGTCAGCGCGGCTATCACGCCGGGCAGTGCGGCGGCCATGCCGGCGGCGGCGATTATCACCTTGATGCCGCGTTCGCGGGCCGTGGTGGCGAATTCCTCCACCTGGTGCGGAGTGCGGTGCGCGCTCAGCGCGTGCATCTCGAAGGGAATCTCAAGGGCGTCCAGAAATGCGGCCGCCTTGCTTACCACGGGCAGGTCGGAAGTGCTGCCCATGATTATGCTTATTACAGGTTCCATTGTGTGTGTATAGTAGAATGATAATGAGAGTTTTAGAATTGTTTATGCTGCCGGTATGGCGAGGCTCACAGCCCCCCAGGTTATGACGGCGGCCACGGTCGTGCCGGCCACCACTTGCCAGATGGTGTGCTTGTTCAGGATGATGCGCGCGCTGCCCACCAGGCCTGCAACCAGTACGGCCACAATCAGCAGCCACAGCGGCTCTCCGAGCGTCAGGTTGTAGTACATCAGTGCGAACACAAAGCCGATTATGGCGCCCATGCCCGCTCCGTGCATGCTGATTTTCCATTTCAGCACCACTGTGACGATGCCCAGCACTATGACCGACGCTATGCCGCCTACGAAGAACATAACAAGCCACGCCGGGGCGTGAACACCGATTATGTACCACAGTGTCAGGCCGTAGCAGAACAGCATCATCAGTATGGGCAGCGTGCGTTGCTTGCGGTTGGTGATGTCTATGTCCGAAATTTTGCCCGCCGCCTTCAGCGAGTAGAGCAGCAGTATGGGAAGCACTGCCGTCAGCAGCGCCACCACGCCCAGCGACATCAGCCGCGTGCGCAGCGGTATCCACAGCAGCGGAGTGGCCGTCAGCGCTATTACCATGGCGTAGACGGGCATGAACAGCGGCGAGAACACTATCGAGAGCACGTTCGACGCCGTGATGCAGGGTTTGGAGTATCGTGAGGTTTGCATCTTGCTTGGTTTAATATATAAGACACTTGCGGGTGCTTATTTGTTGTCTGAAGTCAGCGAACGCCGCCCCCGCGAGTTCGGGATGCTGAGCTGTTCGCGGTATTTTGTCACTGTGCGTCGCGCTATCGGCATGCCGCGCTCCTGTAGCTTGTCGGCTATGGCGTCGTCGGCAAGCGGATGGCGCCGGTCTTCCGCGGCGATTATGGCCCGGATGGCCTCTATCACCTGGTGGGCCGAGGCGTCCGACTCGTCGCTGGGACGCTCGTTGAAGAACATTTTCAGCGGGTATGTGCCCGACGGCGTGGCCACATATTTGCCAGCCGTAGCCCTCGACACCACCGATATGTCGCGGCCCACAGCCTCGGCTATGTCCTTGAGTATCATCGGACGTATGGTCGACGGGTCAGCGGTGCGGAAAAACTCAGCCTGCACGCGCACAATAGCCTGCATGATGGCCAGCAGCGTGTCCGTGCGCCTGTGCATTATCCCTATGAAGTCCTGGGCCTCCTGCATGCGCGAGCGCATAAACTGCTGTGCCGCGGCCGCTTTGGCACCGGCCGAGCCCTTGCCCGCGCCGATGTCGGCAATCTTCCAGTCGGCCACTCCCAGCTCCGGAATCCGCTGTGTCAGAGCCACCACCTGCCGTTCGCCGGACGGGTCGGACGGGTCCGGTTCCACCGTGAAGTCGGGCGTTATGTGCATTGCGCGGTCGGCCATGGCCTGCCCCGCTTCAGAGTTGCCCGGCTTGGGGTTCAGGGTCTGGATTATGCGCAGGGCGCGGTCGAGGGCCTCGGGGTCGCCGCTGGTGCCGGTTTTGGCCATCAGCTTGTCGCGACGGCGCATTCCCAGCAGGTCGAAGTGCCGGTCCACGATCTCGCGCGCCAGCTCCACATCCTTGCTCGGCTCGCGGCGGTCCAGCTGCAGCAGCAGGCAGTCGCGCAGGTCGGCAGCGCCCACGCCAGCCGGGTCAAGGCTTCGTACGGCATCGAGGGCGGGCCGCAGGTCGTCGGCAGTGACATCCAGGCCCGTGGACACGGCTATGTCGTCGGCAAGCGCCGCCAGCGGCCGCGTCATGCGTCCGTTGCTGTCCAGGCTGCCTATTATGTAACGGGCAAAGGCTGCGGTCTGAGCATCCAGTCCCGGCAGCTCGCCCACCTGCCTCTGCAGGCTTTCGGCCATGTCCTGTTCGTCCGGATCGTTCTCCAGCGCGCGCCGCCGTGCGTCGGCATCGACGCGGTGCACGCCCTGGTGGGGAACAGGAGGCATATCGTCCTCGCTGCGGTAGTCGGCACGCTGCAGGTCCTCGGCCGTTTCGCTGAAACCTCCGCCGTCCTCCTCCTGCTCGTGCGGGGCCATGCTGTCCTTGGCCTCCAGCGCCGGATTCTCGTCCAGGCGCCGCTGCACCTCGTCCTCGATTGCCGCCGTGTTCATCTCCAGCAACTTGACATACTGAACCTGCAGAGGCGCAAGCGTTTGCGTCTGCCCAAGGCTCTGCTGCATTTCTAATCTGTCGTTCATAGTCTGCCGGATGTGGTGATATCAATATGCAAAATTAGCAATATTTTTGTTGACGCGGATGCAAAAATTTGCCTATTTTTGCAACTCGACATGTAATGACAACAATCGCCGGGGCATATTGATTTTCCCCCTCGGCCGAACCACGTTCCTGTTATGATTTCATCATCGCACAATCAATATATGCACCGCGCACTCCAACTGGCAAGGCGCGGTTTTGGCGACACGCATCCTAATCCCATGGTAGGCAGCGTTATAGTGTCGCCGGATGGCCGCATCATCGGCGAGGGCTGGCACCGCCGCGTAGGTATGGGACATGCCGAGGTAAATGCCGTGGCGTCCGTGCGTCCCGCTGATGCCCACCTGCTCACGGCCGCCACCATGTATGTCACTCTCGAGCCGTGTTCGCACTATGGACGCACGCCGCCCTGTGCGCGCCTCATCATCGACCGCCGCATCCCCCACGTGGTCATCGCCGCCGGCGACCCCTTCCCGCAGGTAGCCGGACGCGGCATAGCCATGCTCCGTGAGGCCGGGTGCAGGGTGGACGTAGGCCTCCTTGCCGACGATAGCCGACGCCTCAACGCCATGTTCATCACCGCCGTAGAGCGTCAGCGCCCGTGGGTGACGCTCAAATGGGCACAGAGCGCCGACGGATTCATGGACCACCGGCGCACCGCCGAATCGCCGAGCGCCTGCCGTTTCTCCGACGGTGTGTCGCAGCTCGCCGTCCACCGCCTCCGCCATGCCCATGATGCCATCCTCGTGGGCTCGGAAACGGTGTTGGCCGACCATCCGCGGCTCAACAACCGGCTGTGGCCCGGCGGGGGTCCGCGCCCCGTGGTCCTCGACCGCTCGTGCCGTCTTTCGGACACCACTCTGTTGCCGCCTGACACGCTGCTCCTCGCCGAGCCCGATGTGTCCTCTGTACTCAGCCGGCTCTATGCCGATGGCGTGCGCAGCGTGCTGGTTGAAGGTGGCGCCAAGGTGTTGTCATCTTTCTTGCAGTCAGGACTTTGGGATGCGTTGCGCATCGAGGAGTCGCCCATTGTCTTAGGCCCGCGGGGCACGGCCAAGGCCCCTTGCCCATCAGGCACTTTGATTGCCGACACCCCCTCGGCAGCTTCGCACATCCGCTGGTTCTCGAACAATCCGCTCTTCACCGCCTCGCATCCCATGGTGCTCTGACGCGGTCGGGCTCCCGGTGTCTCTTTATCGGTGAACAAAGGTTAATCGGTCGCCTCCCCCTCCCAGTGCTGGCGTTAAAAACATATAAAATAACCCCAAAACCGCCGTTTTGACCGCCAATCTTTGGCAGTTTAGCCCCAATTTTCTAATTTTGCAATTTAAAATGTAAAAGCATATTTCGCCAAATATGAATAGAAAATTCATCCTCGGCCTGGCCGCCCTGTGCCTAACTTTAGGAATTACAGGCTGCAACAGCTCCGACGATTCTGTTACCACCGACGTTTATTACTCGGCCATGGTACGCGCATTCAGTTTCAAAGCCAAGGCTTCAGTCATGCAGAGCCTCGACTCTGTATTCTTCTCAATAGACCAGCAGTCAATGACCATCTTCAATGCCGACTCCCTACCCATGGGTGCCGACATCACCTCGCTTGTGCCCGATGTAACCACCGCCGGCGCAAGCCTCGTGGAGTTCCACGTGCCCACTGCCACCGGCCGTGACACGGTGTACAACTACCTCGAGAACGCCGAAGACTCCATCGACTTCAGCAGCGACGCCGTGCGCCTGCGCATCGTCTCGCTCGATGGATCCGCAACTTCGGTTTATAAAATTAAGGTGAATGTGCACCGCGTCAAGGCCGACACCATGGTGTGGAGCCGAATGGAGCGCGCCAACGTGCCCACCAGCCTCCCCGCCGTCAACGAGCAGCACACCACATCAGCCGCCTCCAAATTCTTCACCCTGACCCGCTATCAGCAGCAGTATTGCATCGCCGCAGCCACAAATCCTGCCGGCGACTGGGAGTTCCGCACCCCGGCTTTCTCGTTCACACCTGATGTGAACTCGTTCACCGCCACTGACAGCGCCCTCTTCATCCTCGACAATGCCGGCAACCTCTACACGTCATCTGACCAGGGCGCATCTTGGTCGGCAACAGGCCAGCGCATGACATACGTATACGGCGCTTACGGCGACCGTCTCCTCGGCTCGCTCCTGGACGGCGGCAAGTGGTACCACGTCAGCTTCCCTGCTGCCGCTCCCACGCCCATGTCCTCCGACTTCCCCGTGCGCAACACTTCGCAAATGATCAGCTACGAGTTCCAGATGAGCACCTCGCCCCAGCTTATGATGGTAGGCGGTCGCCTCGCCGACGGCTCGCTGAGCCGCGCCGCTTGGGGATACGACGGCAACACATGGGCCCGCATCAGCCAGAAAGGACTCAAATACGGAGTGGAGAACATGACCATCTTCCCTTACTTCATGCTCAAACGCCGCGCTTCGGGCTCGCTGATCCTCAACAAGGAGTCGGTGATCATGGCCATGAACGGCTCCACTGCCGACGGCAAGCTCAACGACACCATCTTCATTTCGCGCGACTTCGGCGTGAACTGGGCAATTGCCGACTCTGCATTCCAGGTTACACGCACCTTCCCGGCCCGCACTCTCGCCCAGGCTTTCGTGTTTGACCAGCCCACCAACGCCAACGGCCCGGTGATGAAATCGCTCCCGTGGGCGCCCGTCAGCGTGGCTCCGCTCGACGGCGGCATCCAGACCCTGGCCACCAAGCCCATCACTGAGTGGAACGTGCCCTACATCTATATGTTTGGCGGCGTCAATGCCGAGGGCCAGACACTCAACACTCTCTATCGCGGCGTAATCAACCAACTTCGCTTCAAACCTCTCCAGTAACGCATATATTATAGGAAAGGGGTCCTCCCCGCACCCCTCCCGATCAGTCAATGACCATAGTTAACGGACATATCAAGGCCTGGGCGCGCAGTTTCCGCAAGGTGCTGTGCGCTGTTGCCGTGCTCGTGGCTGCCCTGGCCATGGGTGTGCCGGCTTCGGCGCAGTCGGCCCCTTACAAGTTCGACATCGGTGCCGGACTGGGCATGAGCGGCTACGCCGGCGACGCCTCGTCGAGTGTGTTCTCGCACCCCGGATTCATGGGTGAGGCCTCGTTCCGATATATCCCCATGACCCGCTGGGCCATCCGCGGTGTGTTCTCGGTGCTCGGCATCTCGGGCAACACTGCCGACATGGACGGCGTCAATCCCGGTTTCCAGAACTATGAGTTCAAGTCCACTGTCTATGACCTCGGCGCACGCGTGGAGTTCAACTTCTTCCCTTACGGCATGGGCGAGACCTACAAACGCCTGCGCCGGTGGACTCCCTATCTCACTCTCGGCCTTGGCGTGACAATGGCCACATGCTCCGGAAGCACCGCCTTCGGCCCGAACATACCCATGGGCGCAGGAGTAAAGTTCAAGCTCAGCGAGCGCTGGAACCTCGGCGCCGAGTTCACCATGACAAAGGTGTTCAACGACCATATCGACGGCCCGGACCTTTCCGACCTCACCACCATCAAGTCCTCGTTCCTCAAGAACAACGACTGGTACTCACGTCTCTCCATAAGCATAACCTACGAGTTCGGCAAGCGATGCGAAACTTGCCACTATGTAGACTGACCACATAACAGTAAAACCATCAGCTCACTCTCAGTAACGATGCAAGCCAACAACCCAACTCAGCCTCGCCTCCGCCAGGTACCCCGACACATAGCCATCATCATGGATGGCAATGGCCGTTGGGCGCAACGCCGTGGCATGGAACGCTCCGCCGGCCATGTTGCCGGTGTCAAGACTGTGCGCCGCATCACCGAGGCCGCTTCACGGCTCGGCGTGGGATACCTGACGCTCTATGCTTTCTCAACCGAAAACTGGAACCGCCCGCAGGCCGAAGTGGACATGCTCATGCACCTGATGGTCAGCGTTATCGAGGACGAAACCCCGCACCTCATCGAGAACAATGTGCGCCTCTCAATAATCGGCGACATGGACCGTCTCGACCCCGAGGCCCGTCGCCGCGTGATGGCCTGTGTGGCCCGCACCGAGCACTGCACGGGTCTCAACCTGGTGCTCTGCATCAGCTACTCCGCACGCTGGGAGCTGACCCGCGCTGCCAAGCGTATTGCCGCCGAAGTGGCGTCCGGCACTCTCAGCCCCGACGACATTGACGACCGGGCCATCTCTGACCGTCTCGCCACTGCCGGTATGCCCGACCCCGACCTGCTCATTCGCACAGGCGGCGAAATGCGTCTCTCCAACTTCCTCCTATGGCAGATGGCCTACGGCGAGATTGTGGTAACCGACACTTTCTGGCCCGATTTTGACCGCCGGCACCTCGAGGCTGCCATCGACGAGTTCAACGGCCGTCAGCGGCGCTACGGCATGACCGGCGAACAGGTAACCCAGGCTCCCGACGCCACCCAACCTTGAAAATGTACTTTACTCCTACATATAAAAACGAAACCATTCATCACCCTCACAATATGCAACGCCAATTATTCTCCATTATAGCACTTCTTGTAATGTCGGTATCGGCTCTTGCCGCTCCCTTCAGGCCCGCGGCGTCGGCAAGGCCCGCAGTCCCGGAGGACACGGTTTTCAACCCCACCGTGCTCTTCAACGGCATGCCCCGAACTTATGAAATTGCCGACATCAAGATTACCGGTGCTCCCAACTATGACGATTTCCTCATCCTGGGGTATACAGGCCTCAAGGTGGGCGACCGTGTGGAGATCCCCGGCAACGACATCACCAACGCCGTCAAGCGCCTCATGCGCCAGCAGCTCTTCAGCCAGGCGCGCGTCAAGGTGCTCAAAACCTACGGCGACAAGGCCTGGCTCGAGATTGAGCTCCGTCCCCAGCCCCGAATCTCGGCCGTACACTACAACGGCATGAAGAAAGGCGAAAGCGACGACCTCCAGGAGCGCCTCCAGCTCATGAAGGGCAACGTCATCACTCAGAACATTGTGAACCGCATCAAGGTGATCGGTGAGAAGTACTTCAAGGACAAAGGCTTCGGCAACGCCGAGGTGAACGTCCAGCTCCGCGAGGACCTCTCGGCTCCCAACGAGATGATTGTGGACATCAACGCCAACAAGCACGACAAGGTGAAGGTGCACAAAATCTACATCAACGGCAACCAGGTGCTCTCCGACAACAAGCTGCAGCGCGTGATGAAGAAAACAAACGAGAAAGGCAAACTCCTCAACCTCTTCAAGCAGAAGAAGTTCGTTGAGTCTGACTTCGAGGACGACCTGAACCGCATCATCGACAAGTACAACGAACTCGGCTACCGCGACGCCAAGATCCTCAGCGACAGCGTGGTGCCTTACAATGAGAAACTCGTTGACGTCTACATCAACCTTGAAGAAGGCCCCAAGTACTACATCCGCGACATCAAGTGGGTGGGCAACACCATCTACCCCACGGCTCAGCTCGACTACTATCTCGACATGAAGCCCGGCGACGTGTACAACCAGAAGCAGATGAACAAGCGCCTCAGCGAGGACGATGACGCTGTTTCCAGCCTCTACATGGACAACGGTTATCTCTTCTACAACGTTCTCCCCATTGAGAAGGATGTCACCAACGACTCCATCTCGCTCGAGATGCGCGTCACCGAGGGTCCTCAGGCTCGCATCAACAACGTGGTCATCAACGGTAACGACCGCCTCTATGAAAAGGTGGTGCGCCGCGAGCTCCGCATCAAACCCGGCGAGCTCTTCTCCAAGTCCGACCTCATGCGCTCTCTCCGCGAAATTGCCCAGACCGGCCACTTCAACCCTGAGAGCATGAGCCCCGACATCCGCCCCAACGAGGACAACGGAACTGTCGACGTGGTGCTTAACCTTGAGTCGAAGGCCAATGACCAGATTGAGCTGTCGCTCGGCTGGGGTCAGACGGGCATCATCGGCAAGGTGTCGCTCAAGTTCACCAACTTCTCAATCAAGAACCTCTTCCACCCCAGCTCTTACCGCGGTCTCATCCCGCAGGGCGAGGGTCAGACCTTCACACTCAGCGCCCAGACCAACGCCCGTTACTATCAGGCATATTCGCTCTCGTTCCTCGACCCCTGGTTTGGCGGCAAGCGTCCTAACTCGCTCCAGGTTTCGGCCTACTACAGCCGTCAGACCGGCGTCAACTCCTCGTTCTACAACAGCCAGTGGCTCAACGGCGGCTGGGGTTATGGCGGCTATGGCGGTTACGGCGGCTACTACGGCAGCAACTATGACGACGGCTACCAGAACGCCTACGACCCCAACAAGGTCCTCCAGATGATTGGCGTGAACGTGGGCTTCGGCAAGCGCCTCAAGTGGCCCGATGACTACTTCACCTTCACCGCCGAACTCGGCTACAACTGGTATTACCTCAAGAACTGGGAGTACCTCTATTATATGAACAACGGTACGTCGAATGCCTTCGTGCTCGGCCTTACCCTCTCGCGCTCGTCAATCGACAATCCCCTCTACACTCGTAGCGGCTCAAGCTTCTCGCTCAACCTCCAGATCACCCCGCCCGCCTCGCTCTTCGCAGGCAAGAAGGACTGGGAGAAACTCAGCAAGGAGAACACCACCGAGTCCAAGAAACAGCTCTACAAGTGGATCGAATACTGGAAGCTGCGATTCAAGTCGCGCACCTACACCCCGCTGTCGTCAAACCAGCGCTGGACTCCCGTGCTCATGACCCGCGCCGACATCGGCCTCCTCGGCAGCTACAACAAGTGGCTCAAAACTCCCTTCGAGACATTCTACGTGGGCGGCGACGGCATGTCCGGTTCCTATACTTATGCCACCGAGACCATCGCCCTCCGCGGTTACGATAACGGTCAGTTCACTCCCTACCGCTCCGAAGGCTACGCCTACACTCGCTTCGGCGTCGAGCTCCACTTCCCCCTCATGCTCCAGCCCACCACCACCATCTATGCTCTCGCATTCCTTGAGGGTGGTAACGCCTGGACCTCGGTCAAGGACTTCAACCCCTTCTCCATCAAGCGCAGTGCCGGTGCCGGTGTCCGCATCTACCTCCCCATGGTCGGCATGATGGGTATCGACTGGGCTTACGGTTTCGACAAAGTGTTCGGCGAGAAGGGCGGAAGCCACTTCCACTTCATCCTCGGCCAGGAATTCTAATTACCGATTGCTGACCCACAGATTGAACTGAACATGAGCCCGGCTGGTACGTGAAAATTTGCCTCCACCCCCCGGATGGACCACTCACCACTCCTAATTCAATCAGCTCCTAAACCTTTTGCCCCGCAAAGCGTCTATATTAGTATAACACCAAACTAATAACCACCACTAACCTAATCTCCGAATACCCGATATGAAGAAAATAGCACTCATACTCGCCATGGCCGTTGTTGGCGTGGTCGCCGCCTCGGCACAGAAGTTCGCACTCGTCGACATGGAGTACATTCTCAAGAACGTCCCCTCATACGAGATGGCAAACGAACAGCTCAACCAGCTCTCACAGCGCTGGCAGAAAGAAGTTGAAGTCAAAGGCAAAGAGGCCGAGAACATGTACCAGTCGTATCTCGCCGACAAGGTGTTCCTCACAGAGGACCAGGTGAAGAAACGCGAACAGGAGATCGTTGCCAAAGAGAAAGAGGCAACCGAACTGCGCTACAAATACTTCGGTCCCGAAGGCGAGCTCTACCAGAAGCGCCAGTCGCTCCTCAAGCCCATCCAGGACGACATCTACAACGCTGTCAAGAAACTCGCACAGGAACGTGGACTCCAGGCCATATTTGACCGCGCTTCGTCATCCGACATCATCTTCGCCTCTCCCGCCATCGACGTCTCCAACGACGTCCTTGCCAAGATGGGCTACTCCAAGTAATCCCTCTGACGCCCACCAAGCAACAACTGATGTAGGGACGCTCGGTCCG
>JAXJRL010000008.1:0-22991 GCA_036310635.1 Muribaculaceae bacterium | reverse complement strand
TGCATGGGCGGTTCCGGGGGGCGCCCGCACCCGGGCGGCCCTGCATGGGATATTGTTTTTTTTCCAATCATATTTTATCACAATTTCTAAAAATGTCAAACTTACTATCCAAGCTGCTCGCCGCCGCCCTCGTGGCCGCGGCGGGCTCCGCGCCATGGGCCGCGGCCTCCGAGGCCCCCGGGCAGGGTGTGGTCCGCGTCAAGCTGCAGCGCCAGGTGGCACAGCGCGTGGCCAGGGCAAGGGCCGCGGCCGCGGCGGCGGACCTGTCCGCAACAGGCGTGCCCGCCCTCGACGCCGCAGTGCAGAGCATCAGAGGCGCCAGGCTGACGCCCCTGTTTCCGCCCAATCCCCGCTATGCCGCCGAACGCGCCAAATACGGCATCGACCAGTGGTACGAACTGCGCTTCGACTCCACGGCCGCCTCGCCCCGCGAGGCCGCGGCACGCCTGGCCGCAACCGACGGCATAATGCGCGCAGAGACGGTGAAGGCTCCCAAGCTGGTGGGCTCGGACCGTTTCATAATACAGAAAAGCCCGGCACAGGCCGCCGCGGGGGCCGCGATGCCCTTCAACGACCCGCGCCTGCCCGGACAGTGGCACTACTCCAACAGCGGCACCATGGCGGGAACCGTGGCCGGCGCCGACGCCAATGTGTTCAACGCATGGCTCACCGAAACCGGCAGGCCCGACGTGGTGGTGGCCATCATAGACGGCGGCGTGGACTACACCCACGAGGACCTGGCCCGCAACATGCTCGTGAACCAGGCCGAGGCCGACGGCACCTCCGGCCGCGACGATGACGGCAACGGATATGCCGACGATGTGTACGGCTGGAACTTCTGCACCAACAGCCCCCAGATCTATCCCCACAGCCACGGAACCCACGTGGCCGGCACCGTGGCCGCCGTCAACAACAACGGCATCGGCGTGGCAGGCGTGGCGGGCGGCGACGGCTCCGAAAGCTCGGGCGTGAGGATGATCAGCTGCCAGGTGTTCGACTCGCGCAGCGGCGTGGGCGAGGGCGACTTTGCCAAGGCCATTGTCTATGCCGCCGAACGCGGCGCCACCATTGCCCAGTGCTCGTGGGGCTGGGGCGAACCCGACTACTACGAGCAGGCCGTGCTCGACGCCATCAACTACTTCAGCCGCATGGCACGCAACGACCGCATGACCGGAGGCCTCTGCATTTTCGCCGCCGGCAACAACGGCGCCACCGGCAACTACTATCCCGGCTGCATAGACCAGGTGCTCACCGTGGGCTCCATGACCGCCGACGGCACCGTGGCCTCCTACTCCAACTACGGCCCCTGGGTGGACATCACCGCCCCCGGAGGCCTGCTGGACTATGGCGAGCAGATGGGCGTGCTCTCCACCCTGCCCAACAACTCCTACGGCTGGAACGAGGGCACGTCGATGGCATGTCCGCACGTGTCCGGCATCGCGGCCCTGGTGCTGAGCAAGTACGGCAGCGAGAGCATGAGCCCCGAGATGCTGCGCACTCAGCTCGAAACGGCCGTGAACGACCTCTACGCCGCCAACCCCGGCCGCGAGGGCCTCTACGGCTCGGGCTACATCGACGCGGCCAAGGCCCTGCAGTTCGGCGACACTTCGGCGCCGGAGGCCGTGGGCGCCGTGGAGATTCTGCCGGCACAGAACAGCATAACCCTGGAGTGGACGGTTCCCGCGGCCCCCTATGACTATGTGGACCACTTCATCCTCTACTACTCCGACAAGCCCTTCACCGAGGCCACGACCACGGAGGCGCGCACGGTCAACGTTGACTCGCGCTTCACGCCCTCAGGCAAGCGCATCAGCCACACCATCGACGGCCTGGAGGCCATGACCCGCTACTACATGGCCCTGCGCGCCGTGGGCCGCCAGGGAGGCACCTCGGCAATGACCCCCGTGATGGAGGCAAGCACCAACGCCGGCCCCCGCATGACCGTGGACAAGACTCAGCTCGACCTCAGCTCGGGCTCCGACTCCTTCAGCATAGGCAACACCGCCGAGGGCCTGCTCAGCTGGAGCTACACCACCCGCACCCGCTCGGCACAGCTCAGCACCAACTCGCTTGGCGCCGCCCGTCCCATGAACGTGAAGCCCTATGCCGGGCACCTGGCGGCATCGACCGTCAAGCGCCACACGGTGGTGACCGGCGACTTTGTGCGCGAGGACTATCCCAAGGAAATGTGCCACTATCCGTTCGTGTGGGCCTACATCGGCGACACCGACAAGTCGCTGCCCAACTCCATGGCGCAGTACTTCACGGTGGACGCCGAGAAGTATCCCGACGGCTTCAACCTGACAACCGTGCGCGTCGACGGCCAGAACGGCCAGAACCCGGTGGTGGAGGTTTACCGCGGCGCTGCCGGCATCACCGAGCAGAACCGACTGTGCTCGTTCACCCCGGACTGGTTTGTCTACGGCTACAACCTGGCGCTGCCGGAGCAGTTCCACTTCGAGCCGGGCGAGAGCTTCTGGGTGGTGGTTCACTTTGACGGCGACCAGGAGGGCTATCCCCTGGGCCTGGCCGACGGCGACGGCGCCGCTGACGCCCGCAACGCCTATATGAGCAACGACCGCGGCCGCACCTGGACCCCGCTGACGCAGGTTCTGGCCGGTTCGAGCTACGCCACCCTGGAGTGCCCCACCTGGGCCATCCGAGCCATATCGCAGAACCCCGACTGGTCGTCGGTGCTCACCCTCACGCCCCCGGAGGGCACCGTGAAGCAGGGCGAGACCCAGACCGTGGAGGTGAAGACCGACGGCCAGCCCCTGGTGAACGGCAGCTATAACTTCAACATCTACTTCGACACCAACGAGACCGGCGGCAGCGACATCAAGCTGCCCGTGAGCCTCAATGTCAGCGGCCAGAAGGCCGACGTGGTGTTCGGCAAGGTGGTGAACTTCGGCGACCTGCTTGTGGGCCAGCAGAAGACGCTGACCGTGGAGGTGTTCAACCGCGGCTACGGCAACTTCAGCGGCAGCCAGTGGTCGGCAGGCATCTACAGCGACAAAATCAGCTCCACCTCGGAGCACTTCGCCGGCCCCGAGTATCTCTCGGCAGGCTTCCCGGCACGCTCCACCACGAGCTTCGACATTACATTCGCGCCCAAGTCGGCAGGCAGCCACACGGGCCGCATAGTCTTCACTGACCGCGACGGCAACGAGTTCAGCGTCATGGTTCAGGGCGTGGCCACCGACCCGGCACGTCTCACCGTGGAGCCCGCCACCGTCAACGCCGGCGAGCTGCAGGTGGGCGGCGAGGCCAGGGAGGTGGAATTCGCCGTGAAGAACACCGGCAACTATCCCCTGCAGTTCGTGATGCCCAAGTACAGCGACAAGGCCGTGGACGGCGCCATGGACGCCGCCGGCGTGCACCGCTTCGGCTATGTGTGGGCTTCGAACCTCAACGGCTCTGCCGGCGCCGAATATGACGGCAACCCGGAGCTCATCGACGCTGTGGACATCACGGCATCGTTCACTGACCAGAACTCGTGGTCGGCACCCATCGACCCGGGCTTCAAGTTCCCCTACTACGGCAAGGAGTATGACCGCGTGTACGTCAACAACTACGGCGGCGTGGCCATGAGCACCGGCAACTTCAGCTCCATGAGCCAGGCCCCGGTTTATCCCGGACACGGCTACCTGGAGGGCACAGGCTGGATTTCGGCCTGGGGCGCCACCCAGCTTCAGATGGGCGCCAACTCGCGTGTGCGCTATGCCAAGCGCGACGGCAAGCTGGTGGTGTCGTTCGAGAACGTTCTGGCCGTGGTCTATGACCAGGACTACACTCCGGTATCGTTCCACATGGTGCTGTCGTCGAACGGCGACGTGGAGATGTTCTATGACGACTACACTCCCGCCGGCGTGTTCAACCAGGGCCGCAGCCTCTATGTGGGCCTCAGCGACCCCGACTGCGCCGACCCGCTGACCGTGACCTCGTCGGACATCGCCAACCAGGAGTGGACCAGCGACGAGGAGCGCACCGCCGAGGGTGACCGCTACATGGCCTTCACCGCCGGCACAGCCGTGCGCATCGCCGCTCCGGCTCCCAACATGATCGAGACCATAGCCCCCACCGACGGCCTGCTGGCCCCCGGCGAGTCTGTGACCGTGCGCGCCACCGTGCGTGCCAACGAGCAGATGAACGCCGGCGAAACCCTGACCAACCTGGTCATCAACTCGAACGACCTGGTGAGCCCCGCAGTGCTCGTGCCCTTCACCGCCACCATCACCGGCGACCTGAAGCCCGCCCTGGGCCAGGAGACCGCATCGGTTGACTTCGGCGATGTGTTCCGCACAGCACAGGCCCAGCGCTCAGTGACCGTTCGCAACGACGGCCACGCCGACATGACCATCACCGGTCTGAGCTTCGGGAAGGGCGCGTTCAGCACCGACTTCAAGGCTCCCTTCACCGTGAAGGCACGCCAGGCCAAGGACATAGTGGTGACCATGCCCACCGACGCCGAAGGCGAGCTGTCGGACGTGCTCACCGTCACAACCGATGCCGGCACCCTCACCGCTCAGCTCAAGGGCCGCGTGATTGGCTGCCCGGACATGAAGCTGGGCTACACCGAGCTGCAGCTCCAGATGGACGCCCGCACCAAGCAGGCCCGGCCGCTCACCATCGAGAACACCGGCAACGAGACCCTCACCTACGCCCTCAGCGCAGGCCAGTTCCTGGACTACAACCCCGACTTTGCCACCTCGAAGGGCACAGGCTACACCTATGCCTCGAACGAAGACAGCGAGGCCGTGAAGTTCAACTGGGTTGACATCGTGGACAAGGAAGGCACCGAACACAACGCCTTCACCTACTACAACCTCCATGACTACGTGGCTGTGGACCTGCCGTTCGATTTCCCCTTCTACGGCAAGACCTACCGCCGCATGTATGTGTACAACACAGGCTTCGTGTCGTTCACCGAACGCACCGACGAGCACATGTGGCCCGAGCCTCCCACCGACTTCCCGCAGGGCAGCATCTACACCAACGTGATAGCTCCCTACTGGGGCCTGCACACCATGGACCAGACCAAGTCTGCCGGCACTTACCACCGCGTGAGCGACTCGCAGGCCGTGGTATCGTTCATGGAGTACGGCAACTCGATGAACCTGGGCGTATGCTACCAGCTCATCCTCAACGCCGACGGCTCGTTCAAGTTCCAGTACAAGGAGGACGAGAACAACCCCAATTCCATCATCTACGGCACTTTCGGCACCGCCGGCATCTCGAACGAGGGCGCAACCGAGGGCATACGCCTGCCTGACCGCCTGATCAAGTTCAACACCGCAGTGGAGTTCGAGCCCGTAGTGACCTTCGACCTGGAGCCCGGCAAGACGGCCACCAAGGACATCACCGTCAACGCTGACGCCCTGGCCGGCGATTACCAGTCGGCAATCACCGTGACCACCAACATCCCCGGCCGCGAAAAGGTGACCATTCCCGTAAGCCTGACGCTGAACGGCAAGGCCGCTCCGCAGTTCTCGGCCGACGTAACCGTCAGCCACCCCGCAGGCTGGATGTCGACCGACTACAGCGACCCGATGGTGAGCATGGGGGCCATGTACTACGGCCAGGTGGAGATTGCCAACAACGGCACCGCTCCGTTCACCATCAGCGCCGTGGAGAACAAGGGCCCGCAGGTCTATGACGAGTGGTTCGACGAGTACACCCCGGCATTCTACACCTTCGTCTACGGCGACGACATGGACTGGAACGGCAATCCCACCGGCACCAAGTCGTGGCAGATGTACCAGGGCATGCCCGTACAGGTGGGCGAGGAAGGCTGCAAGTTCGCAGTGCCCATGCTGCCCGGCGAGCAGGCTTACACCCCCGGCGAGTACCTGGTGCCCCTGGTGTTCCACCTGGAGGGCGCCGAAGGCCTCACCGAGAAGACCGTCAACGTGAAGTTCGTTGTGACCCCGGCTCCCGCCATGGCCATTGAAGGCCCGGCCGCCGAAGGCCTGACAGTGACCGGCGTGGCCCCCGACTATGTGGGCACGCACCCCGTCACCATCGCCAACTATGGCGAGGGCACCCTGACCGGCACAGCGCGCATAGACCTGAGCGGACGCGGCGAGAGCCTCGATCCGGACGAGGGCGGCGGCGTGGCTCCCGCAGCACTGCCTGCACCCGAGCGCATCCGCGTCCTGGGCCAGGGCAAGCGCAGCATCGAGACCTTCGATGTGGCCACCGAGTCGGACAACATCAAGAACCTGCCCAACGACATGACCTTCCTGCGCGGCCTCTACCACCCGTGCATGCCCGGTAACAACGCCGTCTACACCTACGGCTCAACAACCGAGTACGGCACCTACAAGGGCGCCACGCAGTACCAGGCCCCGGCAGGTGGTTTCAACATATCGCATGTCTACACCATCATCAAGTTCGGCAAGGTGAAGGACGCCGACTACATAGTGGAGATTGTCAGCGGCGACAACCCCGAGACCGGCACTGTGATGGGCCGCGGCGTTTACCACCACGACCAGGCCGAGAACACCGACGCCAGCTACCAGGTGACCATCGCTCTCAACAAGCCCGTCTTCGTTCCCGAAGGCCAGGACTTCAACGTGGTGATCAGCTACCCGGCCGGCGAGGCCTTCCCCGCCATGATCGTGCCCAAGGAGGAGTCGGTAGTCACCGACCGCTACCGCGGCTACATCGAGGACTACGGCTGGTTTGACGTTGCCGAGATATTCAAGGACCAGTACGGTTCGCTGGGCTACGTGGCATCGTGCATAGAGACGAGCGAGGGCTCCGAGTGGGCCTCACTGCCCGGCCGCGAGGTGGCATTCACCGTGGAGGCCGGCGCCAAGACAGAGCTGCCCGTGCGCCTCAACGCCGTGTCGGCTCCGCTCGAGGTGGGCAACACCGCCATGCTCGTGATCAAGAGCGACGACCCGAACATGCCTCTGCTCAACCTCCCCGTGGTGCTGAGCAAGAACGGCATGCCCGTGGTCAGCGCCCCGACTTCGGCCCTGCTCGTGCCGGAAGGCTCCGAGCAGCCCCTTGAGGTTACCGTCAGCGATCCCGACGGCGACGCCATGACTGTGACCGTGGCCGACAACGGCTCGGCAGCAACCCTGCAGAGCGTGACCACCGCCAACGGCGCTGAGGCCACAACCGACGACAACGGCACTGTCAGCATCCCCGCCGGCGCCGGCGAGGCCACTCTCCGCCTGGTGCTCGCACCCAAGTATGGCGACGAGGGCCGCTACTCAGTGACCGTCACCGCCGTCGACAGCTACGGCCAGGAAGGTGCCGCCACGGTGGGCTACACCGTTGAGCACACCAACCGCGCTCCGCAGCCCGCCGATGTAGAGGCTCTGGCCATGCAGGTGGGCGGCAGCTCGGATGTGATCAGCTTCGAGAACATGTTCAGCGACCCGGACGGCGACGCCATGACTTATGCCGTGAGCGTAGACCGCCAGGATGTTGCGGAAGTGTACCGCGCCGAGACTTCGGCCATCTTCATCGGCAAGGCTGCCGGCACCGCCACGGCAACCGTGACGGCCACCGACGCCCAGGGCGCCACCGCTTCGGTTGAGCTGCCGATTGTGGTGACCGAGACCAGCGGCGTGACCGACATCACCGCTCTGCAGGGTGTGGGCGTATACCCGAACCCTGTGGCAGAGACGCTGTATGTCACCATGAGCGAGGCTCCCGCCACTCTGAGCTACAGCATCGTGGCCCTGAGCGGCGCCACCGTCCTCAAATCAGAGGATGCTGCCATGGCCGGCGGCAAGCTGAGCATCGATGTCAGCGCTCTGCCCGCAGGCTACTATGTGCTGCGCCTCACCGCCGACGGCAAGGGCGTCACGCTCCCCGTCATCAAGAAGTAACACTCTGAACAAACCCTGATAATACGAGGGGCCGCCCGTCTGGGCGGCCCCTTTTTTTGTTGGGGACAATTACAGTGATGTCAGGCGCCGGTGTGTGGAGGTGCGGCAACGGATGAGTATGTTGACGATGGGGATGGGGGAGTTTGAGACGGCACGGCCTCCGGCGAAGGTAGGGCGGGGCGGGTCGGTGTGTGTGGTTTTTAGAGGGGGATAAGGAATGTGTGGGGATAGAACTTTTCCGGGGGGTGGAGCATTGTATATTTACGGGGTGCCGTGATGTGCGGCCGCCCGTGTGATGATTCAACTATTTATGAATATCTTTAATTAATGTAAGCTATGAAGACATTTTTACTTGCTACGGCCGCGGCTTCGGCGGCTATTATGTGCCCCTCGGCATGGGCGCAGAATGCCGAGCACCCCGACACTGTGGTGGGCGGCATAGAATACCACTACGAAGACAGCATTGCCATCACCGAGGAGGACTCGCTCGACGCTACCCGGACCGTGACTGTGAAAGGCTATGTGGCCACGGCGCTGACCCAGGCGGGGCGCCGCCTGGAGCATGTGGTGATAGGGCCGTCGGTGGACGGCGTGCCGGTGGAGGCCGTGGGCGACTCGCTGTTCATGGGCAACACCAGCATCAGGAGCCTCAGGCTGGTGGGCGTGAGCCGCGTGGGACAGCGTTCGTTCCACGGATGCGCCAATCTGGGTTCGGTGGACCTGGGCGAGGACCTGCTGCTGATGGGCGTCAGCGCCTTTGAGGGGTGCACGGGCCTGTACAGTGTGAGCGTGCCTCGGCAGACCAACGTGGTGGGGCAGGGCGCCTTCCGCGGGTGCAAGGGCGTGGAGTATGTGTATCTGGACGGCCCCGAGGTGGTGCAGGAGGATGCATTTGCCGGCTGTGAGAACCTGCGCATGGTGCTGGTGGGCCCGGATGTGAAGGGTGTGCGCAGCCAGGCCTTTGCCGACTGCCCTAATCTGCGCGTGCTGGCGTTCAACAACGACTGCGAGCCGGGTCTTTTCCCCTTTGCATGGGGGCTGGCCACGGATGCCTTCACGGGCATGCCCGACGGCTCGATAGTGGTGCACGCGCCGGAGAAGTACCGTGGCGTGAGCGGCAATCCCTATGTGCAGATGGCGGAGGACCCGCGGTACACTAAGTTTGCGAAGAATGTGGTCTACGACGGCACCACGGGCGTGGAAGGCATTGAGGCTGATGCGGAGGCCCCGGCGCGCTATTTCACTCCCGGCGGCGTGGAGGTCAGCGCAGACGACATGGCTCCGGGCCTCTACATAGTGCTGAAAGGCGGACGTGCCGCCAAGGTGCTGGTGCGCTGAGTCCTACGGGATATACGAAATAAGGCAGGGACGCTCGCTGTGGGCGTCTCTGCCTTTGTATTGTGGCCCCGGCTGGCGGACGCTCGGGCCGAGCGTCCCTACATGGGAGGGTGGGGGAGAGTATAAGACTTATAAGACTTATAAGACTTATAAGATTTATAAGATTTTGGGCGCGGCGTGGACGGGGGGTCAGCGCTGGAGCTCTGGCATGCAGGGGGCGGCCTTGCGGCGCAGGTTGATGAGGGCGTAGCGCATGCGGCCGAGGGCGGTGTTGATGCTCACGCCGGTGCGCTCGGCTATCTCCTTGAAGCTCATGCCGCCGTAGTAGCGCATGACCAGGACCTGGCGCTGCTCACGGGGGAGCTGGCGCACCATGTGGCGCACGTCGTCGCGTATGGCGCGGTCAACGACTGTGTCCTCAATGGTGTCGGAGGCGAGCTCCGGGCGGTTGAGGACGGCGTAGTCGGCCTGGTCGGCGGAGACGGTGGCCTCTGACTTGGACTGGCGGAAATGGTCGATGATGAGGTTGTGGGCTATGCGCATGAGCCAGGCGGCGAACTTGCCGTCGGGGGTGTATCGGCCCTGTTTCACGGTGGTAATGACCTTGACAAAGGCCTCCTGGAAGACATCGTTGGCCGTGTCTTCGTCCTTTACGGTGTGAAGAATGTAGTTGAAAACCCGCATTTTGTGGCGCTCAAGGAGAACGTCAAATGCCTGATTTTGCCCCTCGGCGAAGAGCTTGATGAGCCGGTCGTCGTCAAGGGCGGTGAGTTGTTGTTTTGTCATTCGTGGGGTGGAATCCGTACGCGCGCCGGCTTCGATGCCGATGCTCTCCGGTTCCGGTTTTAGAGTAGAATTCGAGCTATAGGCGGGAGGGTGATATGTTGGGTTATTGTTACGGTTTATGGTTGTTGTGTTCATCGTAGTAAGACATTGTAAATTGGATAAAGGCTCGGACGGGAGCCACTCTTGGCCCGTGGTATGATTGGATATGCAAAATTACAAAATTTAGCCGAGATGGGCAATTTGCGCTTCTTTTTTTAATGATTGTTATGCGTTTCAAACACAATAATACGGCCCTCCGGGTGTTGCACGGCGCGTAGTGCGCTTGCAGGCATGGATTTGCGCGCGACGGCATAGCGGGGCCTTTTGGACCGGGTGGTGAAAAAATGTTAGCGAAAAAATGACATCCGGGGCAATATACGGCGGGGCAGGGGCGTTTTAATGGTGAACGGCCGGAAGGCAAGGCGCTTGGAGCCGCTTCCCACCACTCCTTAACCTCACAAACACTGTACCACCTAATTCCGCATTATGCCTATGGACAAAACCTCTACCCCTGAAACGCAAATGATCAAAACCCAGGCCCCGGCACAGCCGTCACGTCCCGCTCCCCGCCGCAGCACCATAGAGCTGCTCCGCCAGCTGGCGCGCGCATACTACCCCTCGAAGGCTCCGATGGCCATAGTTCTGAACTGAGCGTAAGCGCCCTGCACGGGGCCGATAAGAAAAATGTAAAAGGCCGGACAGCGTCCCCGCGCGGGGGTGGCTGTCCGGCTGTGTTTTTTATGCCTCGGGGGGCGTGTCAGCCCAGGCCGCGGATGGTGTCGATGAGGCGGCGGGCGTGGTCGCGGAGCTCGGCCTCGCTGCGGTCGGCGGCGGAGTAGGAGCACAGGTAGCCTCCCCATTTCATCAGGCAGTAAGAGGCCACGGCCGCGGTGGAAGCCATGATCTGGTCCATGGTGACGGGGCATTTGCCGCCGGGCTGATAGCTGGCTTCGTCGCCGCCGGCGGTGACGGATGCGAGCATGGCCTTGTTGCGCAGGTTGGTGCCCTCGGGTCCGTAGGCGAAGCCGTAGGTGAGGACCTCCTCCATGTAGCGGTGCACGGGCGACGGGGCGGCGAACCACATGACGGGGAACTGGAACACCACCACGTTGGCGGCAAGGAGCTTCTGCTGCTCGGCGGGGACGTCGATGCGGCCGTCGGGATAGAGTTCGGTGATGTTGGTATAGCTCAGGCTGAGTTCGTAATCGTTGCCTTTTTCGGCGGCGATGCGGGTTATTTCGTCAAGAATGATGCGGTTGGCACGCGACTGGGGCCAGTAGGGGTGGCCCGTAACTACGAGTATCTTGTTCATGGGTATGTGTGTATGTTAGTTGGATTACTACACATACAACGGCCCCGGGAGCCCTAAAGTTCAGTGGCGACGCGGGTAGAGGAAGCGTGCCAGGCCGAAAATGTAGCGGCGGAAACCGGGCCTGTTGGCCAGCAGGCGGTCGAACCATCCCAGGTGGGGGCTGAGCAGGCGGATTTCATAGCCGATGAACACCATGGCGAACAGCGTGCCGGGACCCACGATGCTCCAGTCCCAGAAGCCGAAGAAAGCGTAGCTGGAGGCCACGGCGAGGGCCACAAGAGTGGTGTCGACCATGATTTTGGTCTTGGCGAACGGCATTCCGCTCACGCGGCTTATGGCCACGGTTATTCCCTCGCCGGGCATGGTCACCGACCCGCAGCGCACCTCCAGGGCTATGCCAACGCCCATCACCGCGCATCCGGCAAACTGAACCGCGGCCTGGCTCCACAGGCTCTGGCAGGCAATCGGGGAGGTGATGGCCACATTGAGGTCGATCAGCCATCCGAACACCCATCCCACGGCGAGCTGGAACAGCTGGAGAGGGTCGAATCCGCGTCGAAGAATGAGAATCTGAAGGGCCACGAACACGCCGTTCATCATGATTGTGTAGTCGCCCACGGTGCCGCGGGGAGTGATGCCGAGCTCGGATGCGCGCGCGAGGGAGAGCGGCAGCGAGGAGATTACGCTGCTTCCCAATGCGCTCTTGATGCACAGGGCCACGCCGAGTGTCATGAGATAGAGCGAGGCGAGCAGCAGCAGATGCTGCCAGAGGAAGGAGCCGATGCGGTCGGCCGCGGAGGTTCGGGTGATGGAATGATTGCCTGTAGTGTTCATAGGAGTGATGATTAAGCGGCCGGGCGCAAAAGAAAGAACCGGAAGGTCGGAGTGACCATCCGGTTCAGGGATTTTAGTAGCGAGTCCGGGATTCGAACCCGAGTCTCCACCTTGAGAGGGTGGCGTGCTAGGCCTCTACACTAATTCGCCATTGCTTCGTTTTTGCACTGCAAAGTTCGGGCTTTTTTCGGAACTGTGCAAGCGTTTTGGCGAAAAAAATTCTTAAAAAGCGTTACATGGCTGATTTTCAGAGAGGGTGAAAAGCGCGGAGGGGAGGAGAGGTGCGCGCGGATTATGAGAATCATAAGTTTTATAAGTCTTATAAGATTTATAAGTCTTATAAGATTTATAAGTCTTATATAATGATGCTGAGGGCCGCTCCGGGATGGGGGCGGCCCTCAGTGTGCGGGGTGGGGTGGTGCGTCAGTCGGCGAGAGGCACGGCATAGAAGCCGCGTTTGCCGGTGGGGTATATGCCCTTGATGTACATCACCTTGTCGTCGTCGCTCTTCATGATGGCGTTGTAGAGCTTCTCAACATCCTCGGGGGTGCTCACGCGCTGTCCGTTGATAACCAGGATGATGAAGCCGTCGCGGATGCCGGAGTCCTTTACGCGGCCGTCTTCCAGGCCGGTGACAGCCACGCCGTGGCTGATTTCGAGCTGTTCGAGGCGCTCGGCGGGCACCTTGGTGAAGGCGCAGCCCAGGTCGGTGAGCGAGGCGGGGCGTGTAACCTCGGTGTCGCCGCGGCGGTTGCGGAGGGTCACGGTGCGGGTCTCGGTCTTGCCGTCGCGCACAAAGCGCAGCTCCACGCGGTCGCCGGGGCTGAACTTGGCGATGGCCTCCTGCATGCTGGCGGTGTTGGGGGTGGGTATGCCGTTGACGGCTGTGATCACGTCGCCCTCCTTGAGGCCGGCCTCTTTTGCTGCCGAGCGGTCGGCAACCTCAGCCACATATATGCCCGTGGTGGTTCCGGTGATCTTCTTTTCGCTGACCAGTTCGGGGGTAAGTTCCACGAAGCTCACGCCCAGATAGGCGCGCTGCACGGTGCCGTAAGTCTTCAGGTCGTCGATAACTTTGTTCACAATCGAAGTGGGGATGGCGAACGAGCAGCCCACGTAGGAGCCGTTCTGCGAGTAGATGGCCGTGTTGATGCCCACCAGCTCGCCTTTCAGGTTCACGAGGGCGCCGCCTGAGTTGCCGTGGTTAACGGCGGCATCGGTCTGGATGTAGCTCTCGATGTTGCCGCTCGAGGGGGTACGTGTGGTGGTGGATATGTTGCGTGCCTTGGCGCTTACGATGCCGCTGGTCACCGTCGATGTGAAGCCGAACGGGTTTCCGACGGCGAGGACCCATTCGCCCACACGGAGCGAGTCGCTGTTGCCCATGGGGATGACGTGCAGGTCGGGTGCGTCAATCTTGATCAGGGCCAGGTCAGAGGTGGGGTCGGCGCCTATGACAGTGGCGTTGAAGTTGCGGTTGTCGTTGAGGGTGACTTCCAGACGCTCGGCGTCGGCGATGACGTGGTTGTTGGTGACAATATAGCCGTCCTCGCTGATGATCACGCCGGAGCCCAGGCCGGTCTGTCGCTGCTGGGGCTTCTGCTGCTGGGGCTGCTGACGCGGCTGGCGCTGCTGGGGCATGCCGAAGAAAAACTCAAAGGGGTCGGCGAAGAAGTCTCCGTCGCCGTAGCCCTGCATCTGACGCATACGCGGAGTGGCGTAGCTCTTGACGCTTACCACGCCGTTCACTGTGTTCTCGGCCGTGCGGGTGAAATCGTCCTGCGAAATCAGACGGCCCGGGGCCATGGCCTGAGCGTCGGCAGCGGTGATGGCTGCCACGGCCATGAGGCAAAGTGTGGATGAGAGTGTGTTCATATATTGTATGTTGATGAATTTGTCGTTTTACATAATGGATACGCAAATATATAGCCAAATATTCTAATGCCGGGCAAGGCGTTGTGATTTTTAAGTTAATTTTGCTCATAACCCTTTGAGTGAATGCATCCTTTCACACTAATTAAAGCACGGCCCCATTTCTATAAAGCAAATGTTAAAATAGAGCCATAAAGGCATATTATTTAGCCAAAAACACCAAAAAGCTTTGCCGCGGGGTTAAAAAGCGTTATATTTGCCGTTCACAAAACCCCGTAAACCCTCACTATGTCAATACGCCGAATCAGCAACTGGATGAGCATCATGGCAGTGACGCTGTCAGTGGCAGGCACAGCCTCGCTGGCAACGTCGTGCGGCAGCTCGCGCCGCAATGCCGTGGCAGTGGAGCAGAAGAAACATCCGCGCCCCGTGAAGCGTCCGCGCAAGGCCGGTCCCGCAGCCCACGGCGATGTGGCCAAGGCTCTCGTGGACGAGGCCGAAACGTGGCTCGGCGTGCCCTATGTGTGGGGTGGCGAGACACGCGAGGGCGCCGACTGCTCGGGATTCCTCAAAAGCATATATGCCACGGCGGCGGGCATAGACCTGCCGCGCACCACACGCCAGCAGATGGAGGCCTGCGCCCCGGTTGACCGCGACAAGGTGTCGGTGGGCGACATACTGTTCTTCTCGTCGAAGCGCAGTGGCGGCGAGGTGGCCCACGTGGGCATGTACATAGGCGGCGGACGCATGATCCACGCCTCGAGCAGCCGCGGAGTTGTGGAAGACGAAATCGGTCTGAAATATTATACCGACCACTATCTGGGCACCGGCCGCGTGCCCATGATAGCCGACGCCACTCCCGCAGTGAAGGAGCAGCGCGAGAAGGCGGCACCGCTTGACCGCGGCATTCCAGAGATCAAGGCCGCCGACGTTGGCCGCCTGATGGCCCGGGCCGAGGTGCGAAACCAGCCGAAGGCCGCCGCTGAAAATGTTGCTACTGTCGGCCAGAGCGTAAGCACTGTGAAAGCCCCTCGGCCCAAAACAGTCTCCAAGCCTGAGAATGTGGTGCGCCCAGCCACGCCCGTCAAGGCGGCAGGAACCATCACCCTGGAGGCCATGAGCGCACGGACGATGAAGGCTCGCATGGACAGCACTGCTGTGCGCGTGGAGGAGCCCGAGACCGTGACGCTTGAGCGCACAGTGGCTGTGGCAGAACCGGTTTCCGCAACCGACCCGGTGGCGCAGACGGTGGCAGCGCCCCGCGACAGTGTGGAGAGCCGTGCGGCCCTGGTGGTGCGCAACGCCTTCGGCAACGCCCGCCGCTGAACCATAATCATACAGCCAGAATACGAAGAAGGCCGGAACCATACAGATTCCGGCCTTCTTCGCGTGTATAGACGATGTGTGTCAGTTGATGATTGCCAGGCCGCCTTGCGAGGTCTCCTTGTAGATGGACGGCAGGTCATGGCCGGTCTGCTTCATCACCTCGACGATGCGGTCGAACTTCACGCTGTGCTTGCCGTCGGAGAAGGCTGCGTAGAGGTTGGAGTCGAGGGCACGGGCGGCGGCGTAGGCGTTGCGCTCGATGCATGGCACCTGGACAAGGCCGCAGACCGGGTCGCAGGTCAGTCCCAGGTGGTGTTCCAGGCCCATCTCCGCCGAGTATTCTATCTGCGCCGGAGTGCCGCCGAACAGCTGCGAGGCCGCGGCGGCAGCCATGGCGCAGGCCACGCCCACTTCGCCCTGGCAGCCCACTTCGGCGCCGGAGATGGAGGCGTTGGTCTTGACCACGTTGCCGAACAGGCCGGCAGTGGCAAGGGCGCGCAGGATGCGTTGCTCGGAAAAACCTTTGGATGTGTGCAGATGGTAGAGCACGGCCGGAAGCACTCCGCACGAGCCGCAGGTGGGAGCCGTCACAATCTTGCCGCCGGCGGCATTCTCCTCGCTCACGGCGAGGGCGTAGGCATAGACAAGGCCACGGCTCTTCAGGCTCTGGGCATAGCCGGAGGCATGGACATAGTAGCTGACAGCCTTGCGGCGCAGGCCCAGACCGCCGGGCAGCACGCCTTCGGCCTCGAGGCCGCGGCGCACGGCATCCTTCATCACTTGCCACACTTCGGCCAGATAGTCCCAGATGCCGGGACCTTCGCACTGGTCCACATACTCCCAGTACACATGGCCGGTGCGGTCGCTCCAGTCGAGAATCTCCTGGATGGTGTTCATGGAGTAGACGTCGGGAGCGTCGGAGCGCTCCTGGCCGGCCTCCACAATGTTGCCGCCGCCCACGCTGAACCATGTGCCCTCCTGGGTCTGGTTGCCGTCGGCGTCGAAGGCGCGGAAGGTCATGCCGTTGGGGTGGAAGGGGAGGAATTCCTCCGGTTTCCACACTATTTCGGTAGGAGCGACGGGCTCGAGCACGTCGAGGATGGCACGGTCGGTGAGGTGGCCGCGGCCGGTGGCGGCAAGTGAGCCGTAGAGCGTCACTTCGAAGCGGTGGGCCGAGCCGCCGCAGCGGTCAAGGAACTTGACGGCTGCGTGGCGCGGGCCCATGGTGTGTGAGCTCGACGGTCCTATGCCTATCTTGAAGAGATTTCTGAGCGATTCCATGGGGTGGGGATTATTTCTTGTTGCCGTAAGTCTCCTTCACGTTCCATACGGCCAGAGAGCCAAGCAGCAGGAGCAGGCCCGAGGTGACGAGCATGAACACGGTGTTGGGAGCGCCGTTGTCGGCGAGGGGGTAGAGGCCCAGAATGAGGCCGCCGCAGAGGGCAGCCACAATCTGCGGCAGGCAGATGGTGCAGTTGAACAGACCCAGGTAGGTGCCGATATGGTTGCCGCTGAGTGCGTTGGTGAGGATGGTGAAGGGCATGGCGAGCATTGCCGACCAGGCGCAGCCCATCAGAGCGTAGCTCACGGCCACGGCGTACTGGTTGCTGATCAGGTAGACGGAGGCGAAGCCCACTGCGCCGATCAGGAGGCTGAGAGAGTAACCCAGACGGCGGTTGCGGAACTGCGAGAGGACAACGGCCCAGAGCACGGCGGCGATGGCCTGGATGGCCAGCAGCACACCGTTCCAGTCGCCGGCCTGCTGATACTCGGGCGAGGCGGGGTTGAGGACGGTGGAGGTGGTGACGTCGATGACCGAAGTGGACTGGGTGGGAACGTCGGAGGTCTGCTCCAGGATGTATTCGCCGGTGCCCTTGTCCTGCTTGGCGATGTGGGCCAGGGTGAGGGTTTCGCCGGGAGTCACCATCGACAGAGCCGAGCGGGTTACGGCCTTGCTGCCTACGGGCTTCTCGATGCCGTCGAGCACCACCACGTCGCCGGGGGCGGCTATCGCGCCCTGCTGAGCGGCAACCTTGGCCGAGCCGTTGCTGGTGACGATGGCGCCGTTGCGGATGATGGTGTCGCCTTTGACTACGACTGTGTTGGGCGAGTAAACTTCGCCGTCAATCTCCACACCGCCAAGGGTGAGGCGGCCGTCCTCGATGAGGGGCTGCTTGCCAACGAAGAGGTATTTGTCCTGGAAAGCCTTGCCGTCGACGGTGACGCCGGTCACGCGCTCAACGGCGGGAGCGTCGAAGATGTGGTGAGCGATGGCGTCGGTGGAGTAGGTCCACATGAACAGGAATGCGGCCCAGCAGAAGAACTGCACGAGGCCCACGGTCCAGAACACACGGGGAGCCTTGACCAGGAGCTGGAACATGTTCTCTTTCTTTTCGGATTTCTCGGCCTTCTGCGCCTCGAGGTCGATGCCGTGGTATGCGGCATACTCGGCGGGCGGCATCTCGCGCACCTTGGCGAAGGTGTAGATGACGCACAGCAGCAGGATGGCGGCGCCCAGGTAGAACGACCAGGTTACCGTTGCCGGCACTTCGCCCTCGGGAGCGGTGTTGCTCAGGAACAGGGCGAGAACGAACGGAGCCACATAGCCCACCACCGAGCCGGCGTTGCAAAGGAACGACTGGATGGAGTAAGCCATGCCTTTCTGGCGCTCGTTTACAAAATCGCCCACAAGCATCTTGAAGGGTTGCATGGCCATGTTGATGCTCGTGTCGAGGAACATGAGCATGATGAGGCCGAAGATGATGGCTGACTGCACGGTGAAGTTGAGCGAGCCGGCATTGGGCAGGAGGCACATAACCACAATGGCCACAGCGGCGCCCAGCAGTAGGAAGGGCAGACGGCGGCCGAAGCGGTTCCAGGTGCGGTCGGAGGCCGAGCCAACGATGGGCTGCACGATGAGGCCCATCAGGGGCGGAAGGATCCAGAAATAGCTGAGGTCATGCGGGTCAGCGCCGATTGTGGAGAAGATGCGGCTCACCTGCGCGCTCTGCAGGGCATAGGCGATCTGTACGCCGAAGAAGCCGAAACTGAGGTTCCAGAGCTTCCAGAAGCCGAGGTCGGGTTTGTTAGTCATGGTGATATACTTAACTTATGATTTTGATGATAATGAATTGGCTAAGAAAGAGCTTTTTGTTGGGCGGACGCTCGGGCCGAGCGTCCCTACATCGGGGTTGTTTGTTTTTTAGTGGCGGACGCTCGAGCCGAGCGTCCCTACATCGGACTCAAAAGGGCGGGGCGCTACTCCGGGGCTACGGAGTATCCGTAGAGCGTCCGTATCTCGTCGGCCCACAGGGCGGGGTCGGGGGTTTCGAGCAACAGGGGAATGTTGTCGGTGCGCGGATCGTTGAGCAGACGGCCGAAGAACTCGGCGCCGATGGTTCCACGGCCAATGCTCTCGTGGCGGTCGATGCGGCTGCCCAAGGGGCGCTTGGCATCGTTGAGGTGCATGCCGCACAGATAGTCGGCGCCGATTACGGCGTCGAACTCGGCCCAGGCTTCACGGTAGGCGTCGTCGGTGGTGAAGTCGATGCCGGCGGCATGGGCATGGCAGGTGTCGACGCACACTCCCACGCGCTTCTTGTCCTCCACGCGGGCTATGATCTGCGCTATCTGCTCAAAGTTCCAGCCCAGGTTGGAGCCCTGGCCGGCGGTGTTCTCGATGACGGCCTTCACGCCCTCGGTTTTCTCGAGCACGCGGTTTATGCCGTCGGCAATAAGGGCCAGACATTCGTCGTCGCTGATTTTGCCGAGCGAGGCGCCGGGGTGGAAATTGACCATGGTGAGTCCCAACAGCGAGCAGCGGCGCATTTCGGCCTCCAGTGCCTGGCGGCTCATGGCGCGCTTGCGTGCGTCGGGGCAGCCCAGGTTTATCAGAAATCCGGCATGAGGCAGAATCTGCCACGCGTCATAGCCGTAGTCCACACATGCCTGGCGGAACTTCTGACAGGTCTCCTCGGTGGGATCCGGATAGCGCCACACGTTGGTAGGGGCCGTCGTCATGCCGATGGCCGTGGCGCCCAGTTCCGACGCCAGACGCGGAATGTCGGCCAACTGGGTCAGCGGGTCTTCCACTCCTACGTATGCACCTATGTACTTCATATCGTTAGAATATCGTTAGAACTAAATGACGTGTGCCGCACCGTCCCACGGAGAATGGGCCTAATGCGGCACAAATTTACGAAAAAAAAGGATAAGCCGCAAGGTTAGTCGCGTTTCAACCCAGATACGGCTTCAGACCCGCGCTGTGCTGGCTCTTGAGGTGGCGCAGAGCCTTCTCCTTAATCTGGCGGACACGCTCGCGGGTCAGGTCGAATTTCTCGCCGATCTCCTCGAGGCTCATCTCAGGGCATCCGATGCCGAAGGCCGACTTCAGAATCTCGCTCTCGCGCCCCGGCAGCTGCTTGAGCACGCGCCCGATTTCCACCGCCAGGCTCTCGTGGTTGAGGCCCGCGTCAGTGCTTGGTTGGTCCACGCCGGGCATCACATCGAGCAGCGTGGTGTCCTCGCCGTCGGTGATGGGCTGGTCAACGGAGACCGAGCGACCCGAGCTGCGCAGGCTCTCGCGCACCTTGTCGACGGGCATGTCCAGCACTTCGGCCAGCTCTTCGTCCGAGGCACGGCGCTTGTTGGCCTGCTCGAAGTCGGCCATGGCGCGCTGCACCTTGTTGTAGAGGCCCACCTGGTTAAGCGGCAGGCGCACAATGCGGCTGTTCTCGGCCATGGCCTGGAGGATGGCCTGGCGTATCCACCACACGGCGTAGCTGATGAACTTGAAGCCGCGGGTCTCGTCGAACTTCTCGGCCGCCTTGATCAGGCCCAGGTTGCCCTCGTTGATGATGTCCAGAAGGCTCATGCCCTGGTTCTGGTACTGCTTGGCAACCGACACCACGAAGCGCAGGTTGGCACGCACCAGCTTGTCCAGGGCCGCCTTGTCGCCCTGGTGGATGCGTGCCGCCAGCTCCACCTCCTGCTCGGGTGTGAGCATCTCCTCGCGGCCGATGTCCTGAAGATATTTCTGCAGAATCTCCCCATCGCGCGGAGTGATGGAGTTCCCTATCTTTAGTTGTCTCATAATTCTTTATCTATGGAGTGTTTTTTATAGTGTGTTTTTCAAAGGCAGGCGGGCATTAAGTTCCGCCATCTGATAGGTATAACGCAAAAACCGCCCCGAAATGCCGTGTATTAACATTAATTAGCATTTCGGGGCGTTTTTTCTTCTCACAGTCAGCTCTGACGCATCCACCGCCAGAGGTCGCGCACGGTCGGCTTTTTGCCGTACATGAATATGCCCACGCGGTAAACTTTAGCCGCCAGCCACACCACGAGCCATACCGACACCGCCAGCACCGCCAGCGACGTCAGCGTCTGCCACACGGGCACACCGAACGGCAGCCTGGTCATCATCACCATCGGGCTGGTGAACGGCACTATCGACGCCCACACCGCCGTGGACGAGTTCGGGTCCTGGATCACCTGCATGGACAGCAGCAGGCCCAGCAGCACAGGTGCCAGTGCAATCATCTGCAGCTGTGAGGCGTCCTGCACATTGTCAACCGACGAGCCGATGGCCGCATACAGCGCCGAGTAGAACAGGTAGCCCCCCGCCAGGAACAGTGCCAGCCAGCCGAACAGCCCCATCACGTAGGAGGGATTGCCCAGAGTGCCCATCATGGCTATGAAGTCGGTGTCCTGCGCCGTCTCCGGGCTCACGCCTATCGAGGCCACCAGTGCCGGCAGGCCCCAGGCCGTGAAGCTCAGTATCAGCACTGCCCAGATGGCTATCTGCGTCAGCGCCACGGCGCCTATGCCCAGCAGCTTGCCCAGCATCAGATGCATGGGGCGCACGCTGCCCACCACCACCTCGAGCACGCGGTTGTTTTTCTCCTCGATGATGCTCGTCATCACCATCTGGCCGTACATGATGATGAACATGTAGAGCATCATCATCATCACCAGGCCCATGATGTAGGCCACCATGCTCGATGTGGCGCGGCCTTCCTCGCCGTTCTCGTCGATGGTGAACGTCTGCATGGTCACATCGGCGCTCACACTGGCTATTATCTTGTCAAGGTCGGGAATATTGTAGCTCTTCAGACGCTGGTCCTCGATGATGCGCTCCAGGCTGCTGCGGATTGCCCCCTCAGTCTGCAGGCTGCTGCTCTCGCGGGTGTACATCTGCACATTGGCCGGATTCAGCACCACGTCCTCGCCCACCACCAGCACCGCGTCCCAGGCCTCGTCGGCCTTTACCGAGTCGAGCGGAGCCGATACGGCCGTGAAGCGCAGGCCCTCGTCGCTGTCGAGCGCGCCGGCCACCACGCCGCTGTGGTCCACCACCGCTATATTCTTTTCCTCGGGGCCGCTCGTCAGCATCATCAGCGTGGGCATGCCCATCAGGCCTATCATCAGCAGTGGCATCAGTATGGTGGTTATCAGGAAACTCTTGCGGCGCACCCGCTCGCGGTATTCGCGCCCTATCACCAGAAGTGTATTGTTCATTTCAGTACAGTATAAGTATAAATCTTATAAATCTTATAAGTCTTATAAATCTTATAAAATTTGATCATTGTTTTTCACAGCCTCAATGAATATGCTCTCCATGCTGGGCAGCACACGGCGCACGCCGCGAAGCTCCACGGCATCGTTGGCCGCGGCGATCAGCGCCCGCAGGTCGCCCTCGTCGCGCAAGTCCACAGTGAGCAGGCGCTCGCCGTCGGCACTCTCGCTGTCGCCCACCACCGTCACACCCTGTGTCACCGCCGGCCGGGCTTCGCCGCGATAGGCCAGCTCCCAGCGGTTGGCACCGTGGCTGCGGCGAATGTCGGCCACGCCGCCGCTCAGCACGTTGCGGCCGCCGTTGATCAGCGTGATGGCGTCGCACAGCTCCTCCACACTCGCCATCTGGTGCGTGCTCAGCACCACCGTTGCGCCCTCGTCGCGCAGGCGCAGCACCTCGCGCTTCAGCACCTCGGCGTTCACCGGGTCAAAGCCGCTGAAGGGCTCGTCGAGGATGAGCAGCTCGGGACGGTGCAGCACAGTGATGGCAAACTGCACCTTCTGGGCCATGCCCTTGCTCAGTTCCTCCACCTTCTTGTCCCACCACGCGCCCATCTCCAGGCGCTCCATCCACTCGCGCACGGCCCCCTCGGCGTCGCGGCGGCTCATGCCCTTCAGCATTCCGAAGAACACCGCCTGCTCGCCCACCTTCATCTTCTTGTACAGGCCGCGCTCCTCCGGCAGATAGCCGATGGCGCGCACGGCCTCGGCGGTCAGCGCCCGGCCGTTCAGACGCACCTCGCCGCTGTCCGGCATGGTGATGCGGTTCAGAATCCTGATCAGCGTGGTCTTGCCCGCGCCGTTCGGACCCAGCAGGCCGTACACCCTGCCCCGTTCCACGGCCAGACTCACTTCCTGCAGGGCCGCCTTGCCGCTGTAGTTCTTGCTGACGGCCTCCACCTCAAGTATTTTCTTGTCCATATGGCAATGATTGGTTTTTTTAGTCGTTGTTTTTAGTAGATGACAAAAATTAATTTTTGTCAGTTATACGATTGATTTTTAATTAGTTATTACTTGTAAAAGTCCCTGAAAATTAGTAACTTTAAAGAAAAGTTTGACCG
>JAXJRL010000007.1:0-14486 GCA_036310635.1 Muribaculaceae bacterium | reverse complement strand
TCCCCTGGTTAAACAACCGCCTATGGTGGCGCACTTTTAAACTGGAACTTGTGGCGCACTTTTAAACTAAAATTTACACTACAATAATATCATCCATTAATTTTCCGGCCAGTTCACCCTGCCAAATTCCAGCCCCGTTGTTGGCTAAGCCAACGCCTTTGCGCTTTACTGACCGAAAAAAGGCTCTTGCTGTATTTTGCATCTGTTAACTCATGTGTGAATGATGGTTTCTCATATGCGAGGGGTAACTTTGCGTCATAGTCAATGCTGAGGCCGACATCCTTCCGCGGGTGTCGGCCTCACTGCTGTTTTTATCGTACTATGTCATGAAATGCGGCCGGGGTGCGGTCAGCCTTTGGGAGTTAGGGGAAAATGACGTATATTTGCATTCTCTCTTCCCTCTCCATCGTTCCATTTTCTTATGAATAAACTACTCTTAATGTGTGCGCTGTGGCTGGCGTCGGTATGTGCCGGCTGCAACAGCGATGTGTTTGTCGACGGTCCGCTGATGCCTCAGGAGCAGACGCTCACCGTGGACGGCGACGGCGGTAGCCAGTCGCTGAAAATAGACAAAGGCCTGAAATATCTTGGTGTGAACCTGTACGACAGTCAGTCGGGCGGATTCAGCTACTTCAACGCCGCAGGCGAGATGATTCCGGCTGACTCTCCAGCCCGGGATGTGGCCCGCATAGCATTCGATGACGGCTTTGCTCAGTTCAGTATTTATTTGAACGGCAAAGAGATAACCGTGAAAAGTGTGTGCAACCCCCTGGGCAAGCGCTTCTACACCGTGTGGCTGGACTATGGCTACACCATGCGCTATCTGCTGGTCAATATCGCCGCGGGCGAGCCTCTCGAGATGGTGGAAGCGCATTATGTGGAGGAGCTGAACATCACCGACAAGGCCAGGACGCAGACACGGTCGATGATTTACGAGAATGGCGGCGACAACACGCTCGAGGCCTACCTGGCGCCCTACGACGACGCTCCGGTGGTGGGACGCATGGAGCTGGACAGCTTCAGCAGCTGGGCCGACGACGGCGAATACACCCTTGCTCTGCCCATGTGGTCCGACGGCAAGTGGCAACTCAAGGACTTTCAAGGCCTCAGGAGCGGCGAGGAGGTGAGGATGTCGCGCCCGGGCAAGGTGGAGGATGTGAAGATAACCGTTCCGCCCCACACGCGCATGAGGGTGTATACATATGTATACTACACCCTGGCCGTTACCAACGGCACTATGACATTCCGCAACGCAGTGACGGGCGAAGAGACCCCGGCATGGTTCACAGTATCAACCTATTACCCGATGAGCTACAATGTGCAGACTGAAATACTCGATTAAGATACTTGCCGCCGCGGCGCTCATCATGTCGCCGGCAGCCACGGCCTTTGCTGCCGAAACGGCGCCTCACGACGGTGCTTCATACCCGCTCTCCTCACTCTCCTCTCTCTCCTCTCCGCTCACCTGGCGCATCGGCGCGAGAGTGTCGGGCGGTTTCGTGCCAGGCACCGACGGCTATCTCCGAGGCGCCAACAGCAAGGGGAAGAACATCGAAGCATCCATGGCCGGGGGCATCCGCGGCGAGTTCTCGTTCAGCCCGGACTCGCGCCCCGGCATCCTTTACTGCGACACCTACCAGGGTCTCGGCGTGGAAGTCAACTCGTTCTTTGCCAATTCGCTTCTGGGCACGCCCGTTTCGGCCTACGTGTACCAGGGCGCGCCGATAGTGCGATTCGGCGACCGCCTTTGGTTGGGCTACGAATGGCAGTTCGGCGCCGCTTGCGGATGGAAGAAATACAATGAGGAGACCAACCCCGACAATGCCGTGGTCAGCAGCGATGTCACTGCCCACATGGCAGTGGCGTTGAAGCTCAACTATGAGGTGTCGCCTAAGTGGCGCCTGTCGTTCGGCATTGAAGGACGGCATTTCTCCAATGGCAACACTTCGTGGCCCAATGCCGGAGTGAACACCTTGGGCGCAAGTGTCGGCCTGTCATATATGCTGGGCGGCAAGAATGTTGACGCACCGTCGGCGGAGACGTCGGCTGCACTGAAAGCTGAGGCCGACCGCGGACGCTGGATTTACGACATCGTGGCGTTCGGTGCCTGGCGCAAGCGGGTGGTGGATCTCAGCGGAGAACAGGATCGACAGCTTTGCCCGGGCAAGTTTGCCGTGGCCGGCATACAGTTTTCGCCCATGCGCACTCTCAACCGCTGGGTGGCGGTGGGCCCTGCCCTCGACATGCAGTGGGACGAGAGCGCCGACCTGGCGCCTAACTGGATTGAGGGCACGTCGGGCGACCTGATCAGGTTTGTGCGTCCCGGTTTCGGCAAACAGCTCAGCGTGGGTGTGTCGGCGCATGCCGAGCTGACCATGCCCATCTTCTCGGTCAACGTGGGCCTGGGCGTCAACATCCTCAACCCGGAGGGCGACCGCCGGTTCTACCAGATGCTGAATCTGAAGACATTTGTCACCCGGCGGCTGTTCCTCAACGTGGGCTATCGCCTGGGCAAGTTCAAGGACCCGCAGAACCTGACGCTTGGAGTGGGCGTGCGCCTCTAATCCGGGGCGCCGTAAGGGCTCTGAGGTTCGGCTGCAACCGAACAGAGATCCGAGCCGGCCAAAATATTGAATTCTGGAGCGCTTAACTCGGGCGTGTCGGCGGGGATATAAGTCGGCACGTCTGAGCCGTTGTATGCCGATATGGTATCGAGCACGCGGCGCAGGCACACGCCGGGCGAGCGCCTGATGTCCGACTCCCAGAACCGCAGCACTGTCCATCCGTGTGCGCGCAGCACCGTGTTGACGCGCTTGTCGCGAGCCATGTTCCGTTCAATCTTGTTGAGCCAGAACTGACGGTTGCTCTTGAACCGCCCGCGGTTCCTCTCCCAATTGCGGCCGTGCCAGAACTCGCCGTCGACAAACATTGCCAACCGATACTTCTTGATGCAGAAATCCGGTCTGCCCAGCACGTCCTTGGGGTGCTTTCGGTACCTGATGCCGCTTGACCACAGCAAGCGTCCAAAGGCCAGTTCGGGCTTTGTGTCGCAGCTGCGGTTGTGCTGCATGCAGCGTCGGCGTTGATCGGGCGTGAGGCAATCCATAATCGGTAAACAACTCGGCTTGGCGAAAAGTTAACGCCGAAGCCGGTAAGCAGGCAAGGCATGAGGGAACATCAGTGCAAGCAACGCGCCGCGCAGACCCAGATAGACGATGAATGCCAGCCACAGGCCATCGTTGCCGATGACGGGGTGAAGCAGAAAGTATATCGAGAAGAACGATACCATGGCTGCGGCCATGGACAGCAGCATGATGCGCGTGCGGGTGGTGCCGATGCAGATGCCGTCCCAGAGGAAAGAGCTGAATCCCACGATGGGCACTGCCACGGCCCAGTAGCGATACTGGTCGGCGGTGGCTATCACCTTGGCATCGTCGGTGAGCATGCCAAGGAAGAGGTCGCCGAAAAAGAAATACAGCAGGGCCGAGATTATGCCCAGCACCACTCCGAACCGCATCAGCGAGCGGACCAGCTGATGGAGCGAGGCCATGTCGTTGCGGCCCACAAAGCGTCCGCCCAGAGCCTCGGCGGAAAAGGCCACGCCGTCCATGAAGTAGGAGAACAGGAAGAAAAGCTGCATGAGCAGGGCGTTGGCGGCAAGCACCAGCGGACCCTGCAGGGCGCCGGCATGGGTGAACCACAGTGTGACGGCAATCAGGCAGATGGTGCGCAGGAAGATGTCACGGTTAACGGCGAAAATCTCGGCCAGGCGCTTCATGTTCCACAGGCCCGTGCGCCATCCGGCAAACTTCATTCTGCGCAGTTTGAACACCAGAATGCCCACACCCACCAGCGCCGAGAGCCACTGCGCGCAGGCTGTGCCTGTGGCCACGCCCTCGATGCCCATGCCCAGTCCCCACACCAGGGTGAGGCTCAGACAGATGTTGAACACGTTGGCCGACAGCGCCATCCACATCGACGGCCGCGACGACTGCATGCCCAGAAACCATCCGGCCAGCACATATGTAGTCATCACGGCCGGGGCACCCCACACGGCGATCAGGAAGTAGCGCCGGGCGTACATGGCAGTCTCTGCATCGGCATCCATGAAGCGTATCACCACGTCGGCGATGGGGTGCGACAGCGCCAGGATGAAGACCGAGGCAAGCAAGGCTGTGGCCAGGGAGCGTGCCAGGGAGCGCACGCACTCGGCGGCGTCGCCTGTTCCACAGGCCTGGGCGGTGATGCCCGATGTGCCCATGCGCAGGAATCCGAATAGCCAGTAGAGCAGGTTGAACATGGACCCGCCCACGGCAATGGCGGCTATAAAAACAGCAGAGCCGAGGTGGCCGACAATGGCCACATCGACTAAGCTGAGAAGAGGCGTGGTGATGTTGGTGGCTACCGACGGCCACGCCAGGTCAATAATCTTACGGTTTAACTCTTTGGTATCCAATGCTTGATTGGCTGAGGGGCCAACGCGTGTGTCAGAGTTTGCGGGTGTCGCGGCAGGAGTGCCAGAACACGTAGGCGATGATAGCGGCATAGGCAATCAGGCCGAACAGCTGGAGCTGGGTCTCGGACTGGTTGTTCTGATATTCGAAGCCGCAGAAACGGGTGACGGCGGCAAACACGCCGAACAGCGCACCGCCGGCAATCAGGCCGGACGAGATAAGGGTGCCGCGGTCGCGACGGGCGTCGTTGATGGCTTTATCCTTGGAGCTGTGGCTCACGAAGTAAGCCAGAGCGCCGCCCACCAGCAGAGGAATGTTGAGCGACAGGGGAATAAACATGCCAAGGCAGAAGGCCAGAGCGGGAACGCCGAGCCAGTTGAGAAGCAGGGCGAGGATGATGCCGGTCATGTAGAGAATCCAGGGAGTCTCGCTGCCCATCATCAGAGGCTCGATCACCTTGGCCATGGCGTTGGCCTGGGGCGCTACCATGGCACCGTCGCCGGTGAAGCCGTAAACGTCGTTGAGCACCATGATGACGCCGCCTACAGTGGCAGCCGACACCAGAGTGCCGAGGAATTTCCACTGCTCCTGCTTGCGCGGGGTGGAACCGAGCCAGTAGCCCACCTTCAGGTCGGTCACGAAGCCGCCGGCCATGGACAGCGCCGTGCAGACCACACCGCCGATGACCATGGAGGCCACGATGCCGGAGGTGCCGTTGAGACCTATGCCAACGAATATGGCCGAGGCGATGATGAGGGTCATCAGCGTCATGCCCGAAACAGGGTTACTGCCCACGATGGCAATGGCGTTGGCGGCTACTGTGGTGAACAGGAAGGCGATGATGGTGACAACCACCCATGCGATGGCTGCCTGCCAGAATGTGCCGATGACGCCCACCCAGAAGAAGATGAGCACGGCCACCAGGGCGATGGCGATCATGAACACGATGTTCTTCATCGAGATGTCCCACTGCCAGCGTACGGGACGCGCACCGCCGGCGGCGCCGCCCTTGAACTCGCGGCCGGCCAGGCCCACGGCCTGACGGATGATGGGCCACGACTTGACGATGCCGATCACACCGGCCATGGCTATGCCGCCGATGCCGATCATGCGTGCGTAGTTGCTGAAAATCTCCTGCTCGGACATGGCCACGATGTCGGCGCTGCCGTAGGTGCCCATCAGCGGGATGAGAATCCACCATACGAAGAGCGAGCCTGCACATATAATAAATGCGTACTCGAGGCCGATGATATAGCCCAGACCGAGCACGGCGGCTCCGGTGTTGCAGCTCATCACCAGGCGGGTCTTGGCGGCGATGGCCTGTCCCCACTCGGTGGCTGTGGTTGAAAGTGTTCCGGCCCAGAAACCGAAGGTCTCGACCACAAAGTCATAGATGCCGCCGATGAGCGAGGCTATGACCAGGGTCTTGGCCTGGCCGCCGTTGGCGCCAGAGGATGCTCCGCTGGCAAGCACCTGGGTGGTGGCTGTGGCCTCCGGGAAGGGGTATTTGCCGTGCATGTCCTTGACGAAATACTTGCGGAAGGGGATGAAGAAGAGTATGCCCAGAATGCCGCCGAGCAGCGAGCTCAGGAAAATCTGAAGGAAGCTGACGGTGATTTCGGGATACTTGGCCTGGAGGATGAACAGGGCAGGGAGGGTGAAGATGGCACCGGCCACAATCACGCCAGAGCAGGCGCCGATTGACTGGATGATGACATTCTGGCCAAGGGCGTCCTTCTTCTTCAGGGCGCCTGACAGGCCCACGGCAATGATGGCGATGGGAATTGCGGCTTCGAACACCTGGCCCACTTTCAGACCCAGGTAAGCGGCGGCGGCGCTGAAGATGATGCACAGAAGCACGCCCATGCCTACGGAGTAAGGGGTTACCTCGCTGTAGTTTCGGGCCGGATTCATCAGCGGACGGTAAGACTCGTCGGCTGCCAGTTCACGGAAGGCATTCTCGGGGAGCTCGGTGGGGTCGACTTCGGCGGCCGGCAGATCGGGCTCCTGTACGTCGGGCGTACGTGGCATTTCGTTGTTTTTGGACATTTTGTGTTATTTGATGAATGTGATTGGATTATCTGCGGCGGCGACGGCTCGACGATTTTCTGCTCGACGATTTCTTGGCCTTCGAGGGGATGTTGAGGGTTTCGCCCATCTGGATTCTGTCGCCCTTGATGTTGTTGGCCTGGCGGATGTCGTCAACTGACACACCATATTTGGCAGCGATCTTGGAGAGGTTTTCGCCCTTCTGAATCTTGTGCTTGACATTTTTTGGCTTGGGTTCGGCCTTGGGTTTGGTCTGCTTGCGCTGAGGCTTCTCCACAACCTCCTCCTGCCGGACTGCCGGCTGTTCCTTGACGGGTACAACGGCTGTGCTGTCGGACACTGCTGTGTTCTTAGCTTCGGTGGCGGTGGTGTCGGCGGGAGTCTCTATGTAGCGGCGGCGGTAGGTGTTGATGCGCAGGGTTTTGCCGCGCTTCACCTTGCGGCCAATGTTGTTGGTCTTGCGGATCTCGCTTGCTGAAACGCCGTAGCGGTTGGCGATGGACGAGAGGGTCTCGCCGCGGCGCACCTTGTGGTACTTGACCACGAGCTCCTCAACGTATTCGCCGCGCTCGTCCTTGCTCTTGGTTTCCATCGAGGGGTTGACCACCTCGCGGCGGGCATATTTCTCGGCGTTGTGGTTCACAATGGAGTCCTCGTTGGCTATGTAGCAGTAAACCTGCATGTTGGGCAGGGCAAGGGGGTAGGGCTTGATGTTGCCGGGAATCACGTCCTGACGGTACTGGGGGTTGAGGATGCGTATTTCCTCGATGGGAATGTCCATCACCTCGCTGATCTGCTCGAAGTGGACGCGGCGCGACACGTGTACGGTGTCGGTTACGATGGGTTTGGAGGCAAGCGCAGGCGAGATGTTGTGCTTGTCGTAGTGGTTCATGATGTAAGTGGCGGCGATATATGCGGGGATATAGTCGCGGGTCTCGCGGGGCAGGAATCGGTAGATCTCCCAGAAGTCGCGCTTGCCGCCACCGGCGCGGCGCAGAGCCTTGTTCACGTTGCCGGGACCGCAGTTGTAGGCGGCGATGGTCAGCGACCAGTCGCCGTAGGTGCGGTAGAGCTGGCGCAGATAGCGGGCGGCGGCGTCGGACGATGTATAGGGGTCGCGGCGCTGGTCCACAACCGAGTTCACTTCCAGGCCCAGACCTGTGGCTGTGGCCGACATGAGCTGCCACAGGCCGGTGGCTCCCGCGCGCGACACGGCATTGGGGTTGAGGGCCGACTCGATGATGGGCAGGTACTTGAGCTCCATGGGCATGCCGTACTTGTCGAGCGCCTGCTCGAAGATGGGCATATAATAGAGGCTCATACCGAGCATGGCCTCGACCAGGCCTTTCTTGCGCTCGGCGTACATGTTTATGAACGAGCGGACTATCTTGTTGTAAGGCAGCTCAATGACTGTGTTGATGCGCTGCAGGCGGTCGATGTAGTCGCGGTCGGAGGCAGTTACGGCCTCGCGTCTGTCGGCATCCTTGTCGAGGACGGCATAGTTCTGCAGATACCAGTTCTGCATCATCTTGTGCACATCGGTCTCGAAGCTTTCGGGCACTATGATTTTAGATTCGTCGGGAAGTTCGGTGTTGAGCGACCGCACGGTGGCCGTACGCGGCGCAGCCATGGCCGAAGAAGCCATGAGGAGAAGTGCTGAGCCAACGCAAATGGAGAGTTTTCGGATTGAAGCCATGCTGTATGCTTATGTTTTAGGTTTTACGGGGTGATATTATTAAAGAAGGTAAGTGATGGAGAGTGATGCTTACTTAGGGGGATTGATTTCAGAAACGGTGGAGGAGAGTGAAAATGCTTAATTTGTCAGAAATTCAGCGCCCACGACAGTCCGAAGCCCGGCAGATTGCCGCGTGCGTCGGGGATCACCGCCGGCGACCAGTCGAGCGACAGGTCGGGCGATATGTCGAAGTGGCTGAGCGATGCGTCGACATAGGCGTCGACCATGGCAATGAAGTAGACTCCCACCATGCAGACGATGCACAGGTCGCGGTTGCGGCGGTAGAAGTCCTTGCGGCTCTTGAGCACGCGTTTGAGCCATGCCTGGTCCAGGTCGGCCTCGTTGGTTGTGGGCGGGAACAGGTGCATGTATGAGTTGGTGTTGGGGTCGTTGTCCATTATGTCGGAGTATGCCCGCTGGTAGTCGGTGAGCATATTGTTGTTCCACGTGGTGGCATAGCCGAGGCCGAAGTAAGCGCCGACAATGATGGGCAGCTTCCAGTAGCGGCGGTTGTAGACCTGGCCGAGGCCGGGGAACAGCGCCGACATCCACACTGCGCGGGTGGGGTCGGGGTTGAACACTGAGTCGCGTTCCTCCCATGAGTTGAATTCGGCGAACTTGTCGTAGGGCTTTGCCACCGGGATGGTGTCGTTGCCCAGAATCGAGATGTGGCCGTTGTCGATGGAGTCGACCTGCACCACCTCGATGGGTCCGTCTATGGCCGAAGTGGCTGCTGCGGGCACAGAGTCAGGAGCCGCGGACTGTGCCGCGGCCATCTGGCATGCCGCCATAACCACTGCCAATATTAAAGCTTTGATTTTCACGCCTGGGTGTGGTTTACCGAGTCAAACAAGGTGATGAGGCGAGTGAGTTCGTCCTCGTTCTTGAAGGGGAAGGATATGGAGCCCTTGCCGGAGTTATTGCAGGTGAACTTCACGGCGGTGCCGAAAGTGGACGAGAGCTGTTTTTTCAGCGCGTCGAAGTCGGACGATGTGGACGAGCGCTGAGCCTGCTTGTCGCCGTCGGCCTTGTTTTGGGCGTTCTCCTGATACTGCTTTGCCAGCTCCTCTACGCGGCGCACTGACAGGCCGTGCTTCAGAATCTCGTTGTAGAGCTTGAGCTGCAGCGAGGGCTTCTCGATGGTGAGCAGGGCGCGGGCGTGGCCCATGTCCACACGCTTGTCGCGCAGGCCCAGTTGCACCTCGGCGGGGAGCTTGAGCAGGCGCAGGAAGTTGGCGATGGTGGCGCGTTTCTTGCCGATGCGTTCGCTGAGGCGCTCCTGGGTGAGGTTGTACTGGTCGAGGAGCTTGCGGAAGGTGAGGGCGATTTCAATGGCGTTGAGGTCCTCGCGCTGGATGTTCTCGATGAGGGCCATCTCGGTGAGCTCGGCCTCGTTGGCGGTGCGGATATATGCCGGCACGTGGGTGAGGCCTGCCATCTTGGCGGCGCGGAAACGGCGTTCGCCGGCAATGATCTGGTAGCTGTCGTTGCCCACCTTGCGCAGCGACAGGGGCTGGATGATGCCGAGCTCGCGGATGGACGAAGCCAGGTCCTCGAGGCTTTCGGGATCGAAGGAGGTGCGCGGCTGGTCGGGATTGGGCTGAATCAGATCGAGGCTTATGTCATTGATTGCCGAGGAACCGCGTGCGGGAACGTCGTCCATGGTCAGGAGCGAGTCGAGACCGCGACCCAGGGCTGTGCGTTTGAGTGCCATTGTATAGTGGTTGTGATTGGTTCGTTAGTGGTGAATAGGGTGGGGTTATGCTTTGCGGGCGGCGGCTTTGGCTTTCTTGTGCTTGGCAATGATCTCCTTGGCCAGCAGCACGTGGCTTGTGGCGCCGCGTGAGTCGGGGGCGTAGAGCAGCGCGGGCAGACCGTGCGAAGGCGCCTCAGACAGTTTGATGTTGCGCGGAATCACCGTGTTGAACACCATCGACGAGAAGTGGCCCTTGAGCTCCTCGTAGATCTGGTTGGCGAGCACCAGGCGCGAGTCGTACATGGTGAGCAGGAAGCCCTCTATCTCCAGCTGGGGATTCAGGCGGCTTTTGATGATGCGGATGGTGTTGAGAAGCTTGCTGATGCCTTCCAGGGCGAAATATTCGGCCTGGACGGGGATAATGACCGAGTCGGCGGCGGTGAGGGCGTTGACGGTGATCAGGCCCAGCGACGGCGAGCAGTCGATGAGGATATAGTCATATTTGTCCTTGATGGGGGCGAGGAGGCGTGCCAGCACACGCTCGCGGTCGGGCTTCTCGATGAGCTCCAGCTCGGCGCCTGCCAGGTCGATGCGCGAGCCCACCAGGTCGAGACCCTTGATGCAAGTGGCAACCTGCGAACCGTCCACCGGGTATCCGTCGGCCAGACACTCGTAGATGGATGACGACATAGACGCCGGGTCGATGCCGTAGCCGGAAGTGGCGTTGGCCTGAGGATCGGCGTCAATGATGAGCACGCGCTTGCCTTCGTTGGCGAGCGATGCAGCCAGGTTGATGGTGGTGGTGGTTTTGCCCACGCCGCCTTTTTGGTTTGCTATTGCAATGATTTTTCCCATTACTTAACGAAAAAAGTGCTTGTTAACAGTTCGTTTGGAACCTTAGGATTAAAGAAGCGGTTTAATGGATGAAGACATAGCCCCGGGGCTTACGGCGTCGGATTTTCCATGTTTATGGGACTATGCACAATCATACTGCAAAGGAAACAAAAAATCGTGAAACAATCAAACAAATGTTCCACAATGTTTCCTTTGTGTACATAACTTAACATTTCGCGTGTCATCGGGGGCCGGAACTGCCCGCTTGTGCCCCCAAAGCTGTGGCATGAAGCTCCGGCATCAAAAAATTTTGTAAATTTGCAAATAAAACACCGAAACACATGAAAAGACTCATACTTATCACCAACGACGACTCGGCCCATGCCCCGGGCATGTACTCACTGATTGACCGCGCCCTGGAGTTCGGCGATGTAATAGCCGTAGCTCCGGCCGAACCGCAGTCGGGCAAATCGTCGGCACTGACCGTCGACGGACCGCTGCGTATCAACGAGTTGCCCGACTACCACGGCGCACGAGTGTTCACCGTGAGCGGCACTCCGGTCGACTGCGTGAAGCTGGCTCTCCACGCCATCGTTCCTCGCAAACCCGACCTGCTGCTGTCAGGCACCAACCACGGCTCCAACTCCGGAAACGCCATCCTGTACAGCGGCACCATGGGCGCGGTGATGGAAGGATGCACATGCGGCATTACATCGGTGGGATTTTCGCTCTGCCACCACTCGATCAAGGCCGATTTTCAGCTTTCGGCCGACATTGTGCGCCAAATTATAGCCGAGGTCGTGGCCAACGGCCTTCCGGCACATACTGCCCTGAATGTCAATATTCCGGCACGGGTGCGTCCTGAGGGCGTGCGTGTGTGCCGCGCTGCTCTGGGCCATTGGAGTGAGGAATACAAGCGCTATCTTGACCCCCAGGGACGGCCGTTCTACTTCCTGACCGGCCGTTTCGTGAACGAAGAACCCGATGCCACCGACACTGACGAATACTGGCTGGGAAAGAACTACGTGTCAGTGGTGCCCGTGGCGCTCGACCAGACAGCCGTTGCCGCCATCGCCCCGCTGTCGGAGCGCTTCAATCACTGATTGATAGTCTTGTAGGAATAGATAAAGCCCGCATGGATGAGTGTCCGTGCGGGCTTTGTTGTCGCTGACGTGTGTCAGTCGCGGGGATAGGCGGCAAGGAAGATGCCCCGGCGGTGCAGCTCGTCGCGCGCGGCGCGGAGGCTGGCCAGCGAGACGCGGCCGACAACAAAGTTGGAGTGGTCCGACGTGTAGCTCTCGCTGATTTCCTCGAAGTGCAGGAGCGAGAGGTCGTGCGGAGTGTTGTAGCGCATGTAGATGCGGAAAACCACATCGTCGGTGTAGCTTGGCATGGTGCTGTCGGTGCGTTTCTTGTAGGCGTAGCGGTAGTCATAGAGGCAGGCGGTGATGTCGCTCAGCACGGCCGAGGCTGTGGGGAAGCCGCCCGCGCCGCGGCCGAACATGAACTGCTTGTCGTAGTATTGGCCCTTGATTACCACGCCGTTGAACTCATCCTCGACGGAGTAGATGTACTTGTTGCGCGAGAGCAGCTGAGGCATCACGCACATGGTCATCTGGCCGTCGCTTAGTTTCTCCACGTGCCCAACAAGTTTGACACGGCGGCCTTTTTCGTTTGCGAAACTGATGTCATGGTCGTTCATGTTCGAGATGCCGTAGCAGAAAATGTCGGAGGGCGGCACGTAAGTGCCGAAAGCGTGAACTGCCAGAATGACAAGCTTGTAGAGTGCGTCCCAGCCGTCAAGGTCGAGGCTTGGGTCGCTCTCCACGAAGCCGGCGTCGGTGGCAAGTCTGAGCGCGTCGGCATAGGTCATGCCGTCGTTGAAGACCTTGGACAGCACGAAGTTGGACGATCCGTTGAGTATTCCTTTCAGCGAAATGAGCAGGTCGTTGTCGTAGTACTCCTCCAGGTTGCGGATCACGGGGATGGAACCGCAGGCCGAGGCGTCGTAGAGTAGGGCAACGCCCGTCTGGCGCTGAAGCTCAATGAGTTCCGGAAGATGCGCGGCAAGCATCTTTTTGTTGCCGGTCACCACGGGGCGGCCCGACTTCAGAGCCCGTGTCACAATCTGGAACGAGGCGTCGGGCTGGTCGATGAGTTCCACGATGAAGTTGATGTCCTGGTCGTTGAAAATGTCGTCAGCATTGACGGTGAAGGGCGCGTCGGTGTCGCGGTGCTTCTCCAGGTTGCGCACGCATATCCTGCCGATGCTTAAGTTGGGCGACTGCATTTTCTGCAGGAGCAGGAAGAGCGCTTTGCCAACATTGCCAAAGCCGAAAAGTCCGATATTTAATTTCTTATGGTTCATATTTAAAGTATAGATTTAACTAAGTGAATTAGGTCGGTCGCCAAGGAAGTTGCGGATGATTTCGTTGAGTTTGGCGTGCTCTATCAGGAACCCATCGTGGCCGAAGTCGGAGTCGATGAGGTGGTATTCGTTTGATGGAATGTGCTTTATGAACAGCTGGTGGTCCTCGGGAGGGAACAGAATGTCGGAGGTGATAGCCACGATGAGTGCGCGGGGCTTGAAATGGCTCAGAGCCATCACTATCCCGCCACGTCCGCGGCCTATATTGTGGCTGTCAACTGCCTCGCTCATGCGAACATAAGAATAAGCATTAAAGCGGTTCTTTAACTTTTCGCCCTGATGGCGCTGATAGCTGTGCACGCGGTGGATGAAGGGAGTGGGCTGGTATTCGGGCTTGTCGGCCTGCGTGATGTTGTAGGCCGGAGCGCCGCGGTAACTGAGCAGGGCTATGCTTCTGGCGGCCTCAAGGCCTGCGGCACCGGCATCGTCGCGCGGCTGGCCGTAGGTAGCGTCGGCCTCGATGGCCATGCGCTGACTTTCGTTGAAGGCAGCTGCCCAAGGGGTGGTGAAGGGGGCTGTGGCAATCAGGGCCACGTTTTCGGCGAAATCAGGCTCGCTCAACGCCCACTCCTGGCATTGGAACCCGCCCAAGGAGCTGCCGATCAGAAGTTTGACGCGGCTGATGCCGAGGTGTGCTGCCAGGCGTTTGTGGGCGGCCACCATGTCGCGGATGGTGACGCGTGGAAACTGGCCGTAGAGCGGCGCTTCGCCGTCAGGGCCCGGTGTGAGAGGGCCGGTGGTGCCATAGTGCGACCCCAGGATGTTGGCGCAGACCACAAAGTACTTCTCGGGATCGAGAAAGGAACCGCTCTCCACTGTATGCGGCCACCAGTCAGCCACTTCCGAGTCGGCTGTCAGCGCGTGGCACACCCATATCACATTCGATTTGTCGGCGTTGAGGCTTCCATAGGTGTGATATGCGATCTGCAGATGCCTGATAGTGCCGTCGTCTTCAAGTTTCAGAGGCTCGCTGTCTTTGAATATTTTGGGGTCTTGTTTTGCCATTCCTATGTTCTGTTTAGACTACAAAGTTAGGCCTTTTGTTTGAAATATTCCATAATTAGAGACAGGTTTGGAACATATGTTTGATATATGTTGGTCTTTTAGGCCAAATGCACCATGATGAGCTGCATCACAGGCCAATGCCAAAACACTTGAACTGCCTGTTCTAAATTTGTATGATAAAGAAAAAGTGAGTATCTTTGCAAGCGTAAACGGGGCGTAGCGCAGTCCGGTAGCGCACCTGGTTTGGGACCAGGTGGTCGCAGGTTCGAATCCTGTCACCCCGAC
>JAXJRL010000006.1:0-2029 GCA_036310635.1 Muribaculaceae bacterium | reverse complement strand
TAGCCGTGGGGATGGGTGATGACAAAATCGTAGTCGGTGGCGTTCATCCACTCGGCAAAGGAGTTGGGCACGGCCTGAGGAAGCGCGCGGGGATGCGGCGCCCAGGTCATCACCACCTTGGGACGGGGCTTGGTCTTGAACTCCTCGATGGTGATGAGGTCGGCGAACGACTGCAGAGGGTGGCGCGTGGCGGCCTCCATGCTGAACACGGGACGGCCGGAGTAGCGTATGAACTGCTCGATGACGCGCTCCTCGTAGTCCTCGGCCTTGTCGCGAAGGCCGGCGAACGAGCGCACGCCGATGATGTCGCAATATGAACCCATCACGGGTATGGCCTCGAGCAGGTGCTCGGCTTTGTCGCCGTCCATGATCACGCCGCGTTCGGTCTCGAGCTTCCAGGCGCCCTGGTTCACATCGAGGACCATCACATTCATTCCCAGGTTCATGGCGGCCTTCTGTGTGGAGAGGCGGGTGCGCAGTGACGAGTTGAAGAAAATCATGAGGAGGGTGCGGTTGCGCCCCAGCTCTGTGAAGGCGAAACGGTCCTTCTTGACCAGGGCGGCCTGTGCGAGGGCCTGGTCGAGGGGACCTATGTCTTGTACGCAGGTGAATTTTTTCATTGGATGGCTTTTTTGAATTCTTCGATAAAGTGGCGGGCCTCGTCCATCGACAGGCCGAGGGCGGGAAGAAGGCGCACCGTGTACTGGCCGGCGCCTCCGGTGAAGATGTGGTGGTCAAAGAGCAGACGGCGACGCAGTTCGGGGCCGGTGAAGCCGTCAACCTCAAGGCCTATCATCAGGCCGCGGCCACGAACGTCGGTTACGCGCGGCATCTTGCGCAGTTCGTCGATGAGGTACTGACCTACCGTGGCAGCGTTCTCCACCAGGTGCTCGTCCTCGATGATGTCGAGCACGGCAATGGCGGCGGCGCATGCCAGATGGTTGCCGCCGAAGGTGGTGCCGAGCATGCCCTTGGAGGGTTTGATGTGGGGGGCGATGAGCACGGCGCCCATGGGGAAACCGTTGGCGATGCCCTTGGCGCAGGTCACCATGTCGGGACGCACGCCGGAGTGCTGGTGGGCGAAGAAGCGGCCCGAGCGTCCGTAGCCTGACTGGATTTCGTCCAGGACAAGCATGGTGCCGGTCTGGCGGCACACGTCTGCGAGGCCATTAAGGAACTCGGCCGTGGGCTCGTGTATGCCCGACACGCCCTGTATGCCCTCAACAATGGCGGCGGCGTACTGGCCTGACTGCAAAGCCTTTGTGGCAGCCTCAAGGTCGTTGAGGGGCACAAAGTCAACGTGGTCGGTGCTGTTGAACGGCGCGCGGATCTTGGGGTTGTCGGTGACGGCAACGGCGCCGGCGGTGCGGCCGTGGAAGGCATGGCCGAAAGCCAGAACCTTTGAACGGCCTGTGGCGAACGATGCCAGCTTGAGGGCGTTCTCGTTAGCCTCTGCACCGGAGTTGCAAAGGAAGAGCTGGTAGTCATCGTAGCCCGACACACGGCCCAGTTTCTCGGCCAGGCGTGTCTGCAGGGAGTTCTGCACGGAGTTGGAGTAGAAGCCGAGGCGAGCCACCTGGTCGGCCACAGCGGCCACATAGCGGGGATGGGCATGGCCCACCGAAATCACGGCATGGCCGCCGTAGAGGTCGAGGTAGTCAGTGCCGTCGGCGGTGAACACGTGCGAGCCGCAGCCGCGCACGGGCTCTATATCATAGAGTGAATATACGTCAAAAAGATTCATCGTAGTTTCTTTTGATAGATGATGTGAGGTTCTGACTGCCGGAGGTCAGAAAGCCGAAGCCTTGAGGTGCAGGCCGGTGCGCTCGTCCAGGCCGAGCATCAGGTTCATGTTCTGCACGGCCTGACCGGAGGCACCCTTGAGCAGGTTGTCCTCGGCGCAGGTCACCAGGAGCATGTCGCCGTGCTTCTCCAGGGCGATGACGGCCTTGTTGGTGTTCACGGCCTGCTTGAGGTTGATGGGTTGGTCGGAAACCACGGCGAAGGGGGCGTCGGCATAGTAATCGGC
>JAXJRL010000005.1:0-42080 GCA_036310635.1 Muribaculaceae bacterium | reverse complement strand
CACAACACCGGCGTCCAGGTCATCGGCTGCCCCAAGACCATCGACGGCGACCTCAAGAACGAGGACATCGAGATTTCCTTCGGCTTCGATACCGCGACCAAGACCTACAGTGAGGTCATCGGCAATATCGAGCGCGACTGCAACTCCGCCAAGAAATACTGGCACTTCATCAAGCTGATGGGCCGCTCAGCCAGCCACATCGCCCTGGAGTGCGCACTGCAGACCCAGCCCAACGTGTGCATCATCTCCGAGGAAGTTGAGGCCAAGAACCTCACCCTCGCCCAGCTCGTTGACCAGCTCGCCGACGTGGTGGCCGCCCGTGCCGCCGAGGGCTGCAACTTCGGCACCGTCCTCATCCCCGAAGGCCTCATCGAGTTCATTCCCGCAATGAAGGCCCTCATCGCCGAGCTCAACGACCTGCTCGCCGCCAACGAGGCATTCCCCACCCTCAGCGAGGAAGAGCAGCGCAAGTTCGTCATCGCCAACCTCAGCGCCGACAACTCCGCAACCTTCCAGAGCCTGCCCGCCGGCGTGGCCCGTCAGCTCACTCTGGACCGCGACCCCCACGGCAACGTGCAGGTAAGCCTCATCGAGACCGAGAAGCTGCTCAGCGCCATGGTGGCCCGCCGCCTCGAGACCATGAAGGAGCAGGGCAACTACTGCGGCAAGTTCTCGCCCCTCCACCACTTCTTCGGCTACGAAGGCCGCTGCGCCGATCCCTCGAACTTCGACGCTGACTACTGCTACTCACTCGGCTTCAACGCCGCATGCCTCATCAACGCAGGTGTTACCGGCTACATGTCGTCGGTACGCAACCTGGTGAAGGCCGCCGTACAGTGGGTGGCCGGTGGTATACCCATCACCATGATGATGAACATGGAGCGTCGCCACGGCGAGATGAAGCCCGTGATCCAAAAGGCTCTCGTTAAGCTCGACGGCAAGCCCTTCAAGAAGTTCGCCGCTCAGCGCAAGGATTGGGCCCTGAACACCAGCTACGTTTATCCCGGCCCCATCCAGTACTTTGGCCCGGCCGAGGTATGCGACCAGCCCAGCCTCACTCTCCAGTACGAGCACCAGGGCAAATAATCACTGAACAAGAATCGGCATCCGGCGCGGGGTTTTGTCCCCAGCTCCGGGTCGCCGGATTTTCAATAATTCCTTACCCACAGCTTGCAGGGCTGCGCCAACACCGGCGCGGCCCTTTTTTCGTTTTCCACCGGCATATATGGCAAGGCCCGATAAGCTGCCGGTGCTTATCGGGCCTCAATATGAGAGTTATGAGAGAGTTATGCAACCGTTCGGCGAGGATGCGATTTATCGCGTCCGTACATTATCTGGGGAGGCGGCGGACGCTCAGACCGAGCGTCCCTACATTGTCGGGGTTTTTAGGAAGGTCAGAGGGGTGTCTCGTTGTAGGACTCGGGGAGGTAGGCGGGGCGATTCTTGGTTTCGTTGAAGATGCGCGCTATGTACTCGCCGATGATGCCCAGCACTATCAGCTGCACGCCGCCGATGAACAGGATGACGGACATCAGCGTGGGGAAGCCGGCGACGGGCTCGCCCCAGAACACAGTCTTCACTAGGATGAAGACCAGATAGAGCAGTGACAGGGCCGACACGGCGAATCCCAGAACGGCACTCAGTCGCAGCGGCGCGGTGGTGAAGCAGGTGATGCCCTCGATGGCGAGGTTGAGCAGGCTGCTCAGACGGAACGAGGAGGTGCCGGCCTGGCGGTCGCCCTGCTCGAAGGTGATTTCTTTCTTGGGGTAGCCTATCCAGCAGTATAGGCCCTTGGTGTAGCGCTGTGTCTCGCGCAGGCTGGTGATGGCGCGGACGGCGCGGCGGCTCAGCAGGCGGAAGTCGCCCACGTTCTGCAGTATCTCGATGCGAGTGGTGTGCTGCAGCAGGGCATAGTAGGTGAGGCTCAGGCGGCGGCGCAACCACGATTCCCGGCCTCGGCTCAGGCGGCGACCGTACACGTCGTCAAATCCCTTCTGCCACCAGTATACCATCTCGGGGATGGAGTCAACGGGGTGCTGCAGGTCGGCGTCCATGATTACCATGGCGTCGCCGGTGCTGAAGTCCATGCCGGCGAGCATGGCTGTCTCCTTGCCGTAATTGCGTGTGAGGTTGAGCACGTTGACGCGTGGGTTGGCGGCGCGCAGGGTGCGGAGCACCTCCAGAGTGTTGTCGCGCGAGCCGTCGTTGACGAACAGATATTCCCAGCCGTATCGGGTCATGTCCATTTTGGTGCCATCAACAGTGTAGGTCGACGAGGCCATGCGGTCAAGCTCTGCCACCATGCGCGACAGGTTGAGGGCTTCGTTGTATGCGGGGATGAGGATGGTTATGGTTTGCATTTCGCTCGTTGTGGTGTTATTCGTCAGAGCCGAGGGGCAGGCTGTTCATCTGCTCTATGTAGTCCAGGATTTGGTCGCGGCCACGGCCGTCCTCGCTCGATGTGGCGAACACGGGCGGCAGCTCCTCCCAGCTTTCCAGCAGGCGCTCGCAGTAGTCGGCCACATTGCGTTCGCCGGCCTGCTTGCCGAGCTTGTCGAGTTTGGTGAACACTATGCTGAAGGGCACGCCGTTCTCGCCCAGCCACTCCATGAACTCGAGGTCAATCTTCTGCGGCGCATGGCGGCTGTCGATGAGCAGGAAGAGGTTGGTCATCTGCGGGCGGTTGAGGATGTAGTCGTGGATCATGGTCTCGAGGCGCTCGCGGTCGGCCTTGCTGCGGCGGGCGTAGCCGTAGCCGGGGAGGTCCACAATCTGCCATGCGTCATTGACCAGGAAGTGGTTGATGAGCATGGTTTTGCCTGGGGTGGACGAGGTCATGGCCAGGGCTTTCTGGCCCACGAGCATGTTGATGAGCGAGGACTTGCCCACATTGGAGCGGCCGATGAAGGCGTACTCGTGCATCTGCGTGGGCGGACATTTTGCGGCATTGGGGCTGCTCTGCACAAATCGTGCGGTGTTCACTATCATTGTAGGTGAGAGTTTAGAGTTTAGAGCGGAGAGAAGTCGGGGACGGGACGCTACACACGGCGTCGGGCGGCGTCAGCCAACAAAGTTACACATTTTTCGTCTAATGGCGAACCGGATGCCCGCGGGGATGGAAAATTTTTAGTAATTTTGCCGCCGCAACCATCATCACCCCAGAGCACACCATGAGTTTCCGGTTCAAGCAGTTCAGCATCGACGACGGCCGCTGCGCCATGAAGGTTGGCACCGACGGCGTGCTGCTGGGTGCCTGGGTGCGGGTGGACGGGGTCTCGACTGCCGTTGACCTGGGCGCGGGCTCGGGGCTGGTGTCGCTTATGGCGGCGCAGCGGAGTCCCGGGCTCAAGGTGTGTGCAGTGGAGCTTGATGCGGGCGCATATGCCGACTGTCAGGCCAATTTCCGGGCATCGCCGTGGGCCGTCCGCCTCCGGGCTGTGCATGCCGACGCGCTGGCTTACGCCCCGGAGGCTCCGGTCGACCTGGTGGCAAGCAATCCGCCGTTCTTCACCGAGGAACTGCACTCGCCCGACGCCGCACGCGCCTGGGCTCGCCATGCCGGTGCGCTGTCGCCCAAGACGGCAATAGAATGGGCGGCGCGATGGCTTTCGGCCGACGGCTCGGTGGCGCTGGTTCTCCCATTCGGCGATGCCGACGAAGCCATCTACGTGGCCGAGATGGCGCGTCTCAAAGAGCAACGGCGGCTCGATATCAGCCACCGGACAGGGTCCGCACCGATACGCACCCTGCTTCAACTGGGGCGTCGCGACTGCTGTCCGGAGCGTCGGGCCATGGCCATCCGCAACGCACAAGGCGGCTATACCGACGAATACCGGCGGCTGACGTCGCCGTTCTACCTGAACTTCTAAACGCATATAAATATATATAACCGACATAAATCCCACACAATGCGACTAAGTCTGAACGCCGCAACGCGCATAGCCCTGTTTGCCTGTCTATACCTCTTTTTCCTGGTTGTCACCTCGGTGGTGGTGCAGCTGCTGGTCAGCCGCCATCCCGACTCGACGGCGGTGATGCGCATAGGCGCCGTGGTGCAGGATGTGTTCATGTTCATAGTCCCGGCCGTGGTTACCGCCCTGCTCCTCACTCGCCTTCCGGCACAGTTCCTGAGCATTGACCGCAAGCCGTCGGTGCCCGCCACAGTGTGCGGCCTGCTGGCCCTGGTGTGCTCCATTCCGGCCATGAACCGCATAATCAGCATGAATGCGTCGATGCATCTGCCGGAGTCAATGGCCGCCATCGAGGCCTGGATGCGTCAGAGCGAAGCCGCCGCACAACACTCCATCGACCTCATCATCGGCCCGCACACCATTCCCTCACTCATGATGACGGTGCTGATCATGGGCATATTCGCGGCCCTGGGCGAGGAGCTTTTCTACCGCGGCGCCCTGCAGCGCCTGCTGTTGTCCACACGCATCAACGCCCACGCCGCCGTGTGGATCACGGCCTTCATCTTCTCGGCCATGCACATGCAGTTCTTCGGCTTTGTGCCCAGGCTGCTGCTGGGTGCGTTCCTGGGCTACGCCGTGCTGTGGAGCGGCTCGCTGTGGGTGAGTGTCATCCTCCACGCCGCCAACAACATAATGTACCTGGTGGGGCAGTATATGGCCCAGGCCGCGCCGGCTGTGGCCGCCGGTGCCGACAATGCGGGCAACCTGCTTGTGAATACTCTGAGCGCCGGATGCGCCGCGCTGTTCATCTACCTGATGTACAGGCTCCGCCGGCAGTGAACAGCCGCCACAGACCCTGCTCCCCGATGCTGAGGACCGACGCAAAACGGTCGCTGTTAAGCAAAAAGTTGGGAGTTTCGGTAATTCTTTATAATTTTGCAGTCTGAATAGAACTGAACGCCCCGAGCAGGGACGCCAACCATACATCAAAACCAACTTTTACCTACATTCTGAAATGAAAGTAGTACGCTCTGTTTGCGAACTCAAACAGCTTGTTGCCGAAGCTCGTGAAAACGGCAAGTCAATCGGCCTGGTGCCCACAATGGGCGCTCTCCATGCCGGCCACGTTTCCCTGATGGACCGTGCCCGCGCCGAAAACGACGTGGTGGTGGCCAGCGTGTTCGTCAACCCCACACAGTTCAACAATCCCGACGACCTGCGCACCTATCCGCGCACCGAGGAGGCCGACTGCGCCAAGCTCGAAAAGGCCGGCGTGGACTATGCCTTCATCCCCTCGGTTGAAGAAGTATATCCCGAAAAGGACACCCGCGTGTTCGACCTCGGCCAGGTGGCCGAAGTGATGGAAGGCGCCATGCGTCCCGGCCACTTCAACGGCGTGGCACAGATTGTCAGTCGCCTGTTCGAGTGGGCCCGTCCCACCCGCGCCTACTTCGGCGAGAAAGACTTCCAGCAGATAGCCGTGATCCGCCGCATGGCCGCAGTGTCAGGCTTCAACGACCTGGAGATTGTGGCATGCCCCATCGTGCGCGAGGCCGACGGCCTGGCCCTGAGCAGCCGCAACGTGCGCCTCGGTGCCGAAGAGCGCAAGGTGGCCCCCGAAATCCACCGCGTGCTGGCCGAGAGCGTGGACTACGCCAAGAACCACACCGTGGCCGAGACACAGAAATTCGTGGTTGACGCCATCAACGCCGTGCCCCACATGGAAGTGGAATACTACAGCATCGTCAACCCGCTGACCATGCAGGCTGTAACCGAATGGCCCGCCGCCGGCGAAGAGCCCGCACAGGGCTGCGTGACGGTGTACTGCGGCGACGTCCGCCTCATCGACAACATCAAGTACAATCACTGAACCATGGCCATGAACGTAGAAGTTCTGAAAAGCAAAATACACCGCGTCACTGTGACGGAGGCGCGCCTGGACTACATTGGTAGCATCACCATAGACGAGGACCTGCTCGACGCCGCCAACATCCTGGTGGGCGAGCGCGTTTACATTGTCAACAACAACAACGGCGAGCGCCTCGACACCTACACCATCGCCGGCGAACGCGGCTCGGGCGTGATCTGCCTCAACGGCGCAGCGGCACGCAAGGTGCAGCCCGGCGACATAGTCATCATCATGAGCTATGCCTCCATGCCCTTCGAGGAAGCCAAGACCTTCCGCCCCACGGTGATATTCCCGGACACCGCCACCAACAAACTTTGAACCCCATCATCCCCACCATCAACCCACACACCCACAGATGTTTGAAAAACTAAGCGACCGCCTCGAGCGGAGTTTCAAGATACTTAAAGGCCAGGGCAAAATCACCGAAATCAATGTGGCCGAAACCCTCAAGGACGTGCGCAAGGCGCTCATTGAGGCCGACGTGAGCTACAAGGTGGCACAGAACTTCGTGCAGACTGTCAAGCAGAAAGCTCTGGGCCAGAACGTGCTCAACGCCATCAAGCCCAACGAGCTGATGGTGAAGATAGTGCGCGACGAAATGGCCATCCTCATGGGCGGAGAGGCCGCCCAGCTCGACCTGAAGGGCTCAAAGCCTGCCATCATCCTGATGTCGGGCCTCCAGGGCTCCGGTAAGACCACCTTCAGCGCCAAGCTCGCCAAGAAGCTCACCTCGGAGAAGGGCATGCACCCGCTGCTCGTGGCCGCCGACGTGTACCGTCCCGCCGCCATAGACCAGCTCAAAGTGCTCGGCGAACAGATCAACGTGCCCGTATACTCCGAGCCCGACAGCAAGCAGCCCGTAGAGATTGCCCGCCACGCCATTGAGCAGGCACGCCGCAACGGCAACGACCTGGTGATTGTCGACACCGCCGGCCGACTGGCCGTAGACGAGCAGATGATGGACGAGATAGAGGCCATCAAGAACGCCATCAACCCCAACGAAATCCTGTTCGTGGTCGACTCAATGACCGGCCAGGACGCTGTCAACACCGCCAAGGCTTTCAACGACCGTCTGGACTTCAGCGGCGTGGTTCTCACCAAGCTTGACGGCGACACCCGCGGCGGCGCCGCCCTCTCCATCCGCACCGTGGTCACCAAGCCCATCAAATTCGTGGGCACGGGCGAGACCATGGACGCCCTCGACGTGTTCCACCCCGACCGCATGGCCGACCGCATCCTGGGCATGGGCGACATCGTATCGCTCGTGGAGAAAGCCCAGCAGCAGTTCGACGAGAAGCAGGCCCGCGAGCTGGAGGAGAAACTGCGCAAGAATAAGTTCGACTTTGACGACTTCGTGAAGCAGATTCACCAGATCAAGAAGATGGGCAACATCAAGGACCTCGCCTCAATGATTCCCGGCGTGGGCAAAGCCATTAAGGACATAGACATCGACGACAACGTGTTCAAGGGCATCGAGGCCATCATCGGCTCCATGACCCCCTACGAGCGCCACAACCCCGAGGTGATCAACGCCAGCCGCCGCAAGCGCATTGCCGCCGGCTCGGGCACCAACCTCCAGGAGGTGAACCGCCTGCTCAAGCAGTTCGAGGAGATGCGCAAGATGATGAAGGTGGCCACAAGCATGAAGAATCCGCAGGCCATGATGCGCAAGATGCGCGGCATGAAGCGCCCCGGAGGCATGCGCTGATACCCATCCTTTCTGACCGAATCCACTCATTCAAAAGCCTGACAAAGCAATGCAGATAATTGACGGAAAAAAGACAGCGGCCGAAATCAAGGCCGAAATTGCCGCCGAGGTGGCAAAAATGGTAGCCGCAGGCCAGAAGCGTCCGCACCTGGTGGGCGTGCTCGTGGGCCACGACGGCGGCAGCGAGACCTACATGGCATCGAAGGTGAAAGCCTGCGACGAATGTGGCTTCGAATCCACCCTCATCCGCTACGAGGACAACGTGACCGAGCAGGAGCTTCTCGACACCGTGAAGCGCCTCAACGAGGACCCCGAAGTGACCGGATTCATAGTGCAGCTGCCCCTGCCCCGCCACATCGACGAGCAGAAAATAATCGAGGCCATCGACCCCAGCAAGGACGTGGACGGTTTCCATCCCGTCAACGTTGGCCGCATGTCCATCGGCCTGCCCTGCTTCGTATCGGCCACTCCCGCCGGCATCCTTGAGCTGCTCAAGCGTTACGGCATCGACACCCGCGGCAAGCACTGCGTGGTTCTGGGCCGCAGCAACATCGTGGGCAAGCCCATGGCATCGCTCATGATGCAGAAGGCCCAGCCCGGCAACTGCACCGTGACCGTGTGCCACAGCGCAACCGCCAACATTGCCGAAATAACCCGCACCGCCGACATCCTCATTGCCGCCCTCGGCCAGCCCGGATTCGTGACCGAGGACATGGTGAAGCCCGGCGCCGTGGTGATCGACGTGGGCACCACCCGTGTTCCCGACGCAACCCGCGCCCGCGGATGGCGTCTGCGCGGCGATGTGGACTTTGACAACGTTGCCCCCAAGTGCTCGTTCATCACTCCCGTGCCAGGAGGTGTGGGCCCCATGACCATCGTGTCGCTCATGCTCAACACCCTCAAGGCCGGCCGTCAGAACGCAGCCAAAGCCTGAACCAACGTCCTGTCCTCATGACGCTGGCCTTTGCATTCCTGTCCATGCTGCTGAGCCTCTTCAGCGAGGAGGCCACCATAGTGTTTGCCGGCGACGCCATGCAGCACCAGGTGCAGCTCGACAACGCACGGCGCGCCGACGGCACGTATTCCTACACCGACTGCTTCGAGAAGATAGCCCCCTGGGTCACCCAGGCGGACTATGCCGTGGTCAATCTAGAGACCACGCTGGGCCAGGGCGGCTTCACCGGCTACCCCTGCTTCTGCTCGCCCGACAGTTACGCCCGTGCCCTCAGGGACGCGGGCTTTGACTTGTTCCTGACAGCCAACAACCACACCCTGGACCGCCGAGACCGCGGGCTGCGACGCACAGCCGCCATGCTCGACTCCCTGGGCGTGGACCACATCGGCACCTACACTGACGCCCGTCAGCGCTCCGAACGCCTGCCGCTGATCAAGGACATCAAGGGCTTCAAAGTGGCCTTTCTCAACTACACCTACGGCACCAACGGCATAAAGATACAGGGCGATGTGGTGGTGGACTACATTGACCGCCAGCGTATTGCCGCCGACATCAAGGCCTGCCGCCGGGCCGGTGCCGAGCTGGTGATAGTGATGCCGCACTGGGGCATTGAGTACCAGCTTATCAACGATGCCAGCCAGCGCGCCCTGGCCCGCCACATGCTGGAGAGCGGCGCCGACGCCGTGATAGGCGGCCATCCGCACGTGATACAGCCGATGAAGATGACCGCATCCGAAGCCGACAGCCTGGGCCGTCGCCCGGTGGTCTACTCCATGGGCAATTTCATCTCAGGCATGCGCACGGAGCCCACACGCGGCGGTGCGATGGTGCAGCTCACGCTGAGTCGCGGCGCCGACGGCCGTGCCCGCATCAAGGACGGCAGCTACCGCCTGGTGTTCACACTCCCCGGCACGCCCGGAAAGCAGGGGCACAGGCTTATATTCGTGGACGAGGACACCGACATCGCCGCCGAAGCCGGCGCGATGGCTCCGCAGTGCCGCGCGTTCACACGTTCAGCCCTGGGCATATTCGGCAAGCACAATGTTGACTTTCCGCGCTACGAGCCCCATGACGACCCCCTGGGGCTGGACGATGTTCTCCGCCTCATCATCAACGAGTTGGGCACCTACAGCCGAATGTGCACGCAGACGGACAGACGGATATGACCGGAGGCCAGCAGCATCAATCATATAAGTCTTATGGAGGCTAAGAGCCCCTTGCCTTCTTGCAATTTTCTCATAACCGATGAGGCCGATGAGCAAACCTTGCAACTATTGCCATTAAGTCGGTAATTTTTTGTAACTTTGCCATGTTTTAAAGGCTATAACTCACCCCAGTATATTCACACAACACAAACCAGTAGCTGACTGCGTAATTAAACCTTTAACTGTCAGCCAAATAGAAGAGTAATGAAACCAACGTTATTGGTACTTGCCGCCGGAATGGGCAGCCGCTACGGCGGCCTGAAACAGCTTGATGGCATAGGTCCCCACGGCGAAACCATCATGGACTACTCGGTTTATGATGCCGCGAAGGCCGGATTCGGCAAGGTAGTTTTTGTAATCAGGCACGATTTTGAAGACGATTTCCGGAATGTGGTGCTGTCGCGCTATAATGATTTCATACCCGTAGAACTTGCCTTCCAGGCCACCGACGTTCTGCCTGAAGGCTATACGCTCACCACCGAGCGCACCAAGCCCTGGGGAACAGGCCACGCCGTATACATGGGCAAAGACGTTGTCAGCGAGCCTTTTGCCGTAATCAACGCCGACGACTACTATGGCCGCCACGCTTTCAAGGTGCTGGGCGACTTTCTGTCGCACGCCGACAATGACGGCGCTCACTACTGCATGGTGGGATTCAAAGTGGGCAAGACTATGACCGAGAACGGCTCAGTGTCGCGCGGCGTGTGCAGCGTGGACGCCGACAGCCATCTGCAGGGCGTGGTGGAGCGCCGCGACATCGCCTACATGCCTGACCACTCCATAGCCTACACCGACGAGGTGACCGGCGAGAAGCACCCGCTGGAGGCCGACACGCTGGTGTCAATGAACATGTGGGGATTCACTCCCGGCATTTTCAGCCACATCGAGAGCCAGCTCCGCGAGTTCCTCGACGTGCATCTGGACAGCAACTCGGGCGAGTTCTACATTCCCTCCGTAGTTGATCGCATGATCAAGGACGGCGACGCCTGCGTGGACGTGCTCGGCACTGACTCGCAATGGTTCGGCGTGACTTACGCCCAGGACCGTCCCGGTGTGGCCGCCCAGCTGAAACACTTCCACGAGGACAGCCTTTATCCTGAAGACCTGTTTGGCGAATGAAATTCAAGGTGACATCAACAGCGCCTGACACCAAGGCGCGCGCAGGCGAGTTCACCACCGACCACGGTGTGGTGAAGACGCCCATATTCATGCCCGTAGGCACCGCCGGAACTGTGAAAGGCGTGCACACGCATGAGCTCACCGATGCCGTACACGCCCAGATAATCCTGGGCAACACCTACCACCTGTACCTGCGTCCGGGCATGGACATCATAGGCCGAGCCGGCGGACTGCACAAGTTCAACGGCTGGAACGGTCCCATCCTCACCGACAGCGGCGGTTTCCAGGTGTTCTCGCTCAGCGAAAACCGCAAGCTCACCGAGGAGGGCGCCCACTTCCGCAGCCACATCGACGGCTCGCGCCACCTGTTCACCCCCGAGAAGGTGGTGGACATACAGCGCACCATCGGCTCGGACATAATGATGGCGCTGGACGAGTGTCCGCCGGGCACCGCCGAGCGCTCGTACGCCCGCAAGTCGCTCGACCTGACGCTGCGGTGGATGGAGCGCGGATGGAAGCACTACCGCGAGACCGAGCCGCTGTACGGCCACTACCAGTCATGGTTCCCCATTGTGCAGGGCTGCACTTATCCCGATCTGCGCACCGAGAGCGCCAAGCGTGTGGCAGAGCTCGGTGCCGACGGCAACGCCATAGGCGGCCTGGCAGTAGGCGAGCCCGCCGAAGTGATGTACGACATGATCGAGGTGGTGAACGAGGTGCTTCCCGAGGACCGACCCCGCTACCTGATGGGAGTGGGCACGCCCATCAACATGCTCGAGGCCGTGGACCGCGGTGTAGACATGATGGACTGCGTGATGCCTACCCGCAACGGCCGCAACGGCCTGCTGTTCACGCCCGAGGGCACCATGAACATGCGCAACCTGAAATGGGCCGACGATTTCAGCCCCCTGTGGGAGGACGGCCCGTCGTTTGTCGACACAGCATACTCAAAAGCGTACCTGCGCCATCTGTTCATCAGCAACGAACTGCTGGCCATGCAGATAGCATCCATCCACAACCTGGCGTTCTACCTGTGGCTGATGGGCGAGGCCCGCAAGCACATCGAGGCCGGCGACTTCAAGCCGTGGAAGACCATGATGGTGGAGAAGCTGGGACGCAGACTTTAAAGAAATTACAACTCCGAACCCGATGAAAGCAAAAGTGAAGAAGCTGAAGGAAAAGGCCCTGCGAGGCCGCGATGCCGTGCGCCGCGCACTGGCACGCATTCCCGCGCTCCTTCCGCTCACCATCCTTGACCGCTACATACTGCGCAAGTTCCTGGGCACGTTCTTCTTCGCGCTGGTTCTGCTGCTGATGATTGTGGTGGTGTTCGACATCAACGAGAAGCTCGACGCCTTCCTCAAGGCTCCGGTCGGCGCCACGGTGTTCGACTACTATGTCAACTTCCTGCTGTACTTCGCCAACCAGTTCGCTCCGCTGTTCACCTTCATCGCCGTGATCTTCTTCACCTCGAAGCTGGCCGGCAACAGCGAGATAATAGCCATGCTCAGCACGGGCATGAGCTTCAAGCGCCTGCTGCGCCCCTATCTGTTGGGCGCCACGGTCATAGCCATCCTCACGTTCTTCCTGGCAGCGTACATCATCCCGCCGGCCAACGTGGAGCGAATAGCCTACACCAACCAATATGTGAAGAACAAGCGCGTGGACTTCGGCGCCAACATCATGCTGATGGTGGCTCCCGGCGAGATAGCCTACATGAGCCGCTATGACAATGTGACGAAGACCGGCTCGCGTTTCTCGCTGTGGTCGTTCGACTCGCTCAAGCAGATGAAATCGCGCCTCACGGCCCAGTCAATCTACTGGGACACGCTCTATTCCTGGCAGGTGCGCGACTATGTGATCCGCGACTTCACCGAAGGCCGCGAGTACATTCGCAGCGGTGCCCGCCTCGACACCGTCATACCCTTCGAGCCGCGCGACTTCCTGATTTCGGAAAACGACCACGAGATGCTCACCACCCCGGCGCTGTCGGAGTACATCGACCGCCAGCGCAACCGCGGCGTGGGCAACATACAGAGCTTCGAGGTGGAATACCACCGCCGATTCGCCATGATAGGCGCGGCTTTCATCCTTACGGTGATAGGCATGTCGCTGTCGTCGCGCAAGGTGAAGGGCGGCATGGGTCTCAACATAGGCATCGGCCTGGTGCTGGCGTTCAGCTACATCCTGTTCATGACCGTGACACAGACATTTGCGCTGTCGGGGCTGACATCGCCTCTGGTGGCCATGTGGATACCCAACTTCATCTACCTCATCATTGCCTTTGTGCTTTACTACAGGGCCTCGCAGTAAGGTCAAGACAGAGTGCAAGCAAAAGCTGCGGCGCGCACAGATGCCCACAGAGCATCAGGTGCGCGCCGCAGCCTTTACTTGAGAATGGTTGTTAGAGCATGGCCAGGTCCTCGAGCGAGGGGTTGGCCTTGACTACGCGTCCGTCGGGACCAATCAGCAGAGTGCCCAGGGCATCGCCCAGGTGGTAATCTTTGCGGATTCGGTCGGCAGTTTCGCCGGACACGTTGAACTGCGATTTGGCGTCGAGACAGTCACTCTGGACTATCATACGGAACAGCTGATGGCTGGAGTCGAAATTCACGCCCATCATCACAATGTTTCCGTCGGCGGCTCCAATATGCCCGGCACGGGTCTTGAGCCACGAAGAATAGGTGTTGCACATCTGTCGCGAGGCGGCATCGCTGCTCTGCCAGAAGCTGAGGAGCACGTAGCGTCCGCGGTTATCGGCCAGGCGGACTGATTTGCCGTTGTCAGTCAGCGCAATGGGAGCGGCTGTGCTGCCGGGGCGGCTGCCGAACCGGTCGGTGCTGAGAGCTGACGATGTGAACATCACTACTGCCATAATCGCAATCAAAAAATAGATTTTTTTCATCGCGAAAATTTTAGGTTCAAAAATGGATCCGGAGGCTATTCCCGTAAGGAGAGAGGCAGCTCCGAACCTGCCGATTTTCGGCGGCCGTCATCTCTATGGCGGCACTGATTTTATTGAAACGTGGTGCAAAGTTACGCATAATTTGTTGTATGTCAAAATATTGTAGGAAACGGCATGTGAAATTACGTTTCCCAACCATGCGTAAAGCTTGATTTGGAGCGAGTTTCAGGCGGTTGTTAAATTTATTGAAAAGAGATGCGGAAATATGGCCGTTTCGGGGTTTTCGGGCCCTGTTTGCAGTCGGTCAAGGGGTGGGCGGCAGGGCCGATCGGGGCTTTTTCATGCATACGGGCGTTCATCCTCGCCATGGCAAAAACCCTTTGCCGCCCCCAGTTGTTTGAATGATGATGGAACCTAAAAAGAACAGAATACAACGTATATTCACGCAGGCCTTCCCCGCGCCGCCACGGTGGACGGACTGGTTTTTCGACGAAGTATACTCCGACGACGAGGCCATGCTGCTGACCAAGGACGGCAATGCGGTGAGCACACTGATGTTGATGGACTATGCATACAGTTTCCATGGCCGTTCGCTGCCGATGGGCTACATTTACGGCGCCACCACCGCCCGCGACGTTCGCGGCAAGGGGTTCATGTCGCAGCTGATAGCCGACGCCATTGGTCGGGCCCATGAGCAAGGCATGGCGTTTGTTTCGCTGGTGCCGTCGGAGGACCGTCTGTTCAGGTTCTACGCCCGGTTTGGATTTGCAACCGTCTTCTACAACGATTGCTGCCGGTACACCTCGGCGCACATTTTCGCCCCCGATCCGGTGTTTGGCGCCGTTGAGCCCACTTACGCGCTGTTCAGCCGCCTTGAGCAGCTGAGAAGCTCGACAGTGCTCCACAGCGACCGTCAGTTCGGACATATCATCCGCGACATAGCCCTTGACCGCGGCCTGGTTCACGCCGTGGCCGACGATACGGGCGAACGCGGAGCCATGGCGTTTGCCGTTCATTCGGCCGACGGAAGCCGTGTGGAGGTGCGCGAGCTCCTGGCCACTGACGACGGCGCCGCCGAGAGCGTGCTGGCTCTGGTGTCGGCATCGATGCCGCTGAAACCCATCACGGTGTTCGCGCCGGCAGGAAGCCGGATAGTGCGTCTGGAGCCGCGCGGCATGATGCGCATAACCGATGCCGCAAAAGTGCTCGACACCGTGGCCGCCGCCGACCCGCGCACCGAGCAGGTGATTCGAGTACACGACAAGCTGATTCCCGACAACAACGGCGTGTACATTCTCCACAACGGCGAATGTCAGCACACCGACAGCACTATGCGCCGGCTTACCCTGGATGTGGATGTGGCCACGCTCACCAGTGTGCTCTTCAGCTCCGAAAGCATGGGCGCGGTTTTCGGACTGCCCACACAGCGCGGATGCCTGCCGCTGATGCTTGACTGATTGTCAGGCCGCCACGAACAAACAAAGCGCCATAAGCGTTTATAATACAAATGTATGCCGAACGACAACACTCCCCTCAGGACATACTTCGCCACCCGACTTCAACTATTGACAAAATATAAATTCTAACGCTTTACACACATCGGTATTATGAAAAAGTTATTCACCCTTCTGATGGCTCTGCCACTGGCACTGCTTTCGCTCACCACAACATCGTGCAGCGATGACGACAAAGATCTTCCCGACGTAGACTTCACCCTCCAGGTAGAGAACGCCCAGATAGTAGACAACACCATCTATGTGGTTCAGGGCGACACCCTTAAGGTCACCGCAATCGACGTGACTGCCGTTTCAGGCAGCAAGGACTGCGGCATTGCCCGTGCCACCTACTTCATTGACGGTGTCATAGCTTACAACACCATCTTCCCGCCCTTTGGCGCCGAATTCCCCACCTACAAGGCTGACGGCGACCAGCCCGGCACCTCAATCGGCAACCACACCATGCTCATCGAGATGACCGTGCTCCAGGTCAAGAAAGAAATCGGCATCGCAGCTCTCGGATACAACATCAAGGTGGTTGAAGACGAGTCGCAGATACCCACCGGCGGCACTACCACCACAACGGGCACTGCCGGCATCAAGGCCGAATAAGCCGCCGCTGAATGTGCCTTCGTGAGGCACTGCAAAAACACCAAGGATTAATGTTATATGGCGACGCTCCTTCCCCCTGGGGCGTCGCCTTTGTTGTGTGTTCCGACAATAATTGTTATCTTTGCTACCTGAAAATCAATCCACAATGCAAAACAACAGAATTATGAAACACGCATCGCGGTGGGCCGGCCCATGGCCGCTGGCGCTGATGTGCAGCATCATTGTCACCATAGGCATTCTACCCATATTTTTTGACGGCCTGAGCTGGGGTCTCGGAACCGGGGTTTACGATTTTGACTTCATCTCACAGCAGATTCCGTTCATCATCGAGACAAAGCGCATGCTGGCATCCGGGACGCCGTGGTGGAGCTGGAACACATTCACCGGCGACAATTTCATCGGTGCATACAGTTTTTACACGCTTACCAGCCCCTTTGTGTGGATCATATGCCTGTTTCCGCTGAAGATGATTCTGTGGGGCATACTCTTTGCCCTGTATCTCAAAGAGATATGCACCGCACTTGCGGCTTATGCCTACTTGCGGTTCATGGGCTTCGACAAGCAGCTGAGCACCCTGGGAGGCCTGCTCTACGCATTTTCGTCGTTCTTCATCTGCAACCTGTTCTACTTTCATTTCGCCGAGCCGGTGATGATGTTCCCCCTGCTGCTGCTCGGCGTGGAGAACTTTGTGCGCGGAGGCCGCATGCGCGGCACATGGCTGGCTCTGGCCGTTTTCGCCACTGTCTTCATCAACTTCTACTTCGCCTTCGCATCGTTGCTTATAGCCCTTGTCTACGGTCTGCTCCGCGCTTACAGCCTACGAACACTCGGTCTCGCCTTCTTAGGCAAGGCCATCCTGTTTGTGCTTTTGGGAGTTGCGCTGGCGGCGATAATGCTCCTGCCTACTCTGTACGAAATGCTGAACACGCCACGAATGGATGAAAAACCCGATATTTTAGTCGGGTACGAGACCATTCATTCAACCTTAAGCTTATCAGCAACAAGAATGTTGGCCATACTGATGCCCGAAGTTGCTGAAACGCGCCCCACAGCATTCTTCAGCAAGGGATTCTGGTCAACCCACGCATTTATAGCTGTTTTCGGTTTCCTGCCGTGCATAATTTATGTTCTTAAACGACGAGATTGGTTGATGATTCTTATCACCACATTAACCATTGCGTTCTTCTCGCCCCTGAACGGCATATTCACTCTTTTCACCAACCCTGTGTACACCCGCTGGCTATACGCATTCACGCTTTTTGAGATCATGGCCGCGCTTTATGTGCTAAAGAACGGCTGGCTGAAACTAAAATGGGCTGCAATATATTCGGCAGGCATAGTTTTCTTCCTGGTTGCCGTATTCATAGCGGCCAAATACATTTTTCTGAAACCGGATGAAGACCCCAATATCAACATCCGCGAGTACATGGAGGGCTCGCTGTGCATTTTCAACTGCGTCTGCCTCATCATCGTTGCTTGCAAGCCTTCATACCCAAGGATTGCGTTGTGTGTGTCCATCTGCTCGGCACTCGTCTTGGCATCATTCACACAGTTGCTGTTCAACATGCACAACAACAAGCAGTTGCCTATGGACGAACACTATTTCAACAAATATATACTCCACCCCGAACTGGACTATTCCGATGCGCCATTCTCTTCCCGGTCTGATTTCATGTGCGAAAGTTTCAATTCCCCGGCTTTTTACAACCGGCCGGGAGTGATGGGCTTTCACTCTGTTTACAATCCGACAATGACAGAGTGGCGCGCCACAATCACAAAAGACCCTAAGACCGTAACATTCACCGTGACATCCGGCAGAGCCTCAACAGGAGCTTTAATGTCGGTGAAGGATATTTATGACTATCGCACCCCTGCCTTGCTCTATAAACAGCAGGCTGCGCCCTATCGCGAGGGGCTGACACTGCGGGAGAAGCATCGGGATTACGACCTATACTCTTTTGATTATTACATCCCTATGGGCATGGCATTCGACTCATACTTGAAGCGCTCGCAGGTCAAGGCGTTGATGCGCCGGGTTCCCAACGCCGACATATGCCGAATAATGCTCAACCATCTGGTGGTACGCGACGAGGACCTGCCGGAACTGGAGCCGTATCTGCGCGAGGGCAGCTTTGGCAACATCCTGCCGCTGGACAGCATTGCAGCCAAGCGCAGACAGGCAACTGCAAAATCGTTCACCGGCGACACACGTGGATTCACGGCCACGACCGACCTGCCCGAAGACCGCGTTATGTTCTTCAGCGTGCCTGCCGACCCGGGCTTCACCGCCAGCATTGACGGCAAGCCGGTCAAACTCTACAACGTGAACCTGGGCATGAGCGCAGTCATAGTCCCCAAAGGCCCCCATACCATCCGCTTCGACTTCTTCCCTCCGGGGCTGAAAGCCGGCGCAGCCATCTCCCTGGCCGCACTGGTCCTCCTCATCCTGGCCGCCCTAACCGAACGCCGCCGCCCCAAAACAGAGTGAGAAACTGACTAAGGGCCCATGTCGATATTACCCCAACTAATTCGTCACCGATTGTCCATCGCCTCTTTCATGATATGGGCGCTGGTTGCTATATATGTTGCATTCAGCTCATATATAAACATTTGGACTGGCGACGAATTTATTTATGTATTCAGTTTTGACGAGCCGTTTCTGGAACGGCCCATCAGCAATTTTGAAGATATAATTCTCTCACAGTTAGCCCACTACAACATTTCAAACGGGCGAACCGTGGCACATGTCCTGGTGCAGGCCTTTTGCGGCATCTGGGGGAAGGGAGCTTTTGCGGTCAGCAATGGGATTGTTTATGTCTTGTTCCTTGCCATGCTTTCGAGGGTATGCGGCATGCGTTTGAGCCAGACGCGGTCGGTGCTATCGGTGGTTGTGGTGTCGCTGCTTTCGTTCATGACGTTCATGTCGCCATCGTGCCAGATTGGATACATCTGGATGTTTGCCCTGGTGCTCGGCTTTCTCATTCTGTTCTTCAAAAGATGGAACGGGCTGAATTCAAAGCTGCTTAACATCCTGTGTCTCACCGGCCTGTGCGTCTTCTCGCTCTTAGCCGGAAATGCCCATGAAGGCCTTAACATAGGCCTCGGCGGCGCGCTCATCATTTATATTTTGCGGCATCGCGCCACAATCTCTACCAGGCAGTGGCTGATGGCTGTTTTCTTCGGCTTAGGAGCTGCGGCACTGTGCCTGGCCCCGCCAAGTGTGGCCCGGGCCATGGCCGACTACGACTCGTCGGCCAAGGAGGGCATAGTCATGGGGCTGGCAAAGTTTTTGGTTTACAGTCGTGCCTTTTATTTACTTGTGGCAGTGGTCATTGCGGCGCACTGGAAATGGAAAATCACCTGGCGGGAGATATATGGCCGCCACGCTTTTCTGTGGAACGCCTGGTTCATCCTCATCGCCTTCAACTATGTCATCGGCATCAGCTGCAACCGACAGCTGTTTGGCGAGGAATTGATAGCGATTATACTGTCATTCAGACTGTTGCCCAAGCACAGGCTTTCGTTGTGGATTCTGTCTGCCCTGTCATTGATTCTCCTCGCCATTAACTGCCAGCAGATCAGGGAGTCGCTGGCCGCCAAGCACAACTTCGAAGCCATCGAGTCGGCATATCGAACCTCGGCAGATGGCAGAATAGTCATGGACGCCGAGGACGTCCGCCTCATCCCATACCACATGAATTTCACGCGCCGGCTGTCCGTCATATACAACCCCGACTCCGTGCACAATTACCTGGACATGTACAACTATCTGTCCGTCAGACGCTACTGGAAGTACAAATACGGCATAGACAACGAGATAACCATTATTCCTCCGGCATTGGAGCGTTTCACGGGCCCCGACTGCACAGACACCGTCATTCCTCTCTACAGCGACAGATGGGTCGTGGTCAGACCTCTGAAAAGCACTAAAGAGCTCCATGCGCGCCGCACAATGCGTTTACCGCTGTTTGGCAGCAAAGCAGAGACGTTTCCCATGCCTCAGGGCAGCAAGGTCATAACCGAGAACGATTACTGCCGCACGTATTACATAGACCCTAACCGGTTCGCCATGTACGGTCTATACCGCCTCGATTTCTTCTTCAAATGACAAGTGAACCTCGTGCTGGGCTGGTGCGTTATATTGCCGTAAAACAAAAAAACTATGAACAGCACCAAGAAAAAATCACCAGCCGAACAGAAAAAGGCACTCAACGACGCGGCACAAACCATGTCAGGCGTTGCAATAAACATTGCTGATAATGAGCGTGTTTCGAGTGCGCTCGAGAAAGACCGCACCAAGGTTCTCAACAACAATCCGCGCAACAACGAGACTAACCGCTGAGCCGGAAGACAGTAAGTGAAGCAGGGTAGCACTGCGACCACCGTACTTTATACTATTTTAACAGTTGGCATTAGCGTGGCTTCAACGGATTTGCTATCTTTGCCAACTTAGGATACCTGCGGCCCATGTCCGGCCGCTCAAGGGCTTGCCCTAATCAGCTACAACTATGGACAATTCTCTAACGGACAAAGAATTAGAAGCGCTGGCGCCGCGCGTGCGGCAGCTGGTCAGCCACATTCGCCCCGTGGCAGAACCGGGCGACATCGCGCGGATGAAACGCTGCCTCATCGACGCCGCCGCGCAGGGGCTGCTAAGTCGCGACCAGTTCGGTCTGCACCACATTGACTCTGCCGTCGACACCGCAATCACCATCTGCCGCTATGTTAGCCCCGACCGAACGATGGTGGCCTCGATCATGCTCAGCCCACTCGTCAACGACGGCCATATGGGCATCGACACCGTTCGCGCGGACTGGGGCGACGACATTGCCGAAACCGTGTCGCGACTGATACGCGTCACATCGCTCTACAGCCGCCATGCCACGGTCGAGAGCGAGAACTTCAAGCGCCTGCTGCTGGCGTTTGCCGAGGATATTCGCGTGATAATCATCATGATAGCCGCACGTCTGGCACTGATGCGAGCCATCAACCACCATCCCGACAACGACCGCGTGGTCAAAACCGCCTACGAGGCCGGATACCTCTACGCGCCCCTGGCACACCGCCTGGGCCTCTACGCCATGAAGTCGGAGCTGGAGGATCTGACGCTGAAATACACTGACCGCGAAACCTTTACATCGATAGCCCGCAAGCTCAACGAAACAAAGAAGAAACGCGACGCCTACATCGACTCGTTCATAGCCCCCGTCAAGAAAAAACTTGAGGAAGAGGGACTTAAGTTCGAAATCAAAGGCCGCACCAAGTCCATATATTCCATCTGGAACAAAATCAAGAAACAGCGCACCGACCTGGACGGCATCTACGACCTGTTCGCCATCCGCATCATCATCGATACTCCGCCTAACCGCGAAAAGCCCGACTGCTGGCTGGCATACTCCATTGTCACCGATATGTACCGCCCCAATCCGGCACGCATGAAGGACTGGATAAGCATACCAAAGACAAACGGTTACGAGAGTCTGCACATCACTGTCTACGGTCCCGACGGACGCTGGGTGGAGGTGCAAATACGCACACGCCGCATGGACGAAATTGCCGAAAAGGGTCTGGCCGCACACTGGCGCTACAAGGGCGGCAAGAGCGAACAGGGCCTTGACGCATGGATGAAAAACGTGCGCGACATCCTTGAAACAGCCGACACGGGCCCCATGGAGCTGATGAAGAACCTGAAGCTCGATGTGTACAACAAGGAGGTATTCGTCTTCACCCCCAAAGGCGACCTGTACCGTCTGCCACTCGGAGCAACCGTGCTCGACTTCGCCTTCAACATCCATACCGGCCTGGGCTGCAGATGCATAGGCGGCAAGGTGAACGGCCGCAACTGCAAAATCAACCACAAGCTGCAGAGCGGCGACACTGTTGAGGTGATGACGGGACCCAACCAGGCCCCGAAGCGCGACTGGCTCAACTTTGTGGTCAGCGGCAAGGCACGCAACAAGATCCGCAACATGCTCAAGGAGCAGGAGTTCCACAATGCCGAGCTTGGCAAGGAGCTCCTCCAGCGCCGCTTCAAGAACCGCAAGATCGAGGCCGAAGAGGGCGTGATGACGCGCCTGATCAAGAAGCTCGGCTACAAGACCGCAACCGACTTCTACAACGCCCTGGCCGACAATGTCATAGAGGTAAACGATGTCATCGACTCATACCTCTCGCTGGTCGACAAGCCCGAAGCCACGGCGCCGACACAGTCGGCGGACGAGTTTGTGCTTCAGAAGAACGACGACGAGCAGGCATCCGGCTCAGGCTCTGAAATCCTGGAGATCGGCGGCAGCGACTCGGTTGTGAAAGGCCTGCACTACAAGCTGGCACGATGCTGCAACCCCATCTACGGCGACGATGTGTTCGGCTTCATTTCAGCCGAAGGCGTGGTGAAAATCCACCGCTCCGACTGCCCGAACGCCTCCAACATCCGCGAACGCTACCCCTACCGAATCATACGCACACGCTGGAGCGGCAAATTCGGCGGCATGATGGCAGCCACGCTGCGCATCATCGGCAACGACGACATAGGCATCGTCACCAACATTTCGTCCATTATCACCAAAGAGAAGACTGCCAACCTGCGCAACATCTCGATTGACTCGCACGACGGCCTCTTCCAGGGCTATGTGATTGTGGGAGTGGCAAATGCCGAAGCTCTCACCTCGCTCATCAAGAAAATCAAGACCGTTAAGGGCGTGAAGAACGTGGTCCGCGCTGACTGAACGGCATCGCTCCCCAGCAACAGAACACACTCATTATCACCGACATAAACACAATGCAAAAAATAGCAATCACGCTCGCCATCCCGGCTCTGATGCTCTGCGCATGCCACCGCACCGACCCGCAGCACGAGGCCGCAGTGGCCCTGGACAGCCGCATAGACAGCGCTATCAACGCCAAGAGCTATGCCGAGGCCATCACCCTCATTGACTCACTCAACCACGCCTACCCCCTGGAGCTGGAGCTCCGCAAGGCTACGGGGCTTAAACGCGCTAAGGCTTATGAAGGCCTGTCAATCACCGAGATACCCCGCCTCGACTCCACCATAACCGCCTGCCAGGCCAAGATTCTGGAGCTGACAGCCGAATTCGTCACACGCCAGCCTTCGGCTTCGTTGCCACCTTACATGATATACAAGGCTGCCGCAAAAGGCGACTTCGCAGCCGGCGCAGGCATCCAGGCCCGCGTCAACACAGGCGAGGACGCCAAGGACACCCCGTGGACACTCGCCGTCAACGCCGGACGCAACATCGGCCTGACCCGAATCGATGTGGAATGCGCCAATGGCGCCCGCTACACCATGCTCACTCCCGTCACCGACGGGCAGATGGCGTCAGTGTCGCCCGAAAGCGCTGCCGATCTGGCCGAATACCTCGCCAATGGCGCTTATAAAGCCACAAATGTCACGTTCACCGGCTCCAAGGGTACCTCGCGCGCCAAAATAACGCCTGCCGAATCCGAAGGGATAGCCAAGGCATGGACGCTCGCTGACACCAACAGCAAGCTGTTCAACGCGCTGGCAGAACGCGAGCGCCTGGAACGCCAGCTCCAGATAGCCCGCGACCAAGCCGCCAACGCTCCCCGGCCCAAGCCCGAGCAACCCGAGTAAGAACCGAATATAAACCCATAAGCCCAACTTCCGGAAACCAGAAGTTGGGCTTTTTATATGCTGTTTGGGTAGTGCGGCTTACTTCTTCTCGGCCTCTACTTCTTTTTCGTAGGTCTCGGCGGCAGTGGCTGTGCCGGGATCGCCGGCTTCGGCAGCCTTGTCCTCGGCGATCTCTTCGTTCTTGAAGTCGGTGATACCGTTGGAAACGAGGATATTGTACCACGAGAAGAGCTTCTTGATGTCGGTGTTGTACACGCGGTCGCGGTCGAAATCGGGAAGGATTTCTGCGAAATACTCGCGCATCTCTTCGGGTGTCTTGAATGCCTTGATGTCCACGGGCTTGCCGTCGTTTTTCACCTTCACGGCCTCGAGCACCTCATAGAGAGGCTTGTCCTCGTCGTTGGTGTAGATGGCCACGTCGCCGAGCGAGATGACCTTGTCGCGAGAGTATGCGGGCATGCGTTTGTGAGTTTCCACGTTCTCAACGATGAGCATATTTTTGCCCTGGCTTACAAGCGAATAGAGTCCGGGCTTGCCGGATATTGACAGAATGCGTTTGATCATTTTCTTGGTGTTTTATGTGTATTTTTTCAGTTCGAAGTCCATAGAGGCCTTTCGCCCCTTTGTAAAGAAAACAAGGGAGCACAGATTTTGTTGCACCCCGTTGCCATAAGTGTCATTTTCCAAATTCACTTACATGATGCAAATTTAGGGATAAAAATTAACATTGGGCCAACATTGGGGAGAAAATTTCCATACAAAAAAATTTCAAGAATGGATAATAAGTAGTAACTTTGTATCCTAATCCGAAGGCTCCCGATGCTGCCTATGCCCAGACAGCGAACCGGCCCACAATATTCAAGAAAAGCGCTAACAACCAGAGCTTTATCGTAATCAAAACTATTCCTCAACGGCTACTGAGCCTAAACCAACCACTCCCGCTTGCGCCCGTCGGCGCCAAGGAGCTTATCACAGCTGCTTAAGAAAATGAGACACAAGATAATAGACCTGCTGAACCGCTCTCGCATTCTGCGTCACTTCATGCGCACTCCGTCGCCCCAATGGCTGATTTTCTGCGTGGACATCCTCATCGTGGCGTTCTCGTCGTGGCTCACACTCAGCTTCAATGCCGACACCACCACCCACATGTCGGGCTGGCTCTTCACCATGCCCGCCAAAGCGCTCATCATCGTGGCGGTCTACACGGCCGTGATGCTTGCCGTAAAACCCTACAAGTCAATAGTCCGTCTGTCATCATTCCAGGACACTTACCGCGTGGCGCTCACCGTGATCTTCGCATCGCTGGCGCTGACGGCCGTGGAGCTGGCATGCGCCACATTCGGCCAGATTCGCCTCATCGGCTTCTGGAGCCTGTTCGTTCTCGGCGTAATATCGTTCGCACTGATGACTGTGCTCCGTCTCTCCATCAAGTACCTCTTCCGCGCCATGACCGCCGAGGGCGGACGCAAGCGCGTGATTGTTTTCGGCGCCGCCATCAACTCGTTCGCACTGGCCACGGCGCTGCTCAGCGAGTCTGACGGCCGCTTCAAACCCGTGCTGATGCTCAGCCTCAGCGAGAAGAACAACGACAGCCGCGTGAACGGCATCCCCATCAAGCACTACGACCCCGAGACCGTTGCCAAGATCTTCAAGGACTACAACTGCGACACTCTGCTGTTCCTCTCCACCCAGATTGACTACATGCGCAACGGCGCCGCCGACGTGTTTCTGCAGAACGGCATCAAACTCCTGATGCTCAACCAGATCGAGGAGTTCGACCTGAGCGAGAACATGGAGCCCAACCTGTCGCCGCATGTGCAGAACATCAAGATCGAGGACCTGCTGGGCCGCGATCCCATTGTGAACCACAACCCGCGCATAGCCGAAAGCCTGCGCGACACCACAGTGATGGTGACGGGCGCGGCCGGATCAATCGGCAGCGAGATTGTACGCCAGGTGGCAAAGGCCCACCCCGCACGAATCATCCTGCTCGACCAGGCCGAAACCTCCATGCACGACCTGCAGCTGGAGATGCGCGAGAAGTTCCCCAACATCAAAACGGAGCCGTGCATCGCCGATGTCACCAACAAGAGCCGCATCGAGGAGATATTCAGCATATACCATCCGCAGACCGTCTACCACGCCGCCGCCTACAAGCATGTGCCCATGATGGAGATAAACCCCACCGAGGCCGTGCAGACCAACGTGTTCGGCACCAAGAACGTGGCCGACACGGCGCTGCGCCACGGCGTGAGCCGCTTTGTGATGATCTCCACCGACAAGGCGGTCAACCCCACCAACATCATGGGCGCCTCAAAGCGCATTGCCGAAATCTATGTGCAGTCGCTCGGACTGGCCGAGATGCGCCACAATCCCAACGCCACGCGCTTCATCACCACACGTTTCGGCAACGTGCTCGGCTCCAACGGCTCGGTCATCCCCTTGTTCTCACGCCAGATTGAATGCGGCGGACCCGTGACGGTGACCCACAAGGACATTATCCGCTACTTCATGACCATCCCCGAGGCATGCTCGCTGGTGCTCGAAGCCGGATGCATGGGAACCGGTGGCGAAATATTCATCTTCGACATGGGCAAGCCGGTCCGCATCTACGACCTGGCCACGCGCATGATATCGCTGGCGGGTCTGCGTCCCAACGTCGACATCAAAATCATCGAAACCGGGCTGCGTCCAGGCGAGAAGCTGTACGAGGAGCTGCTCAACAACCACGAGCACACCATCCCCACCCACAACAGCAAGATAATGATAGCCAAGGTGCGCACCTACGACTACAACGAGGTGTGCCAGCGTCTCAACGAGCTAATCGGCAAGATTGAGCAGCACAACGAGCACGACATCGTGGCACAGATGAAACGCATTGTCCCCGAGTTCAAATCGCAAAATTCTCGTTTTGAGAGCATTGACTCCGAAATCAAGGACTGCGAGGTTATCCACGAGCTCGAGCTGAAATAACACCTGACACACCAGGCGCCGCAGCCCCAACTCAGGCAGCGGCGCCATCAATTTATCACACAACAATGAAAAAGTCTATAATCCGAATCGCATTCATAGCCCTCTTCGCCGTGGCCTCAGCAAGCTGCACGGCTCAGCGCAACGGCTCCACCAACTCCGAATCCCAGAGCAGCTCCAAGCTCGGCAACCTGCTTAGCGGCCTTGGCAAAACCGTCGGCAACATGGCCAATACCGACAACTTCGAGCTCACCAAGCTTGAAGGCGCTTGGAAATACTCCGAGCCCTCCGTTGCCTTCAAGAGCGACGATGCACTCAAGAAAATAGGCGGCGCTGCCGTTGCCACCCAGATCGAGCAGAAAATCGCGCCCTACTACACCAAAGTGGGCCTCAACAACTCCACCCTCACTTTTGACAAAGACGCCAACTTCGAGCTCAAATTCGGCAAAATCACCCTGCACGGAACCGTGACACGCGACGGCGACAACCTGGTGTTCAACTTCAAGTCGCAGCGCGGTACCAACCTCGGCAAGCTCAACAGCGTCACCACCCTTGGACTGAACCAGCTCAACGTTTGCTTCGACGCCCAGAAGTTTGTCAACATCATCAGCGGCATATCCACCCTCAGCGGCAGCAGCACACTCTCGTCGGTTACCAATGTCCTCAAGTCGTACAAGGGCATCTACATCGGCTTCCGCATGAAAAAGTGAGCCAACGGCTCTAAAAGCCGCATCAGAAGCGGACATTCAGCCGCCCCCACGCAACATTTTCAGTTGCCACGGCGTTTTGAACATGTAGCCCGCCTGCGGACCATCCTAACACTTAACCATTTTCGCAATCTATGAATTTCAAATCACTTATTCGCATAGCTGCCTGTGTGGCAGCAGTTTCAGCCCTCTCATCCTGCTCCGTGCTCGGCGGCAAGAAGAGCGGCGCCATCACCCCCCAGCAGAAGGAAAATTCGGCTGCGCAGACCACTCAGCAGAACAACTCAAACAAGAGCAACGCCATGACTGTCAAAGACATAGCCGGCGATTGGTTCATCACCTCAGTCGGCAGCAAGGTGATCCGCCAGGATGAGGACATGCCCCACATCAACTTTGTGCCCTCCGAGGGCCGTTTCTACGGCTCGAACGGATGCAATGTGCTCAACGGCGACTACAAGGCTTCGGGTAACAAGATCACATTCGACCACGTGCTCTCAACCATGAAGTACTGCGCCAACGTGAACTATGACACTGAGATCAACGCCGTTATCGGTGACGGAAAAACCGTTACCTACTCGCTCAAAAACATCGGCAACGAAACATATATGTACATCCACGACGCCGCAGGCAAGGCTCTGCTCACCCTCACCCGCCACAACATGCAGTTCATCAACGGAAACTGGCAGGTGGTGGCCATCAACGGCAAGGAAATCAACGATGAAGAGGCCAACATATTCTTCGACGTGGCAGAGATGAAGGTTCACGGCAACACCGGCTGCAACTACTTCAACGGCAGCATCTACATCGATCCCGCCGCCGCCAACTCCATCAGCTTCAGCGGCATGGGCGTTACACGCATGGCATGCCACAAGGGCGACCAGGAGCGCAACATGCTCGTGGCACTTGAGGAGGCCACCACAGTGGTCAAGGGCTCGGACGACACCATCCTGCTCGTTGACAACAGCGGCAAGCAGGTGCTCAAGCTCAAACGCCTGCCCATAGAGCGCAACGAGGAGTGATCCACCCACCGAAAACACCGGGCGACGATATGAACAACCTCACCACCGACACCAGAATCTACGGCTTAGTGGGTCATCCGCTCGGTCACTCGTTTTCAAGCACTTTCTTCAACGAAAAATTCACACGCGAAGGCATCAACGCTCGCTATGTCAACCTGGACATGGAAAGCGTCACGGGCCTTCGCGCCTTTATTGAGGCCCACCCCGAGATAGTGGGCCTCAATGTCACCATACCCCACAAACGCAACGTGCTCCCGCTGATGGACGAGCTCGGCGAAGAGGCACGCGCCACCGGCGCCGTCAACGTCATCTGCATTGACCGCAGCAACGGATTGCGCCTAATAGGGCAGAACACCGACTGCCTGGGCTTCGGTGCCTCGCTCGACGCCACAGGCATTCCCGCACTCGCCCCAAAGGCGCTGATACTCGGCACGGGCGGAGCTTCGGCTGCCGTGGCATTCGCACTCGAAAAGCGCGGAATCGACCACCTTTTCGTATCGCGGTCTGAAGGCCATGGCCGGATTACATACGACAGCCTGCACGCCAATCCCGAAATTCTGCGCGAGCGAACACTGATTATAAACGCCACACCGTTAGGCACATACCCCAACGTTGACGGAAAGCCCGACCTACCTTATACGCAGCTCACCGGCAGCCATCTGTGCATGGATCTGGTCTACAATCCTGCCGTCACAGCGTTCATGGCCGCAGCTGCGGCCCAGGGCTCGGCAGTGAAAAACGGTCTGATGATGCTCCACGAGCAGGCTCGTGCCGCCTGGCAGTTCTGGCAGACACTGTCCAAATAACTCCATAGCCATGCGAGCCCCGTGGTCAAAAGTTCCGGCTCTGCCCATAGCCACGGGCCTGGCCATCGGAATTGCCTGCGCACGCTATCTCCCTTCGGCGCTATGGGTGGCGGCAACAATCCTCATTCTCTCGATATATCTTTGGATCAGACGGTCGACATGGGCTTCCGTGCTGATGTTTTTCGTCTCGCTCGGCATCGCCGTTGGAGTGATCCGACTTCCGCAACCCCTCCCTGCGCAGTTTGCAGGCCGCGATGTGACGCTGAGCGGACGCGTGGCCGATGCAACTGAGGCGAATGGCGCCATGCGCTATCTGCTGACTGACTGCGCAGTCTCTGCCGATGACGGAAAAACGTGGACAGCCATGCCGCGAACCGGAGTGACGCTCAACGCTTTCACCGTGGAGAGTCCGTTCTGCAAAGGCGATATTCTACTCTCCAGCGGCCGCATCAAACCCATTGAGGCTGAGACCGATGTGCCCAGGCACACCGACCGGACAGCCGACGCATACTCACGCGGTGCCACGGCGACAATGAATGTGCGCGGCCCTGAAATACAACGCATTGGCTCTACCTCCAACAGCATTGCCGATGCCATAGACGTGGCCTCACAGTCCCTGAGAAGCGCCATCGTGAACGCCGGCTTCAACAGCGCCACTTCGGCCTTCATCCTCGCCACCGTTGCGGGCGACAAAGTGCTCCTCTCTGCCGAAAGCCGCGACTCGTTCCGCGCCGCAGGCACAGCCCATGTGCTGGCAATCAGCGGAATGCACCTCGGCATCCTCACAGTTCTGGTCACGTTTCTGCTCATGCCCTGCCGCATCCTTCCGGGCGGCCGAACCCTCTACTACCTGCTCATAGCCGCCATTGTAGCCGCCTATGCCGCCGTGGCGGGGCTAACGCCGTCTGTGGCTCGCGCCGCAGTGATGGTGGGCGTTTTCTGCCTTGCGCGACTCATACAGAGACCGCCATCGCCGGTTAACAGCCTATGTGTCAGCGTGGTGCTATGGCTGTTCATCAATCCGGCATGGCTGTGGTCGGCAGGAATGCAGCTTAGCGTCGCCGCCGTGCTTGCCCTGCTCTGGGCCATGTCGCGACTTCGCAGCGCATCGATGCTCCTACAGCTCGTGGTAGCGCCGATAGCCGCGCTGTGCGGCACGTCGATGCTCACGGTTTTCTATTTCCACACGCTGCCCACTCTCTTCCTGCCCGTAAACATTCTTGCGGGCATCATGGTTCCAATCATCATGACATGGGCAGGCATATGCATCATTCTCAGCACTTTGGGCTTGGGAGCCGGATTTCTCCCGGTAGCTGTCAGCACTCTTTACGGCTGGTATGCGTCTGCCACTGAGTGGTTTGCGTCGCTTCCGTTCGCGCAGGTCCGCAACATCTACCCCACCCTCCCCGATGCCGCCGTTTATCTCCTCTTCCTTGCCGCTGTTGTAGTGGCAGTAGAGAGCCGACGCCACAGGCGAGTGGCACTGACTGTATGCGTGGCGGCGATTGCCGTACTGACAACATCCTTCTCATTGCCAACGTATTACAAGCCGGAACTTTATGCAGCCCGATCACGGCAGCACACCACTCTGCTGGTCAGCGACTCGGGGCGCGTGCTCGCCGTCACCGACGGAGGCACCGATGCCATGGACGGCATCCGCACAGAATATGCCGACTTTGCCGGTTCGCGGGGCGCATCACTGATCGAACTCGCCCCTGACACGTTCTCTCTCCCTACTGTGGCACGCCGAGGAAACACACTGATATTCAACGGCAAACGCATACTTATGGCCACCGAGCGAAGTTTGCCGGCGATTCCAGCCTCAGGCGCCGACTATCTGCTTGTCGGCTCGCATTTCACAGCCGATGCGGCGGCTATCGCACGGGCGGCGCGCTGCGACACTGTCCTCCTTGCCGCCAGCCTCAATCCGCGAGTGCGCCAACGCACCATCAAGGGCCTGAAAGAGGCCAAAATCCCGTTTCTGGATCTGGAAAGTGCAAATTTCTCCCTCCTCAGATAAGGCATTTCTGACCATTTTTGCTAATTTTGCATTGCGCGGACAGCATCACACCCCGCGCTCCAACCATCCGTTTCACTTCATAGCAGCAATATCATGGTCAAGCACATAGTAATGTTCAAACTCACCGGCACAGCCGACGAGCGCCGCGCTGTGGCACAGGCATTTATGGACGCACTCGTAAAACTCCCCGCCGTCATTGAGCCCCTGCAGAGCATCGAGGTGGGCATCAACGAGAACCCCGCCGAATCCTGGGATGTGGTGCTCACCGCCACACTCCCCACAATGGCCGACGTTGACGTTTACGCCAAGCATCCCGCCCATGTTGCCGCCGCCGGTCTGCTGGCAGGCCACAAGGAGGCACGTGCCTGCGTTGACTACGAAATCTGACGCATCATTTTCAGCAACCCCTTTCTGTTGCCGAGACAGGTTATCACATCGCCTGCCTCGGCGGCTACGTCTGTGTAGTCGCCGCTGATGGTCTCCAGCTCGGGCTGGTTTATCCCTATCACACTCTTGCGCTCCTGGCTGCGCGCCACGGTCACGAGCCGGATCATTCCCTCCAGACTCTTGGCTATGTCGCCGTAGGTTTTGCCCACATAGTATTGCGGCAGCCTGAACTTTGCCACGAATGTCTCCGAGGCCACGCGCATGGTCATCACATCGGTGCCGAGTATCATCTCCATGGCCAGGTCGTTGGCGGCGCGCTGTTCCGGCACCAGGATGCGGTCAATGTCGAAACACTTGAGGATGGAATGATGCAGGGCGTCGGCGGCGCGCGCATAGATGTGTCTCACACCGCTGTTCTTGAGCAGCGCGACGGTCTTGACCGACGCGCCGAAGTTTTCGCCGATGGCCACAATCACCAGGTCAACATTCTTGAACGGAAGCACGCCAAGCGACGCCGCATCGGTGGTGTCGACGCAGTAAACGGTCGAAATGTCGTTTTTCAGAGCCTCCACGGCCGATTTTTTGATGTCCACGCCTATCACTTCGTGGCCCATCGAGGCCAGATCCTTGGCAAGATTGCTGCCATAGATGCCGAGGCCGATTACAAGGTATCGCATATCTCTCTAATTTTTAGTTGATTATCAGATTTTCAGACGGCAGGTGAGCTGACACGTCGCGCCTGAGCGTAAACATGCCCGTCAGTAGCGACAGCAGGCCAACCCTGCCCACAAACATGGCCACGCACAGCACGCTCTTGGCAGCCGGCCCCAGATCGGCGGTGATGCCCAGCGACGAGCCCACCGAAAATGTGGCCGAAACACACTCGAACACCACCGCCTTGGCCGGCAACTGCGGCTCCAGGAGCATCACGGCAACGATGAACACAGTGACGGTGATAACCGACAGGATGACAACGGCATTGGCGCGGCGCACCGACGGATAGGCAATGTTGCGGTTGAAAGCCTGCACGCCGCTGCGCTGCTGCACTATGCTGCGCAGGTTCAGCAACACGGCTCCGAGGGTGTTCACCTTGATGCCGCCGGCCATAGACTGCGAGCCGCCGCCCACCCACATCTGCAGAAGCACAAGCAGGAGCGTCACGTTCAGGAAATCGGCCGGATTGACCGTGGCATAGCCGCCCGAGCGCGGTATCAGCGAGTTGAACACCGACTGCACCACGCGCTCGTAGATGCTCATGCCGCGCATGGTGTTGCCGCTCTCCAGCACGAAGAATGCCACCGAGCCTATGACCAGCACCGTGAGTGTGGTGGCCAGCACCACGCGCGTGTTCAGGTCCACTATGTGGCGCGGATAGAACCGCCGCGGACGCCTCAGCAGCCACCGCCACATCCGCCGCCAGTAGCTCATCACCAGGTCCTTGAAGTTGACAAGGATGGGGAAGCCGATGCCACCGGCGAACAGCAGCACCGACATGGCTATGTAGATGGTCTGGTTGCCGTGCATGAACGCCGGATTGGCCATGCCGCCCTCCACGTTGGAGAAACCCACGTTGCAGAACGCCGACAGCGAGTGGAATATGGCGATTGCCGCGTGCTGCTCCGGCGATGTGTACAGGCTCTCGGGCACCGTGAACCAGATGGCCACCGCGCCCGCAGCCTCCACGCTCAGCGTGAACATAAGAATGTAGAACAGCGTGGGCACCAGCGAGTTCATGGTCTTGGAGTAGACCATGTCGCGGATCATCAACTGGCTGTATATGCTCTGGTGGCCGCTGAAGAAGATGGCGAAGAAGCTGGTGAAGGTTATCACGCCAAGCGCGCCGATCTGGAACAACACGCACAGCGCTATCTGTCCGAGGGGAGTGAATGTGGCCGGGATGTCGACTGTGGTCAGTCCGGTGATGCACACGGCGCTCGTCGACACGAACAGCGAGTCCATGAAGCTGATGCCGTGGTAAGTACACTTGGGCATCATCAGCACCAGCGCGCCCGCCATGATGAAGAACGCGAAGCTTCCGGCCATCATCACTGCCGGGTTGGTCCGTCGGCCCATCAGGCGCATCACACCGTAGCTCAGATTGTTAAGCGCATACAGTGCCATGATGGCATATTGCCACAGATGCTTGAGCAGCAGCTGGTCCAGGGCCTGCAGCACGCCGCTGTGCGGATGCGGGTACACGAAGGGCATCAGCGTGAGCAGCATCAGCACATTCAGCACATTGCCCACCACACGCGCCCACCGCGAGAGCGACTCGCCCTTCTGCAGGTAGCCGCAGAGTATGTTCAGCACAAACACCGCCCGGCACACCTTGAGCACCTCGGTGAGCTGAAACACATCGAGCACGCGGTGGTCGAAGCCGGTTATGACCGTGAGCGACACCAGGCAGGCCAGCGAGGCCACCCAGGTGACCACGGCCAGCACATGGTTGACGGTGCGGACCGTGCGGCGGAAGCGCACGCGGAAACGTCCGAAGGCCGCACTGACCCCGGACAGCACGCGCCGCGCGCGCTGCAATGCTGACATGTTTCTGTGTCCCTGCATACTCCTATAACAACTGCAGACAGAAAATGGTGCATGTACGCGGGCACAAAAAAAAGAGGCGGCGCAGCCTCGGGTTGCGAGGTTGCGCCGCCAAGCGTCAGCCGTGTTTCAGGCTGTGGTTTTCAGAATTACTTCCAGTTTTCGTTCTGCTTCAGGTTGGGGTTCAGATTGCCCATCTGGTCAGCAGGCAGAGGCCATACGTACTGGCGAGCCTCGTAAACACGAGCCTGACCCAGAGAAGCGTTGATGTAACCGTCGGACATCACAGCGGGCTGGATGGGAGCGTTGGCAGGAACAGCAGCGCCAAGCATGATGTTGGGGTGCTTGTTGGTGTCGAGGAGCTCGAGCTGGTGCCAGCGAACGAGGTCCCAGTAACGGAAGTCATTGTCCATGATGAGCTCGCAACGACGGCAGCGGCGAACCTCCCAGAGGAGGCTGCTTACGCCCATGTTGTTGGCGGGGTCGTTGATGGCAGTGAGTGAAGCCACGGTCTGGCTGGGAAGACCTGCACGAGCATAGAGCTTGTTGAGGGTGCGGTTCATGTCGGCGTCGGTGAGAGTGCCGAGTTCGGCCTTGGCCTCAGCATAGTTCAGGCAGATAACTGCGCCCCAGTAGAGCGGGCAGCTGGTGTAGTTCTTGGCAGCAACGTCGCGGTAGCCTTCGGGCAGCAGGGGGTTGTCGTACTTGGCGATACCGTAACCGGTAGAAGAAGTGGACTGCATTGCACCGCCGCGAGCCCAGGTCTGACCCTTGTAGTAAACATAGGGGTCGATGGTGGCGGCAAGACGCTGGTCGCGGACAGCGAGCATGTGCTCGATGCTCAGACCTGAACCGTTGTCAGAACCGGCAACGCCTTCTGCCATGTAGACAGGAACGTCGTTGGTGTCCTCCTTGGTCTTGGCCTTGGGCAGACCGTCCTTGAAGAGGTAAGCGTCGAAAGCGTCCTTCGAGATACCGCTCTGAGTGGTTGAAGAGCAGGTATAGTCGATGGTGGAGTGCATGAACTGGTCCTTCTCATACTGAGTGGCGAAGATCACCTCAGTGTTCTTGCTCAGGCTGGTCACTCCGGCGTTGGCGTCGCCAGACCAGGTTGAGTTGTAGAGAGCGTGATAGTCAGAAGAGATGGGATAGTCGTTGATCAGACCGTCAGAATACTTGACGCAGAGCTCCAGGAACTTCTTAGAGCGTGCTGCATCGGGAGCATAGTAGTTGTCGGCCAGGGTGCAGTATTTCCAGAAAGTACCCTCGGTGAGGCAGAACTCTGAAAGCATGGCCTTGGCGAGGTCGCGGCTGAACACCTGGATGCCGTTCTTGGCAGCGATGTTCTCGGCAGCGTACTCAAAGTCGGCCAGAGCGTAGTCGGCCACAGTCTTGCGGTCGGTGCGCTCGGCGGTGAGCTCGGGCGAGTCGAGGTCGAGGACACCTTCAACCAGGATTACGTCGCCATAGTACTTGACGAGGTTGGCGTACTCATAGCCGCGCATCAGGCGGGCCTGGCCGATGAAGTTGCGCTTCTGCACATCGGTGAGGCTTGAGTTGTTGACGTTCTCGATGATGATGTTGCAACCACGGATAACGGTGTAAGCCGTATTGTAGGTGCTTGACGATGTGGGAACGTTCTGGAACTTCCACTGTGCGAAGGTGCTACCGCACTGGTCGTCTGACAGTGTGTTGAAGTAGAAGTTACCGTAGCCGGAACCGCTGCCGTAGCCGTAGAAGTACTGGTACATGCGGTTGCATTCCTGCTGGCAGTTGTTTGCGTTGCTCCAGAAGGCGGGATCGTTCACAATCGAGGTCTCGGGATAGCGGTTGCTGTCCAGAAGATGGTCACACGATGTGAAAGTCATGGCCACAACTGCTGAAAGAGCTGCTGTTATGATTTTTTTCATTGTTGTGCTTTTTTTAGATTAAAGGGTGACTTGGATACCGAACGAGAAGGTGCGGTTCATAGGTTCTGAACGACCGAATGTACCGTCGCTGTAGCTCAGGCTCGAGGTCCAGGTGTTACCGATTTCCGGGTCGATGGGGTACTTCTTCATACCGTTGTAGAGCAGGCAGAGGTTGTCAGCCGAGAAGTAGATACGAGCCTTCTGGATGAGAGCCTTCTGGGTCAGAGCGGTGGGAAGGGTGTAGCCCACGGTCAGGGTCTTGAAGCGCAGGTAAGCTGAGTTCAGCAGGTACTTGGTCTGGGGGTAGAAGTTGAAGCGACCCTGACCGAGACCGGAGATGGCACCTGTGCTCGAAGCACCGGGATACATACAGGGATAGTCGTTGCTCTGGTCGATTTCGTAACCAACGATGTGGTTGGCCTCGTCGAAGATCATCTTGTTGTATGACTCCTGGTTGGCGTAAGTAGCGTCAGCACCACGGGTCAGAGGCATAACGAATGCGGAGCAGGTCCAGTAGTTGCGCTTGCCAACGCCCTGGAAGAACATGTCGATATCGAAGCCCTTCCAAGCGCCGCCCAGACGGAACGAGTACTCGTAGCGGGGAACAGCGTTACCGATAACCTTGAGGTCACCGTGGTTCTTGGTGGTACCGATACCCCAAGAGGTGGCGTTTTCGTTGTTGACGATGTCCTCGTAGGCCTGACCGTCAACAATGTTGTAAGCGCCGATCTTGGTCTGAGAAGCGGGCAGGTTGGGCACTGCCGAGCGGGGGATGTAGAGCTGGCCATTGAGTTCGTAGCAACCCTTGAAACCGCCGGTGATCACGCCGTCACCGTCGAGGTCCTGGAACTTGATGTCGCCCGGGCCGTACTTGAACGAGCTGGTCTGGAGGCCAACCTGGCTGGGGATACCGGCGTTGGGGATGAAGTTGCCCTTGTCGTCCTTGGCGAAGGAGCCGTCGGCGTTGCGCTGGAAGTCGCCTTCCTCGAAGTAGCGGTCGGTGTTGAAGCCCCAGATTTCGCCGTATTCCTTACCGTCGTAGAAGTTGGAGATAGAACCGGAGTTGTTGCGGTACTTCACAACCTTGGTCTTTGCGTCGTAGATGTTGAAGTTGGCGTAAACGTCAGCGTCGCCGAAGCTGTGGTTCCAGCCGATGCCGAGTTCCCAACCGTTGGTGCGGAGCACGCCGTTGTTGCCAACAGGAGCGCTTGCGCCGAGTACAGAAGGCTGAGTCGGGCCAGGAGCGAGCATGTCCTTGGTCTCACGGCTGAACCAGTCGAAGGTCAGGTTGATCGAGTTGTCGAGGAGACCCAGGTCCAAACCTACGTCAGTGGTGATGACGCGCTCCCAGGTCAGAGTGTTCGATACCAGCGAGGGCATGCCGGCGTACGGGGTCTTGGCGCCACCGGTGAGCCAGTTGAGGGTGCCGTTGCTGATGGTGGAGATGAAGCGGTTGCTGCCCACGTTTTCGTTACCGATGTGGCCGTAAGACACACGCAGCTTGGCGTTGCTCACGTACTGCTTGGCGGGAGCGAAGTAAGCTTCCTCAGAGAAGCGGTAGCCTGCGGAGAACGAGGGGAAGAATGCCCACTGGTCCTTGGCGGGGAACTTGGAAGAACCGTCGTAGCGGCCGTTGAACTCGAAGAGGTAGATGCCCTTCCAGTCGAGGTTGATACGGCCGAAGAAGCCTGCGGTGGCGCGGTGGCTGCGGCTGTTGCCGATAACGAAACCGGTACCCTTGTCGCCGGCGGTGGTCAGGCCCAGGTAGGGCTTGGAAACGTCCATGAGCACGTCGCGGTCAGCGTAGAAGTCGCTGTACTGGTAGCGCTCGGCTGTGCCACCGAGCATAACCTTCAGGTTGAGGGCGTCGATGAACTGCTTGGTGTAGGTGCCGTAAACGTTAACGGTCCAGAGGGTAGACTTGGAGTTGGTCTCGCGGGCAGAGGTTGCTGCGATGCCGCGGAGCTGGTTGACGGTGTTGATGTTGCCGCCCCATGTGTTCCAGCCTTCGATGGGCATCCATGCCTGACGGGCATTGTAGTTCTGCTGGTCGAAGGTGAAGTCGGCGTGGATGGTCAGGTCCTTGAACGGAGTGATGTCCATGAACGCCTGCATGCGGGTGTCGGTAGCGTCGTCCTGGTACTCACCGCCCTGCTTGGCGTAGAGGACAGCGGCGTTGGTGTCAACGGGAATGCCTTCCTCGTAGTGCTCGTCGCCGGGAACCACACGCTTGCCGTTGTAGGCCTTCATGTAGCCGTAAGGGCCAAAGTACGAACCCCAGCGCCAGCCGTAGGTGTACGGGCTGCGCCAGGTCTGGTTGCCGTTGTAAACCTTGTCGGCCCAGCTGAAGCGTGCGCCCACTTTCCACCAGTCGAAGATCTGGGTGGTGACGTTGGCCATGACGTTGTAACGCTTCATCACCGGAGCGTTGAACGACAGTGTGCCTTCGCGCTGGTCGTAACCGAACGACAGACGGTACTGGGTCTTGCCCGACGAACCTTCAACGCTTACGTTGTGCTTGTTAGAGGGAGCAGCACGGAACATGATGCCGGCAACGTCCCAGTTGGCGTAGTACATGGCGCCTGAGCCGTTCTCGTTCACATAGTAGTCACCTACGTTGTCCATGCTCTGGAAGGGCATCATCTCGCGATAGCCGCTTGCCTTGCCGCCGTTCTGCTTCTCCCAAGCCTCGGCGTAGGGGAGCATCTTGTCGAGATACATGCCGAAGAGCTCGTTCTCAACACCCTGGCGGTTGTTTGACTGCATGAGGGCGCGCAGCTGGTTGGGCACTGAAGAGTACTCAGGCAGCACGGTGGCGCGGCTCCATGCGAAGTTGTTGGTGTACTTCACGGATACGCGGTCTTCCTTGTTGGGGCTCTTGGTGGTGATGAGGAGCACACCGAAGGCGGCGCGGGTACCGTAGATTGACGACGAAGCAGCGTCCTTCAGTACGCTGATCTCCTGGATGTCGTCGGGGTTGACGTAGCTCAGGTCGTCAACGGGCACACCGTCGACCACGATGAGCGGGCCTGCTGACTGGTTGGTCAGAGTACCTGTACCACGGATTTTGATGGCGGCGGTAGAGTTGACGGCACCGGTCTGTGTGGTGATGGTCAGGCCGGGGACAGAACCCTGCAGGGCCTTGGCAACGTCGGCCGTTGTGCGGTCAGACATAACCTTGGCAACGTCTACGGTAGAAACGGCGCCGGTCAGGTTGGCGCGCTTCTGCTGGCCGTAACCCACAACGACCAGCTGGTCGAGCATCTCAGTGGTGGGCTGGAGGTAAACGGTCATGTCGTTGGCAGCCTTCACTGCTGCGGTCTTGTAACCTACGTAGGCCACGGACAGGAGGGTGCCGGGGCGAACGCTGATGGTGAAGTTGCCGAAAGCGTCTGTGGCAACGCCGGTGGCGGACCCCTTCGGGGTTACGCTGGCGCCGATCACAGGCTCATCATTCTCATCGAGGACGGTACCCTTGATGGTGACCACCCCCTGACTCGCTGTCTGAGGTGCCGGGTTGGCCAGGGCATATACCTGTCCGCCAAAAGGCATGGCACACGTCAACAAGAGAGTCACTAAAAGATGTTTTCTCATAAAGTTGATTTTGTTGGTTGGTTTTATGCGCCCGCACTCACGGCACGTTTCCGGGCCGCGCGCACGAACACGATATTGATTAGGTTAGTTCTTTAGGTAAGTGCTTGCCGACAGACGGGGTCGGTTCACGGTAAATATTATCGCAATTAGGGTCAAAAATTATTAAAGTCAGTAGAATGTCAAGGATCGTAAAAAGCCTGAATTACACGAGTATAGGACTTGGCGATGCCTGATTCAAATGTTAAAAATTAACATAAAACCACGTCAAATTCAGCCATGTAGATTCAAATATTTTTAGATTTTATGGATTCCAACGCCCAAAAGTAGTGTTTTTTTCTCAAAGTCCAACCATTTTTTGCAATTATTAACTGTAACGAAATCACGTTTGATAACACATTTTCACATAAAAGACTACTGCACACCACTTTCGCATGTTTTACCCCTAAAAATGCGCCACGATACCAAAAAAAACACTAACTTTGCGGCCATCACCGAGCGCTCAGGACGCACGCCGCCTCTCACCCGGGCTTCATCGACAAATCCATCTCCTATATAATATATGTGTAACATACATCGCTTCATAAAACGCTTAACAGTAAGCTGCGCAGCCCTGGCAACTCTGATGGCTGTGGCTGTACCCGCTTCCGCCGCCGGCCACGAGAAAGATTTCGGTGTTACAGCCGGTTACGTGAGCCGAAACTCGTCGGCGCTGGCCGGCATCGTGTTCCAGTACCGGTTTACCAAGGTGTTCCGCCTGGCCGCCGACGCCCAGATGGCCTTCCGCAACAAGGACCGCGACGCCCTGCTCATCGACGTCAACGCCCACTTCCCGTTCAGCTGCGGCAGCCGCACCGAGGTCTACCCCATCGCCGGCGCCAACATGTCGGCATGGTCGCGCCACGAGGTTGAAGTGGCCGACGACGAAGCCGACAACTCCACACACACCTCGCGTTCCACCTCGTTCGGCCTCAATGCCGGCGTGGGAGGCAGCCTGCGCGTCACCTCATCATTGAAACTCTCGCTCGAAGCCACCTTCACCGCCGTCAAGCGCAACAGCGGCGCACGTGTGGCAGCCATCATAAGCTATTCTTTCTGATGAATCAAGAATCGAAACCCGTTATAATCCTGGGCATTGAGTCGTCGTGCGACGACACCTCGGCCGCCGTGATCCGCAACGGCATCCTGCTCAGCAACGTCACCGCCAGCCAGGACGTGCACGCCGAATACGGCGGCGTGGTCCCCGAGCTGGCCAGCCGCGCCCACCAGCAGAACATTGTGCCGGTGGTCGACGCCGCCCTGCGACGTGCCGGCGTCAGCAAGTCCGACCTGTCGGCAATAGCCTTCACCCGCGGCCCCGGCCTGCTGGGCTCGCTCCTGGTGGGCACCAGTTTCGCCAAGGGTATGTCGCTGGGCCTCAGAGTGCCCATGGTGGACGTCAACCACCTGCACGGCCACGTGCTCTCGCACTTCATACGCCGCAAGCCCGACGACGTGGTGCCCGAATTTCCGTTCATGTGCCTGCTCATCAGCGGCGGCAACTCGCAGATTGTCCTTGTCAAGAGCTACAACGACATGGAGGTGCTGGGCCAGACAATCGACGACGCCGCCGGCGAGGCTTTCGACAAGTGCGCCAAGGCCATGGGCCTCCCCTACCCCGGCGGCCCGCACATTGACCGTCTCGCCGCTGAGGGAAATCCCAAGGCTTTCCGCTTTGCCAAGCCCCACATTCCGGGTCTTGACTACAGTTTCAGCGGCCTGAAAACTTCGTTCCTATACACGCTTCGCGACAATCTGAAGGTCAACCCCAACTTCATAGAGGAAAACAAGGCCGACCTGGCAGCCTCGCTCCAGCGCACCATCATCGACATTCTGCTCGACAAGCTCGCCAAGGCCGTAGATGCCACCGGCGTCAAGACCGTGGCCATCGGTGGCGGCGTGTCAGCCAACTCGGGCGTGCGTGCCGCTGTGGCCGACTTCTGCGCCAAGCGCGGACTGACAGCCTTCATCCCCGAACGAGCCTTCACCACCGACAATGCCGCAATGGTGGCAATCGCCGGATACTTCAAATATGCCGACCGCCTGTTCTGCGCCTACGACGAGGTGCCGTTTGCGCGCGTAACGGTATAATTATCTCCAAAATGGACGCTTCAATCATTGTTATCGGCGACGAGATTCTCCTGGGACGCGTCACCGACACCGACTCGGGCTTCATAGCCCGCCGCATCAACACCATGGGCTGGCGCGTGGACCGCGTGCAGGTCATCGGCGACGATGCCGGGCAGATAGAGCAGGCCGTGCGCGCCTCGGTGGAACGCTACCCGCTCACTTTCATCACCGGCGGCCTCGGTCCCACCAAGGACGATATCACCAAGGCGTCGCTGTGCCGCGTGTTCGGCGGCGAGATGGAGTTCTCGGAGGCGGTCTACGAAAACGTGTGCCGCATCTTCCGGGCCAAACATTTGCAGCTCAACGAGCTGACGCGCCTGCAGGCCATGGTGCCCACATCGTGCCGCGTGATCCAGAATGTGCTGGGCACGGCGCCGATCATGTGGTTCGAAAGCGGCGGCCATGTGGCTGTGTCAATGCCGGGCGTGCCGTTTGAGACCGAAGGGATGCTCGACCGAGCCGTTCTTGCCGAAGTGAGCCGATTCTTCAATCCGTCAGCAACTTACACCCACCGCAGCCTGCTGTGCT
>JAXJRL010000004.1:0-42547 GCA_036310635.1 Muribaculaceae bacterium | reverse complement strand
GTTGGCAACGTAGACGAATGCCACATCGAGGCGCGAATCGGCTGAGAGGGGAAAATCGAGGCGGTTGGTGCGGTATGCCTCGCGGATGCGGCGGCGCATGGTCACACGGTCGACGGCGTGGCGGAGGCGTTTCTTGGGCACGGAGATGAGGAACTGGAGGGTGGCGTCGGAGCGTCGGCCGGGGCTCTGTCGCCACACCATGCGGACGGGATAGGCCAGTGCGCCCATAACCTTAGCGGCGCCACCGCCGCCGAACAACTGGTCGATGGCAATGGCGCTGCAGAGTTTTTCTTTCTTATAGAGCCTCAGCGGGTGTGCCTGCGAGGGGCGGCCGGGCTGCTCTGGTTTGGGGTTCACTCTTCGTCGGGTTGGTTTTTGCGAAGGAATGCCTCGATGGCACCTGTCATAGAGGGTGTTTCGGGCTTGGGAGCCTCGATGTCCACACGGAGGCCGGCGTCGACGGCAGCCTTGTGAGTATTGGCGCCGAATGTGGCGATAACCATGTCCTTCTGGTCAAAGTTGGGGAAGTTCTTGGTGAGGGATTCTATGCCCTGGGGGCTGAAGAAGGCCAGCATGTCGTAGTCGAAAGCCTCGTCGGGGCCGAAGTCGTTGGAGACGGTTCGGTACATGACTGCGGGAGTGTAGTTTATCTTGCCGTCGGTGAGCATCTTGGCGGCCTCGCCGTTGGCCACGTCGCTGACTGCGAGGAGGTATTTCTCATTCTTGTGCTTGAGAATGAGGGGCAGGAGGTCGGCCATTTTGCCGGTTTCGGCCTTGAAGATTTTGCGTTTGCGGTATATGGTGTATTTCTGCAGATAGTCGGCGATAGCCTTGGTGGTGCAGAAGTACTTCATGGTGTCGGGCACTGTGAAGCGGGTCTCTTCGGCGAGACGGAAGTAGTTGTCGATGGCTGTGCGTGCCGTGAAGATGACGGCGGTGAAGTCAGCGAGATTGATTTTCTGCTGGCGGAATTCGCGAGCGGGAAGACCTTCGACTTTGATAAAGGGCCTGAAAACGATATCTACGTTGTATTTCTCAGCGATGTCGAAATATGGCGATTTTTCGCTCGATGGTTTGGGCTGAGAGACGAGAATTTTATTAATTTTCACGTTGCAGAAAACGATTAATTAAGAATAATTAACAGACTAATTTAACGCTTGGAGCTGTGGACACCGTGCCGGGGACTGGAAACCCGAAGATAAAGGGCTACTATAGCAATCTGAGACAGGGATACTGGTAGAGGAAGTTATATTCCGCTGATACTCAGTGGTTGATGAGTATAATAACTGTTTTTAGGATGGGAAAAAGTCAGATGATTCCGGCCGCTGCAATCAGCAAAATCGCAGGTACGATTTCAATGGTGCAAAGGTACAAAATAAAATAGAGAGCGGCGTCAAATTTATCGTAAAAAATTCTAAATCCCTTAATTACGAACAGCACGCGGGTTGCGGCGCAGCAGGCGGCGGCCAGGCCGAGCATGGCTCCCACGGCGTCGGGATAGAAGACTGAGACGAGTGTGGGAATGAGGAGTTCGAATCCGAGCAGGGCCTGGGAGGCGTTGAAGCCGCGCACCCACTGGCGGCGGAGTTCGTCGGTGGTGAAGGTGAAGCCCACTGAGGTGTAGGCCAGGAGCCGGAACAGGTAGTAGGTGGCGGCGAGGCCTATGAATTTGGCGGCGGTGGAGAATCCGCCCGAGAGGATTGGGAGGTTGAGGAAATAGTCATGGCCCACGTGGAGGAGTATGCCGAAGAAGATGACGCACTGGGCTATATAGAGAATCATTACGCGCTCTTCGGCGCCGTTGCGCTCGTCGAAGTTCTTTGAGCGGGTGCGGAGCGAAACGAGGTCCTTGCCGATGTTGGCGAATATGCGTCGGCTGAGGCGCATGCTGAGGGTGACGGAAACGATTACCGCCACGATCACGGCCACGAGGGCTGAGTCGGAGGCGCCGTTGTCGGGGCGCGGAGTTGGCTCCAGGCCCTTGGTCCACTCGGGCGGCAGTGCCTGAACGGCGGCGATGGAGTCGGCCTTCTGCTGGTCCATGCGGGCCTTTTCGGCGTGCTGCCATGCGCGCAGGGCGGCAGTGTCGAGCTGCTGGTAGCGTGCTGCCACCGCTGAGTCAACGGCGGCGGTGTCGGCAGTGTGCGCTATGGAGTCGGTGAGAGTGGCGGGCATGGTGGTGTATGTGGGAGTTACTGTATGTTCAGGGCCTGGTCTACGGCCTGTTGCGGCGTGTCGGCCACAGTGAAAAGGTTGTCGGAGAAGCCCTTGCGCATGAACCCGAGGTCCTGGGCTTCGGCGAGCATGCTGAGCAGGGGGCGGTAATAGCCGAGGGTGTTGAGGATGACGACGCGGCCGCTGTAGAGGCCGAGCTGGCGCCAGGTGATGATCTCCATGAGTTCGTCGAGTGTGCCCACGCCTCCGGGCAGTGCTATGACGGCGTCGGCGTTCTGGGCCATGCAGAGTTTGCGGCGGTGCATCGATTCGGCCACGTGCATGTGGCTGAGGCCTTGGTGCCCCCACCCTTTGTCGGCCATGAACTGCGGGATGACGCCAATGGCTGCGCCGCCGGCGGCTATGGCGCCGTCGTTGACTGCGCCCATCAGGCCCTGTGCGCCGCCTCCGTTGATGAGGACGACGCCGTTGTCGGCCAGGAGCTCGCCCACGCGGCGTGCGGCGGCGAAGAATTCGGGGTCGAGGTGCTGGCTCGAGGCGCCGTATACGGTTACGGCCTTGCGGCCTTCCAGGGGCAGCTCCAGAGCGGGATCGAAGATGGAGGGGGCTACGTTCATGACCAGTAGATGAGGTGGTTGGAGTCGGTGGTGGTGACCTTGAGGGTTACGCGTGCGCTCTCGAGCATGGGGATGTTGTGCTCCACGTGTCCCACGGGCACGTTGAATGCCACGGGGAAGTTGTAGGGCTGCACCATGTCGCTGATCATGCGCTCCATGGAGTTGTATGAGTTGTCGGCCTTGTACTCGGTGAACTGTCCCACGATGAGGCCTGCGAGGCGTGGCAGGATGCCGGCTATGCGCATCTGGTAGAGGATGCGCTCTATCTTGTAGATGGGCTCGGCCACGTCCTCGATGAAGAGCACGGTGTCGGGTCGGATTATGTCGAAGGGAGTGTTGATTAGGTCGGCGAGGACGGCGAGGTTTCCGCCGAGCAGGCGGCCCTGGGCTGTGCCGGGGCGGTCGAGGATGTGGCTGGGGAATGACACGGGCTCGGTCTTGCCGCGGAGGATGGAGAAGAGGGTGGCGTTGTCGGGGTCCTCGGGGCCTTTGGCTATGTGTTTGGCCATTGAGGCGTGGATTGAGGCTATGCCGTGGGTGGCCATCAGAGCGTGGATGGCCGAGATGTCGCTGAAGCCGATCATCCACTTGGGGTTGTTGCGCAGGTCGAGCTGGGCGAGGCGCTCCATGATGTGGACCACGCCGTATCCGCCGCGGCTGCAGAGCACGGCCTTGACGTCGGGGTCGAGGATGGCGTTGCGGAGGTCGGAGTAGCGCTCGTCGGGGGTTCCGGCGTAGTTGCCCCAGCGGCCGAGGGCGTGTTTGCCAATTTCGGGCTTCCAGCCTTCGGCTTCGAGCACCTTGCAGGCGTCCATCACGTAGTATGGTTCAACGGGCCCGGCGGGGCTGACAACGGCTATGCGGTCACCCTGGCGGAGCGGAGCGGGTATTATGATGTCTTTTTGGTCGTATGCCATGATGAAAAAGAGAGGTTAAACAGAGTGCAAAGGTAACTATAAATGGGGAGAAATGAAAGAGGACGACAGGCAGTAGGTGGAGTCGGCCACGGTGAAGGCCTCCAGAACCGGCGGCATATCCAGAGGTTTCCGGCCTTTCGGAAAGGCGAAAACGTGGAATGGCGCGGCGGTGCGCGTGGCCACGATCCGTGCCGGGGCGTAGGGCAGGATGGTGCGCAGTTTAGGGGCGTCGGGGTTCCGGTATCGGCGCAGGCGGCTGAGGCCCTGGCGGGTGTAGCGGTCGCCGACGGCGGCGAGCCCGCGGTTTGATAGCGGGTCCGGGGCCACGGCGCGCCAGAATGCGGAATTGTCGGCGGGAATCCAGGCGGGCATGGCGTAGGAAGCGCTTGCCACGGGTCGTCCGGAGTTGACTGATGCGAGGAGCGAGTCATATCGGGCCTTGACGTGCCACTTGGCGGCGCCCGTGAGGGTCATAAACGCGGCTGTGACGGCGATGGCGCCAAAGATGGCCCACTTGCACGCCCCGGGGGTTAGAAGCGGCTGTATGGCCTTAAGAACGAGCAGGAGGGTGATGATTATGGGGCAGGTGAGCTGTCGCGGCGAGGTGAAAGTGAGCATGGCGAAGGCCACGGCTGTGGCGATGGCGGCGAGAGCGGGCAGATGCGCGGCCATGAACGCCCGGCATGAGCGCGGACGCACGGCGCCCCACACCAGCGCGGCCACGGCGGCGGGAAAAATGGCTGTGCGGAGCAGGTCTGTGCCCAGCGCAGATGCTTTGCGGGCTATGGCGGCGAGGGCGAATCCCCCACCCTGCCCCGCGTGGCTGAAGTTGCCGGGAGCGAAGACCACCACGGCCGTTCCGGCCACGAATGCCAGGAAAAGCGGCCAGCGTATGCGGCGCTGGAGCAGGGCCACGAGTAGGGCGGCGCACATCGGCAGCGACCAACCTTCGTGGAGTGTGCCCACCGTGAACGCCACGGGCAGCAGCACCGAGGGGCTTACGCGGCGACGAATGGCCAGGACGAGACCGAGGCATGCCACGCTCACCCACAGATAGTTGACGGCATAGGCCACGAGCGTGAGGAGCACCATGCCCGGCTGAGGGAAGAGGCAGAACATGGCCATGAGCGTCAGTGCGCGCGTTGCGGTGAGCCGACGGGCGTCGGGATTGACAAGGCGCACGGCCAGCAGCCACAGGAGGCAGAACATCAGCGCATTGAGGATGCGGAATGCCCACAGCGGCAGGAAGTTGAGCACCAGCATCACCACCACGTGGACCAGGAAGCGGCCGTTGGTGGTGCAATAGTGCGAGGCCTGGGTGGTGAAGCACTGCCGGACGGAGGTTACGCGCGGGCCGTCGGCGCTGTGGTGCGCTGAGTCGGCGAACATGTAGCCCAGGTCGTCGCCGGAGTGGATGGAGAGGCAGTCCAGGGCGAAGAAGGCGGCGCAAATGGCAATCAGCCAGATCAGGAGGCAGCGGCGGCGGGTCATTGCGTGGGCAGGAGAGTGCGGAGGTGGATGGTCTGGCGCGGCAGACCCTGTCGGCGCGACAGGATGCCCAGGGCGCGGTGTGTGTCGATGGCCATGGCCGGCGCGTGGGCCTCGTCGAGCAAACGCTGCCAGGCCCGGCGGCCTTCGGGCGTGTCGAGGCAGGTGAATATCACTGTTTCGGCCGATTCGGGCACGCGGGCTTCGGGACGGTCCACAATGACGGCCTCCCCACCCTGCCCCGTGCAGCCGGCTCGCTCCACCAGGTATGCCCATTCGGAGCCGCCCAGCACCGTGACGCTGCCGGGTCTGAGGTGCTCAAGCACGCGCATCACCATACGAGCCAGGCGTCGGCGCCGCCCGAAGGCGGCGTTGAGCATGTCGTAGGCATAGTAGGTGCCGTGGGGGCGCAGGGCCTCCATGATGAGCGAGTAGGCCCACGGCGAGTGCACGCCGAAGCCTCGGCTGTGGCGCCACCAGCGGTAGAGGGTGAATGGGCTGACAGTAGACATTCAGCGGAAGATTCAGGCCTGTTTGCGGTCCTTGCGGCGACGGATGCGTCCGTCGGGGCTCTGCGAGCGCAGATAGGCGAAGAAGAGCGCCAGGGCGAGGGCCAGGTAGATGACCGTCACTGAGCCATAGGCGATGGCCGAGGTGGTGTGTACGCTTTCGGGGTCGAACCACATGGCCACCTGGTGCTTTCCGGCGGGCACGCGCAGGGCGCGGAGCACATAGTTGACACGGCCCAGGTCGGCGGGATTGCCGTCGATGGTGGCGTGCCATCCCCAGGGGAACCACACCTCGGAGAAGACCACGATGCCGCCGTTGCGGGTGCTGACGGTGTAGTCCAGGCGGTTGGGCTTGTAGGAGTCCATCACCACGGTGTCGCCGGGCGCGAGCGAGGGCGCCTCGGCGCCGAGGGCGTCGGCAAAGCGTTTGTCGGCCACGGCCACGGCTGCGGGGTCGATGGTGGCCAGAGCCTGCATCTCGGCGTCGGCATTGTCCACATAGCGGATTTCGGGCACGAGCCAGGCGGGGCCCATGGCGTAGGGGTTGGTCTTCAGACCGTCGCGACCGATGATGTAGCGGGCGTTGAGCATGTCGAGCACGCGGTAGTCGGCGGCGAGGGCGCGGAGCACTTTCTGGCGGTCGGCGGGTTCGGCGTTGATGAGGCTGTCATCGCGCACCTCGGGGATATAGGTGCCGTAGCCCTGTGCGGTGCTCATGCGGCGTTCTATGAGGTCGTTGTAGCGGTTGAGCTTGGCGGCGTGGTATCCGCCCACCATGTGGTGGAACATGGAGCGGCGAGCGTCGCCGAAGGCCGAGAGGTCGGCCACACGGTAGTAGCCGGTGTCCTGGAGAATCTGACGGTCAATTTCGTCGGCTGCGAGGGGGCTGTTGTCGGCCAGGAGCTGCTCCTCGGCGAAGCTCTCGGTGTTGACGTAGCGCTTGTCCACGCCGTAGAGGTCGAAGAGCACCACCAGGCCCACGCCCAGTGCGCCGAGCCAGGCCTGGATGCATCGAGCGGCCGCCAGGAGCAGGATGCCGCCGCCGATCACGAGCACCACCAGCGAGCGTGCGGCGTCGGAGCTGACGAGATGGTAGCGGAGCGAGGCGATGGAGTCGAGCGACGACTCGAACATCTCCATGGCGGTGGGAGGATAGCTGCCATGGGCCATGTTGGCCTCGATCTGGGCACGCATTTCGGCGAAAGCCTTGAGCTCGTCCTCGCCGAAGGGCTGTCCGAATACCGCGGGAGCCATCCATGCCAGGAGGCACACGGCGGCGGGCACGGCCAGGGCTGTTACCACCTGCCAGCGGTAGCGCTTCAGGCCGCCATCCTCGCCAAGGAGCTTCTGGAGGCCCATGGCGCCGAGCAGCGGCATGCAGAGGGCGGCGATCACCAGGGCGGTTTCGGCGGCGCGGAATTTGTTATACAGCGGCACATTGTAAATCATGAAGTCAGTGAGAGCCTCGAAGTGGTTGCCCATGGCCAGGAGGATGGAGAAGAGTGTTACCACCACCAGCGCCCACTTCACGGGGCCGCGGACAATGAGGCATCCCAGCAGGAACAGCGCGCAGATGAGTGCGCCCATGTAGAACGGGCCGTTGGTCAGACCCTTGCCGCCGAAATACTGGCCGAGCTGGGGAATGATGTTGAAGGCGTCGTTCGACTGGATGGAGAGGTCGTCGGCATATCCGGGGAGCTGCGCCAGCGACAGGAAGGTGTTCTGGCCCTTCTGGGGCAGGATGGTGGCGCCGCCCTTGATGTTGGGGATGAGCAGCGAGAAGCTCTCGGAGGGAGTGTTGCTCCAGCCGCCGATTTCGGACTTGGGCAGGCCGCCGGTGGGACGCTCGTCGGCGTCGGCCGTGTCAGCCTTGGCGAGCGGGGTCAGCTCGCTCTGGGCGCGCTTTGTCTCCTTGGAGTACTCGTAAGTGTTGTACAGGCTGGGCAGATTGGCTCCGAGGGCCAGGATTCCGGCCACGAGGCATGCTGCCGTGGCCTTGAGCCACTGCGGGAGGCGGCGCTGGCGCACGTCGGCCACCAGGAAAGCTATGGCCAGGGCCAGCATGATGAAGCCCGAGTAGTATGAAATCTGGGGATGGTTGGCGTTGAGCTGCAGCATGGCGAAGAGGGCCATCAGGGCTCCGCCGCTGAGGTAGCGGCCGCGGTAGGCCATGCACAGGGCGCCGATTGTGGGCGGCACGTAGGTCAGCGCCAGGAATTTCCAGATGTGGCCGGCGCCGATGATGATCACAAAGTAGGACGACAGGCCCCATGCCACGGCGGCGATGAGGGCGTACCACCAGCGCATGCGCATGCAGTAGCACATGATGAGCATGCCGAACATCATCATGAACAGCAGGTTGCTGGGCGAGGGCAGGCCCAGACCGTAGACCGAGTTGAGCCAGGTGAACAGAGAGTTGGAGGGATAGTCGGGAGAGATCTGGAAGGTGGGCATGCCCGAGAACAGCGAGTTGGTCCACAGGGTTTTCTCACCGGTCTGCTCCAGGAAGGCGCGTGCTTCCTCGCCGTTGGCCGCGCCCTGCTGCATGTCGTGCTGCGAGAGCGAGTTACCCTCGAAATTGTCAGGGGCGAAGAAGGCCAGCGACACGAATGCCATCACTGCCATCGACAGGAAGAAACCCCACACCTGGGGGCGCCGAAGGGCCTTGACGATGCGGTCCTTAAAGCTTGAATTGTTGTCCATGATTTGTGAGTATGGTTGTTTTTGTTTTTATTTGTTTCTGATTATAAGACGGTTATGCATCGTCGCCGAAAAGCAGCGAAATGTAGCGGCGCGCCACGGCGTCGGCCTCGAAGCGTCGGACCATCTCGGCATGGAGATTTCGGCGTCGGGTCACTCCCTCGGCCTGCTGCATGCGGATGGCGCGGCTCAGGTACTCGGCCAGGCGTCGGGGATTGTCGTCGCCGGGGTCTATGAAGCCTGTGACGCCGGGAGTGATGATGTCGGCCTGGCCGCCGCGTCCGGTGGCCACTGCCATGGCGCCTGAGGCTATGCCCTCGATGAGGGTGCCGGGCAGGGTTTCGTAGAGCGAGGTGGAGAGCACGGCGTCGGCGTGGGCATAGATGGATGCCAGGCGCCGGCGGTCGCTGACCGGGCCGAGCAGTATGTGGGGCAGCGCCAGGGTGTCGAGGGCGTGGGCATCGCGGATGTCGCCGAAGAACACCACAGTGGGCTTCGGGTTCAGGTCCATGCGGGCCAGATAGTTGAGGCTCTCCACGGCCAGCGGCAGGTTCTTGACGGGGTCGTCGAGGCGCGCGGCGCCCATCACCACCAGGGGCACGGCCTCGGGCAGGCCCAGGTCGCGGCGCGAGAACTGCGGCAGCGGCCCGAAGTCGCTGACGGGAAATGCGTTGGGAATCACCGACACGTCGGCATCGCGCAGCAGCGCGCTTTCGCGGCATTTGGCGGCCAGCCAGTTGCTCACGGCCACAAAGCGAATTTTGGTGCCGGCGTAGAGTTTCTTTTTGCTGTTGAATACTGTCGTTGACAGGTCGCGGGCACTTGCGCCGCGTCCCAGCAGCGGACAGTTGCCGCACACGGTGCGGAAGCGCTGGCAGGTGCCGGCATGGTGGCACAGGCCGGTCATGCACCACATGTCGTGCATGGTCCATGCAACGGGTTTGCCCATGGAACAGATGCGGCGCAGTCCGCCCACCGAGAGCATGCCCTGGTTCACCCAGTTGAGGCACACGGCGTCGGCCTGGCGCACCCAGGGATGACGGTGCAGAGGCACGCCGAAGCGGGCTGTGGAAATTTTGAAGAGGTTCTCGCGGCTGAAGCCGTTGCGGGCGAAGATCTCGGCATGCTCGGCCAGGAACGACAGCCTGGCGCGCAGGGAGCCGCCCACGGCGTCGACACGCGGATTGTCGGAGTATTTATGCATCACCACCATGCGGGCGTCCACACCGCAACGGCACAGGGCCTCCATCAGGCGGTATGTGACCACGGCGGCTCCGCCGCGCGTGTCGCTGTGGTTGATGAGCACTATCTGTTTCATCGGTTCAGGTAGGGGATTTTGACGTTTTCGCGCTTAACCACCAGCATGGCGTAAGCGGCAAGAATCAGGGCGCGCAGGGCATAGTTGGCCACGGCCCAGGGCGTTACCAGCACGTACATGCCCAGCACGTAGAGAACGGCGGCCACAAGGAAGTAGGCGGCGATGCGGCGCACGGGGTAGCCGATGGGGTGCTTGGCGCGGCCCACGAAGTAGCTCGACACCATCATCACCGCATAGCAGCAGAATGCGGCCCAGGCGCAGCCCATGTAGCCGAAGCGCGGCACCAGCACGGCGTTGAGGCCGATGGTGACTGCCAGGCCTATCAGCGAGAAGTACATGCCCCAGACCGTGCGGTCAGTGAGCTTGTACCAGAGCGAGAGGTTGAAGAAAATGCCGAAGAAGAGCTCGGCCATCATGATGATGGGCACCACGGCCAGGCCGCTGAAATAGCGGGGCGAGATGAAGTACTTGAGGATGTCCAGGTAGAACATCACGCCCATGAAAATCATCAGGGCGAAGATTACGAAGTATTTCATGGCGTCGCGGTAGGCCTGGTACTGCCCCTCGCCCTTCTGCCGGCTCTGGGCGAATATGAAGGGCTCGTAGGCGAATCGGAACGCCTGGATGAACATCACCATCACTATGGCTATCTTGTAGTTGGCGCCGTAGATGCCCAGGCCCTCCATGGCCTGCGCGGGATCGCTGACCAGCGAGGGGTAGAGAATCTTGTCGATGGTCTGGTTCATGATGCCGGCCACGCCCAGCACCAGCAGAGGCGCCGAATAGGCCAGCATCTCGCGCCACAGGCGCGGACAGAACTGCCAGCGGAAGCCTCGCAGCTCCGGGATGAGCATCACCAGCGTCACAGCCGAGGCTATGAGGTTGGCGGCGAAGATATAGCCTATGCCGTAGTCGGGCGAGTAGAACCAGTCGATGGTCTGTGGCGCGGTCTTATAGATCTGCGGGCAGAGGAGGATGAAGAAGAGGTTGAGGCCTATGTTGACTGCTATGTTGACTATGCGCAGCATGGCGAAACGCACGGGACGCTTGCGATAGCGCAAGTAGCTGAACGGCAGGGCCGTGAAAGCGTCGATGGCCACACACACCGCCATCACCACCACGAACGACGGATGCCCGTCGCACTCCATGAAGTGGGTCACCGGGCTGAGGAACGCGCACACCAGCGCCACAAACAGCGTGCTCGACACCGCCAGCGAGATCAGCGCCGTGGAGTAGACCTGCATAGGGTCCTTCCAGCGTTCGTGGTTGGCGAAACGGAAGAATCCGGTCTCCATGCCGTAGGTGAGGATGATGAGCGCCAGGGCCACGACGGAGTAAACGTAGGTTACAACGCCGTATTCCGCGGCCGGGAACATGATGGTGTACAGGGGCACGAGGCACCAGTTCAGGAATCGGCCCACGATGGAGCTGACGCCGTAGATGGCTGTGTCCTTCATAAGACCCTTTATGGCTGCCATTTTTCTTTCTGTACTATTGGGGTTTCTATGTTAGTTGGGGTTGATTCAGATGTCGTCGAAGAGCGAGGCGTCGTTCAAGCGCGACACTCCCAGGTGCTGGTAGGCAAGGTCGGTAACCTCGCGGCCTCGTGGAGTGCGCTTTATGAAGCCCTCCATGATCAGGTAGGGCTCGTACACCTCCTCAACTGTTCCGGGGTCCTCGCCCAGGGCTGTGGCGATGGTGGAGAGGCCCACCGGGCCGCCCTTGAACTTGTGGATGATGGTGGAGAGCAGCTTGTTGTCAATCTCGTCGAGGCCGTAGCGGTCGATGTTGAGGGCCTCGAGGGCGTAACGGGCTATCTCCGGGTCGATTGTGCCGTTGCCCTTGACCTGGGCAAAGTCGCGCACGCGGCGCAGCAGGGCGTTGGCTATACGGGGCGTGCCGCGTGAGCGCATGGCTATCTCGTGGGCGGCTTCGGGGTGGATGTCCACCTTGAGGAGGGCCGCCGAGCGGCGCAGGATTCGCTCCAGCACCACGTGGTCGTAGTATTCCAGATGGCATTTGATGCCGAAACGGGCGCGCAGCGGCGATGTGAGCAGGCCCGAGCGCGTGGTGGCACCCACAAGGGTGAAGGGGCTCAGAGTGAGCTGCACCGAGCGTGCGCCGGGACCCTTGTCTATCATTATGTCGATGCGGTAGTCCTCCATGGCCGAGTAGAGGTACTCCTCCACCACGGGGCTGAGGCGGTGGATCTCGTCGATGAAGAGCACATCGTTCTCCTCCAGGCTGGTGAGGATGCCGGCCAGGTCGCCGGGCTTGTCGAGCACGGGTCCGGAGGTGATTTTCATGCCCACGCCCAGCTCGTTGGCGATGATGCCCGAGAGGGTGGTCTTGCCCAGGCCGGGAGGGCCGAAGAGCAGGATGTGGTCCAGGGCCTCGCCACGCATCTTGGCGGCCTGCACGAAGATGCGCAGATTCTCGACTATCTTCTCCTGGCCGTTGAAGGCGTCGAACATGGAGGGGCGCAGGGCCTTCTCGAAGTCCTTGTCCGAGGCATCGGGCTGTGCGCCCGCGCGGATGTCGTATTGGTCGCTCATCGGTTGCTGTTGTGGTTGATGGTTGAGAGAATGGCGTCCGAAACCTGCCGGGGTGTCAGAGCCAGGCGGCACGGCGGGTCAACGGCCAGGCGGCACTCGGAGTTGCCGAACACCGAGCAGGGACGGCACGGCATGGTGTCGTCGCCCAGAAATATGTGGGGCGCAGCCGAGGGGCTGTGCCAGGGGGCGAATCCTGCCGCGGGATGGGTCTGCGCCCAGAGGCTCACCACCGGGGCGCCGGCAATGGCTGCCAGGTGCATGTTGCCTGAGTCCATGCTCACCATGCAGTCCAGGCTGTTCATCAGGGCGAGCTCGCCGGCGAACCCTATTCCGGAGCCGGCCACGCATACGGCGTTGGGGAGCATGGCTGCGCGGCGCTGGAGCATTTCAGTCTCCATTTTACCGCCGCCGAACAGGAAAATCCGTGCTCCCGACTCGCGGGCCACAGTCTCCAGTGCCTGGAACAGGTGCTCAGGGCTGTATATTTTGCCCTGGTGGGCCGCAAAGGGTGCCGCACCCACCCACACCTCGCCGGGCTGCTTGGGCGCGCTCAGAGAGGCGTAGAGAGCCGCGTCGGCGGGAGTGTGCTCGTACAGGTTGTCGAAGCTGAAGCCGTCCAGGGTCAGCCCGGCGCGGCGGAAGGCGTCGGCATATCGGCTGATGGTGGAGCTCACGGACGGTGCAGCCAGAGCTCCGTGGGCGGTGAGCCGGCGCTTGGCCTCGCGGGCCTTGTCGAAGGCCGCTACGCGCCCCAGGCGGGCGTGCATGCCCAGGCGGAGAACCCATGAGCGGAGCACGTCGTGCAGGTCCACGAGCACCGTGGGGCGCACCTGGCGCAGAAGAGCCAGCTGCCCCCCTACCCCTTTGTGCTTGCCGGCCAGGTCGGCGCCCACCACCGTAAGGTTTTCAGGCGCGTTGATGAATATGCGGCTGAAAGCGGGCTTGGTGAGCATCACGAACTCCGTGCCGGGGTTCTGACGGCAGGCGCTGTAGAGCACGGGTATGGTCATGGCCACGTCGCCGAGCGCCGAATAGCGCACTACGGCAACGCGTCCCCCACCCTTCTGTGTCTGAGTCTGTTCCGTGGTTTTTCAGTCTTTTTTCTGACCGTAGAGCACCGGGTTGGTGTCGGGGTCGTTGTACATTTTCATCTGTCGGTACACCTTCATGTACTTGCGGCCGGCGGCAATGTCGTCCAGCAGCTGGTTGATGGCGGTGATGAGGTCGGCGCGCTGCTCGGTGAGAACGGCGAGTTTGGCGGCGCAGCGTGCGCGGTGCTCGTCGGAGGCGTCGGTGCGTGCCACTTCCTGCTCCATGTGGTAAATCTTCAGGGCCAGGATTGAGAGGCGGTCGAGCGCCCATGCAGGACTCTCGGTGTTGATGGTGGCGCCCTCAAGAGGCTTCACGTCAGCATATTTGTCGCGGAAATAGGAGTCGAGCTGCTCCACCATGTCGGTGCGGTCCTGGTTTGAGGCGTCGATGCGGCGCTTCAGCGCCAGCGCGGCCACGGGGTTGATTTCCGGGTCGCGGATTATGTCCTCGAGGTGCCACTGAACGGCGTCGATCCAGTTCTTGTGGTGCAGGATGTCCTCAATGGTGCCGGCGGCATACGGCGTGGGGCGCTGTGCGTCCACGTTGTCGGTGTCGTGATACTGGTTTGTGCTCTGTTCGAAGATGGCAAAGCAGTCGTCGGCGAATTTCGAAGTCATGGTCTTGGTTGGTTTATCGGTTTGTAATTTACAAAGATAGTTTTTTTTGTTGAAAGGATGAGCCCGTGGTGCGCAAAAAATAAGTCAGGAAGCCGATAGCGGCGAGCACCAGCGACACTGAGAAGCTGAGCACGATGCCGTACACGCCCATTCCCAGGGTTATGCCCATGAGGTAAGTACTTGGGAGCCCGAACACTAAGTACGAAACGAACGATATCCACAGCATGGGCATCACATTGGCGGTGCCGCGCAGGGCGTTGGCAAAGTTGATCTGCGTGGCGTCGGCCACCTGGTAGAGCACCATGGGGAAAATCAGCGTCACAGCCAGGCTGAGCACCGCCGGGTCCTCGGTGAACGCCGACATCAGGGTGGGGCCTCCGAACACGAACAGCAGCGACACGGTGAGCATTATGGCCAGGATTATGTGGTATCCGGCCCAGGCGTTGCGGCGCATGTCGGCCACGCTGCCGGCGCCGCGGGCATTGGCCACACGCACGGCAACTGCCGCTCCCACAGAGTAGTAGATGCAGAACCCGAGTGTGCCAGTGATCACCACTATCTGGAAGGCGGCCAGAGGCACGGCGCCCAGAAATCCGCATATCACCGCCGCGCCGCTGAAGGCGGCGGTCTCGAAGCTCATCTGCAGGCTCACGGGGATGGAGGTGTGGAACAGCTTGGACATCACCCGGCGCGTGAGGCGCGCGGCGCGGTAGTGGGCCCGGTATTCGCTGTAGTTGCGGCGCATGAAGAACAGGCCGATGATGGCCACCGCGGTCACCAGACGCGCCGCTAAGGTGGAGATTCCGGCGCCTGTCAGACCCATTTCCGGAAGCCCGAAGTGGCCGAATATCAGCGCATAGTTGCCCAGCACGTTCAGTGCGTTGGCGCCCAGGATTATCCACATGGGCATGCGGGTGTTGTTGATGCCGTAGCTCCACTGGGCGAACACGTTGAAGAGCACCACGGGCAGGATGCTCGAGGCGCAGATCAGGAAGTAGGGCTTGATGATGGGGATGAGCTCCTCGGGCTGGCCCAGGTTCTCGATGTTGAAGTACACGCCTATCATCACGGCCGTTATGGCCAGGCAGAAGACCACGTTGAGCCACACGGCATTGCGCAGCAGGGTGCCTATGCGGCCCTTTTCGCCAGCGGTGAAGAAGGCTCCCACCAGGGGCGTGACGCCGAAGGTGAAGCCCATGCAGGCCATGATGGGGATGTTGAACAGGTTGTTGCAGAACGATGCCGACGCCAGTGCGTTGGTGGAGTAGTGTCCCACCATGATGTTGTCCACGAAACCGGTGGCAATGGAGCCGATCTGGCCTACCAGGATGGGCAGCGCCAGCTTGATGATGGGCACGTAGGGGTGTCTCATAGGTTCTGTTAGGTGTGAAATGATGGTTGGGGCGGGGTGGGGGGCGAATGCACACGGCAGGCGGTGTGTCAGAGCTCGTTATGGGGCCGCACACCGCCTGTCGGCGTTATAGGGTGGGGGTGATGGGTCAGTTGCGGTTGTCGCCGAAGAATCGCAGCAGGTAGAGGAACAGGTTGATGAAGTCCAGATAGAGGCTCAGGGCTCCGAGGGTGGCGAGGCGCGACACTGAGTCGTTGTCGCCGGCCATCTGTGCCATCTGCTTGATTTGCTGGGTGTCCCAGGCGGTGAGGCCCACAAAGATGAGTATGCCCACGAAGGAGATGATCCATCCCATGGTGTCGGAATGCAGGAATATGTTCACCAGCGAGGCTATGATCAGGCCGATGAGGGCCATGAACAGGAGCGAGCCCATGCGGCTCAGGTCGCGGTTGGTGAAATAGCCGTAGATGCTCATGAAGCCGAACGTGCCGGCGCAGATGAGGAATGTCTTGGTGAGCGACTCACCGGTATACACGGCGAATATGGGCCACAGGGCCAGGCCGTTGACCACGGCGAAGACGTAGAAGAGCAGGGTGGCCATGCCGGAGCTCATCTTGTTGATGGCGCCCGAGATGGCGATCACCAGGCCCACTTCGGCCAGCAGCAGCACCCACATGAGCCAGCTGTTGTTCACGAAGTACATGACAGCCGAGGGCGACGACGCGCACAGCCAGCTGACGAGGGCGGTGACCACCAGGCCGAAGGTCATCTTGCCGTACACGCGGCGCATCACGCGCGTGATCAGCGAGGAGTCAGCGCGGTAGTAGCTGCTCTCGTAGGGGTTGGGAATGTTCTGATTGTAGTTGTTCATTTGTTTTCTTGTTTTTTTGGTCACCCTCGGTAATGGAGAGAGGGTGGGGGTGTGAATAGAGAACGTGAAATGTCCTCCGAATGTTGTGTTTGCGCTAAGAGCAGGTTGCCGGAGGGCAGGCTCTTACATGCGCTCGGGCACGTTGATGCCCAGCAGCGCCATGCCGGTGCGCACGCAGCGTGCTGTCTGCTGGCTCAGGGCCAGGCGCAGGGAGCGAACGGCGGCGTCGGGCTCGTGCAGGATGGAGTGGTCGTGGTAGAAGGCGTTGTAGGTCTTGACCAGGTCGTAAGTGTAGTTGGCGATGAGCGCCGGCGAGTAGCTGCGGCCGGCCTCGCGAACCACAGCGGGGAAGTCGGCAAGTGCCTGGATAAGCGCCACTTCCTTCTCGTCGGGAGCTACGGCCGAGTAGTCGACGGGCTCAAAACCGGCCTCGGCGTTCTTGCGCAGCACCGAGCAGATGCGGGCGTAGGTGTACTGGATGAATGGGCCGGTGTTGCCGTTGAAGTCGATGCTCTCCTTGGGGTTGAAGGTCATGTTGCGGCGGGGGTCCACCTTGAGCAGGAAGTACTTGAGTGCGCCCATGCCCACGGTTTCGGCCACGGCGTCGATCTCGGCCTCGCTAAGGCCGTCCACCTTGCCCAGCTCCATGGCTGTATCGCGTGCGGTCTGCACCATTTCGGCCATGAGGTCGTCTGCGTCGACCACGGTGCCCTCGCGGCTCTTCATCTTGCCCTCGGGCAGCTCCACCATGCCGTACGAGAAGTGTACCAGGTCCTTTCCCCACTTGAAGCCGAGCTTGTCCAGCAGCAGCGACAGCACCTGGAAGTGGTAGTTCTGCTCGTTGCCAACCACGTAGATCATCTTGTCGATGGGGTAGTCGCGGTAGCGGAGCTTGGCGGTGCCTATGTCCTGGGTCATGTACACCGAGGTGCCGTCGGCGCGGAGCAGAAGCTTGTGGTCCAGGCCGTCGGCGGTGAGGTCGGCCCATACTGAGCCGTCGTCCTTGCGGTACATTATGCCCTTTTCCAGGCCTTCGAGAACCGACTCCTTGCCCACGAGGTAGGTGTCGCTCTCGTAGTAAATCTTGTCAAAGTCCACGCCCATGCGCTTGTAGGTTTCGTCGAAACCGGCATAGACCCAGTTGTTCATCTTCTGCCACAGTGCGCGCACTTCGGGGTCTTTCTTCTCCCAGCGCACCAGCATGTCGCGTGCCTCGAGCATCAGGGGCGATGCGGCCTTGGCCTCGTCCTCGGTCATGCCCTTGGCCATCAGTTCTTTGACTTCTTCCTTGAAGTGCTTGTCAAAGGCCACGTAGAAGTCGCCGATGAGGTGGTCGCCCTTCTTGCCGGCGGTTTCGGGGGTCACGTTGTCGCCCCATTTCTGCCACGCGAGCATGGATTTGCAGATGTGTATGCCGCGGTCGTTGACAATGTTGGTCTTCACCACGCGGTTGCCGCAGGCTTTCAGAATCTGCGACAGGCTGTAGCCCAGCAGAATGTTGCGCAGGTGGCCCAGGTGCAGGGGCTTGTTGGTGTTGGGCGAGGAGTACTCCACCATCACCAGCGGCGACTCGGCGGTGGCTGCGGTGGTGCCGTAGTCCTCGGTCGAGGCTATGCCCTGAAGCACCGTGCTCCAGTAGGTGGGCTCGATGACTATGTTCAGGAATCCCTTCACGGCATTGGTGCTCTTGACGGCGGGAACGTTCTCCACCAGCCAGTTGCCGATTTCGGCGGCGACGGCCTCTGGGGCCTTGCGAGCGGCTTTCACCCAAGGGAAAACCACCACGGTGAGGTTGCCCTCGAACTCCTTGCGGGTTGCCTGGGGCACTATTTTGTCGGCTGGCGTGTCCACGCCGTACAGGCTTTTGACGGCGTCGCTGACGCCCTGTGCTATTACGCTATCTAATGACATTTTTGCTATGTTGTTTCGTAGAAATGTGAATTAACGCACAAAGTTACAAAAACTTTGCCAATTCCTCACCATGCCCGCGGCCTGTCAGCCTCCGGCTGTATGCCGGCTCAATAATGGAACGACGAGCCGCCCAGGAATTCGCGCAGAAGCGACGTGGGCGGAACCACTTCCGTCGAGATGGAATGGAAATAGCTCAGGAACTTGCGCAGGCGGTAGGCGGTGGCATACTCGGGCACGTCGGTATAGACGTGGCGCAGTATGTCCTCGGCATAGTCCTTCATCACGCCCAGCTCGAAGAGCAAGCTGGAGTTGAACATTGCGTCGGCGTTCTCCTGGTAGGGGAATATCCACTTTTCCTCGCCGGCGCGCACGCTGGGCCAGCGGCGTATGGTGTCGAGGGGCGTGGTGCCGCGGTATTTGAAGTCGCGTATCATGCGGCGCAGCAGGCGGTTGTCGGTGGTGGGCACCCAGTTGTGGTCGTCGATGGAGAGGGTGGTGAGCGCCGACACATAGATGCGGAATTTCTGGTGCTCGGGAATGTGGGGCGTAAGGTCGGGGTTGAGGCCGTGTATGCCCTCGATGAGCAGTATGCCGCTGTCGCCCAGCTTCACCTTGTTGCCCTTGTAAAGGCGTTTTCCCAACTCGAAGGAGTACTCCGGCAGCTCCACTTCCTTGCCGTCGAGGATGTTGTTCAGGTCGGAGTTGAACTGCTTGATGTCAAGGGCGTAGAGCGATTCGTAGTCGTAGTCGCCCTTTTCGTCGCGCGGGGTCTTGTCGCGGTTCACGAAGTAGTTGTCGAGCGATATCATCACCGGCTTGAGCAGGTTGGTCATCAGCTGCACGGAGAGGCGCTTGGTGGTGGTGGTCTTGCCCGACGACGAGGGGCCCGAAACCAGCACCACGCGGGCGCCGCCGGCATGGTAGCGGCGCGTTATTTCGTCGCTGATGCGGGCTATGTACTTCTCGTGCAGGGCCTCGGCCACGTTGATGAGGTCGGCGGCGCGGTTCTGGTCCACGGCCTGGTTCAGCTCGCCCACGTTGCGCACGCCCACAATCTCGTTGAAGTCCACATAGTCAGTGAATGCGCGGAACATCTTCTCCTGGGGCACCGGGTCGGGCACACGGCTCAGATCGGCGGGGTCGGCGGCGCGCAGCAGGAATCCCTCCTTGTAGGGCGTCAGGGCGAACACGCGGATGTGGCCCGTGGAGGGTGCCAGGCAGCCGTAGTAGGAGTCGGCCAGGGTGCCCAGGGTGTGGTACACGGAGTAGTTCTGGTGCGAGGTCTGCAGCAGCAACACTTTGTCGTTCAGGCCCTGGCGGCGGAATATCTCTATCACGTCCTCGGTGCGCTCCTCGTGGCGCACAAAGGGTATGTCCTGGTCGGCAATCTTGAGCATTTCGGCCTGCAGGGCTTCGGCATCGGCGCTGCCGTCCATGCCCTCGAAGCGGCAGAAGTATCCGCGGCTCACGGAGTGCTCCACGCACAGGCGCGCGCCGGGGTAGAGGCGTGTGGCGGCGGCATAGAGCATCATGCACAGCGAGCGCACGTACACGCGGTTGCCTGAGGGCGTCGAGGCGTCGAGAAACTCTATGTCCTTGGGTCCGTAGACGGTGAACGACAGGCCTTCGGTCTTGTTGTTGACGTGGGCGCATATGGGCTTGAAGGGCAGGCGGAACGCCAGCTGGTCGGCAATCTGGCCGATGGTGGTGCCGCCGTCCACATCGAGGTATTCGCGTGTGTTTATGCAGTATACGCGTATTTTGCCCTGTGCGGGCACGCTTGCAGGGGATTGAGGAGTGTTCTGTTGCATATAGGGTAGGGGGGTTAAGGATATTTGGGGTTGAAGGGGTGCTTGAGGCGCTTGAGCAGGCGCTTGTGGGCTATGAAGCGATGCATCTGAGCGCGCGCCTCTGCCTCGGCCTTGTCGGGGTCCATGCCGGTGGCGATGCCGTAGAGGCGTCCGAAACGGGCGGTCTCCTCCTCGCTTTCAATGTAGATGGCGGCCAGATTCCTGAGCAGTCGCTTGGGCCTGTGCACGTCGAACTGCATGCGGTTCAGGTCTATGAGGTAGTACCGGAAGGTGCCGTCGGGCAGGGCGGAGAACATGATGTTGCCGGGCGTGAAGTCCTTGTGGAACACGCCTTCGCGGTGCAGCCTGGCCAGTAGGTGGGCGGCGCCGGGCATGGCCTTGGCGGCAAGCGGATTGTCGAGCCATCGGCGCAGGTCGCCGTCGGCGGCAATCTGTCGGCTTATATAATAACTCCTGGTCAGCCTGCCGTGTTCAGTGCACTCCACGTAGGCCACCGGTCCGGGCGTGTCGAATCCCATTTCCACGAGGCGCAGGGCGTTCTCCATGGAGCGCCGCGCCTTGCTCTGACGCAGGTGGGTGTAGACATAGCAGTTTGGGAACGACGGACTGCGGAACGCCTTGACGCTCAGCTCCTCGCCGCCGGGCGCGGTGAGGGCGTACACACGGTTGCGGGCGGCGTAGACCAGGCGCGCGCGTTCCTCCGGCACGCCGTTTTCGGCTATGTCGGCTATGAACGGGCGCAGGTGTTCGTACTGCGGCGCTATTTCAATCCGGATTTTCATTTTATGGTGTCCACGGGATGGCTCTTGAAGTAGTTGGTGGTGATGATCAGGTCGCCGATGTCGTAGGCGTCGCGGGCGTGCTTGAGCTGCTCGGGGGTGAGCTTGCTTGTGTCGCCGCGCATGCCCTTGATCTGGTGCAGGGCGAAGGGCTGCTTCGAGGGGTCGAAAATGCTCTGTCCCATGCCGTGCCATGGGTAGGCGTTGAGGCCCAGGAGGTCGAGCAGGGTGGGGTAGAGGTCCACCTGGCCCATGAGCTTGTCATAGCGGCCGCTGACGGGCGAGTTGACCACGATGAACGGTGTGTACCAGTCGTCGGCTATCTCGTGGCCTATGGCCTTGTTTTTCAGGTACTCGCCGCGAGCGGCTCCGAGGCCTTCGTGGTCGCCCATGATCACTATCATGGTGTTGCGGAACTTGGGATTGGCCCTCAGCGAGCGGATGAATTCGCCCACGGCGCGGTCGGTGTAGTTGGCCACTTCCATGTAGTGCTGCACGCGCTCGGGGATGGCGTTGCTGAAGTGTACCTTCTTGAATTCGTCGGGGATGATGAAGGGCGAGTGGCCCGAGTAGGTGACGCACTGCAGGAATGTGTTGCCGTCGGTGCGCCACAGGCTTTCGTCCGAAATCTTTTCCAGGCTCTGGCGGAAGAACGAGTGGTCGCCCAGGCGGTGGCGCGGGCCGGTTTTCACGTCGAGGCGGAAGTCGTTCTTGTCATGGAGTTCGTAGCCGAAGTCCTGGGCCACGACGGCCACGTTCCACACCGTGCGTTTGTCGACGGTGAACGACAGGGCGCGCGCACTGTCGCCGTGCACATACTTCCAGGCTTTGTCTATCGATGGGTAGGTATTGTGGATAAAGCGGTATGAATAAGCGCCGTAGTTCACGGGCATGAGGCCGGTGTGCAGAAGCAGCTGGGCGTCGATTGAGCGGGCGCCCTTGGCCTGCGTCAGCACGTTGGGAGCATAGAAGGTGGTAGGCTCGGCGAGGAGTTTGTTCATCTCCGGGGTGAGCTCCTGGCCCTCGATGTTGCGCTGCAGAAGCCAGCTTTCGAAGCTCTCCAGCAGCAGCACTATGCAGTTCTGAGGCACGGAGTCGGGATTCAGCTGCAGGCCCGCGTAGGCGTTGGCCGGGCGCTGTTCCAGCCAGTCCTGGATGCGCTTCTCGTTCTCGGGTGTCAGCTCCACTTTGCCGCGGATCCACTCGTAGGACATGGCGCCGGGGATGGTGTAGACAGCGGCGCCGCAGGTGGAGTAGTCGTACATAAGTTGCTCATATGCTTTCTTGTAGCCGCCTTTTATGGCCAGGAATATTCCCACTATGGCCAGCGGGATGAAGAAGAGCAGGGCCACGGCGCGGAGCATCTTGCGCCAGGCACGGCCGATGATGGCCTTGATGGGTTTGCGCCAGATGGCGGCGGCGGCCACCAGGGTGGTGACAGGGAAGCCCAGGTCAAGCCAGCGGAGCGATTCCCACACGCTGCCTGTGAAGTCGGCAAGGTTGCTCACCAGGCCGTAGCTTGCAGCCGGTATCACCGTGAAGTAGGTGCGGAAATACATCAGGTTGGCCACAAGCCACAGGTCAAGCAACACGTTGATTGTCACCACATACCAGCGCGAGCGCCAAAGCAGGATCGGTGCCGCCAGCAGGGTGGAGAACGCCAGTTTGGTCACATAGCCTATCGGGAACTGGAAGCCGCTGAATGTGGAGTCGAGGGCCCAGACAAGGTCGAAGTACAGAAACTTGAAGTATATCATGCCGATCACCCACCAGAGCAGCGTCTTGTAGGTGTCGGTTTTGGGTTTGTTTTTGGTGGTTTTCTCCATTTTTTGGTGATGAGTGAATTGGTTTTATGTGTTTTATGTCTGAGTATTCAGAGTTTTTCCAGGTTCTTGAACAGCGCCGCGAAATAGTCGGTATATGCCTCGAGGCTGTAGTTTTCGTCGATGTTTTTCAGTCCGTTCAGGCCCATTTTTTGCCTCAGCTGCGGGTCCTTTTTCAGTTTCACGATGGCCTCGGCAAGCGCCACGGCGTCGCCGGGTGTGACGAGCAGCCCGGACTGGTCGGGCCCGTCGGGCATTATCAGGTCGCGGGCACCGGCTATGTCCGACACTATGCAAGGCATGCCGCAGGCCTGGGCCTCGCGCACCACTCGTGGCGAGGCGTCGCGCAGCGACGGCAGCACAAACACCTGGCTGCCGGCTATGTAGCGCACGGCGTCGGGACGGTTGCCCATGAATTTCACGCCTTCGGGGGCAGCGGCCATGTCGGCCTCCGATGCTTTGCCCACAACGGTGAGCCGCACATCGTCAACGCCCTGGCGGCGCAGTTCGGCAATGGCCTTGAGCAGCACGCTCAGACCCTTGTGAGGCCGCCCTTCTGAAACGCCGACATAGCTAAGTTTCAGGCTGTTGTTATCGTCGGCCCATACTTCCTCCGGGTTCGCAATGGAGTCCTTGACCCATGCGCGCATATATGGCTTTGGCATGCCCGACAGGCGCTCGGGGCGGATGTACTGCTCCAGATACTGATGTATGTCGGTTGTCTCGCAGACTATGTGGTCCACGCGCGGGTTCAGCAGCGCCATGCGGTAGGTGGGGTCGAAGCGGTGTACGCGTGCCTGGGTGCCGCGGTAGCCCACTATCTTCGGGCTTTTCCGGCCGGAGGCAAGGATGGTGTTTGACAGCGCCGAAGTGCTTGATGCAAAGACTATTCCGGCTCCCGTCTCGCGGATGGCTTGTCGGATGGAGCGTATGGCTTTCAGCGAGAATTTCGACTTGATGGGCGCAATTTCCACGCTCGGCAGGCTGGTCATTTCGGCAATGTTGGCCTCGGCCGGAGCGGCGACTACAACGCGGAATTCGCCGCGTGCCGCCAGCGCCTCAAACGTGCGGTACTGCACCATGTCGGTGGCATGGTATATCACCAGTACGGTGGGTTTTTCAGTCTTCTTTTCGATCATAGCGAGTTGAGAAGCTTGCGCCATTGTTCCACGTGGAAACTAAGCGAAAATTCTGTCATATAGCGGTTTCGGGCCTCCTGTGCCATGCGTTTCAAGGCCTCCGGGTCAGCCGCGCAGGCGTTCATGGCGTTTATTGTGCCCTCCATGTCGGCGTCGGGGTCTACTATGGGTATGCCGTGGCTCATGGCGGCAGACTCGTAGCTGTCCGTGTCCCAGGCTTTCTGCACCATCATGTCGGTGGTGGCGAGCACTTCTGGCCACTCGTATTCCTCGCCCGCCCACTCTATGTCTATGTCGCCGTAGCGTCGCGCAGCCTTCACTGCCGGCATCACGCGCCCTGCCGGTCCGGACCCGAAGATGCGGAAGCGCCAGGTGCCGCGTGCCATTGCTGCCGCTGCCTGGATGGCGCTCACCAGCGGCTCGGTGTGCGTTATCGGGCCCATCCATGTCAGGGAGAGTGGGGCAGGGTGCTGGCTCTCAGGTATTTCGGCATTGACCATCTCCTGGTTTGCGGCATGGCCTATCACCTCGCTGCGTTTCATCTCCAGTCCGCTGATGGCGCGGTATGCCTCCTGGGCTCGTTTCGATGTGAACACCCAGCAGTCCACGCTGCGCGCCACCTCGTGCGCCACGCCGGCGGGTACTTCCTCGCTGTTGTTGCAGCGCACGCAGTATATAATAGGTATGCGCCGGCCGATTGTTGCCACGGACGAGGCGGCGATGGCGTCGCGGTAGCTGTCCACCACTATCACCGCTTCCGGATCCTGGCAGTGCTTCACGGCGGTGGCCAGGCGCATCGTGGTCAGGAAACTCATGGCCGACGGCTTGACCGGGACCACGTCAATGCCTGCCCTGTCCATGGCGGCATGGATGGTGCCGAGCGACGGTTCGTATTTTGTTTCGCGGGTGTCGAGAATTGTCATGGGTACATATTGGCTGTGTCCGCCCGAAATGCTCAGGACGGACTCTCCACTGCAAAGTTAAAAAATTTTTCCAAGATTCCGGCTCATGTGTCGTTGTCCCATAGTTAACATATGTTGGTCGAATGGTCCGAATTTTATCCCCAATTTTGTCCCGACTTTTGGCCGCTGAGAATCAAAAATCCTTTCTAACCGTTCGGGCGGAGCTTTTCCGTGCAAATCTCAGCAGCTTAAAATTAGCGTAAATATCTAATAATAACTTGTTAAACCCATTTTTGGCCATCTCGTGCATAAATCGCAAATAGATTCAAAATCTTAAAATATGTTCAATTCGGCACGGCCAGGCCCGTCTTTAGCCGAAAATTGGCTATCTTTGTAGTTTAATGGTTCCGCCAAGGCGTTTTTTGCCTCTGAGAGCCGAATCTTTCTCCTTCTCATAACCAAGTTCCAATTTTCACCATTAACGTTATTCGCTCACTATGGTTCTCAACTATATCTGGATCGCCTTCTTTCTGCTAACCTTTGTTGTCTGCGTGGGGCGCACCCTCATCGGCGGCGACTACGGCGTGTGGTCCGAGGTGATGAACGCGTCGTTTGGGTCGGCTGCAACCGCCTTCGAGATTTCGCTGGGCCTCACCGGCATCCTTTCGTTGTGGATGGGCCTGATGAGGATAGGGGAGCGCGGAGGCGTTATCAGCGCTATGGGCCGCATGGTCAGCCCGTTATTCACGCGCCTTTTTCCCGGTGTGCCCAAGGACCACCCGGCAATGGGCTCCATATTTATGAATGTGAGCGCCAACATGCTCGGCCTCGACAATGCCGCTACACCCCTCGGCCTGCAGGCCATGCGCGAGCTCCAGAGCCTCAACAAGAAGAAGGACACGGCCACCGATGCCATGATTATGTTCCTGGTACTCAATGCTTCAGGTCTGTGTTTGATTCCCATAAGCATCATGATGTACCGTGCGCAGGCCGGAGCCGCCAATCCCACGGATGTGTTCATGCCCATACTCCTGGCCACTTTCATCTCCACCTTCGTCGGCATCATCGCCCTGTGTCTCAAACAGCGCATTCGCCTGGCCGATCCGGTGCTCATCTCCTGGCTGGCAGGCATGGCTGCTGTCATCGGCGGCATTGTCTGGTTCTTCAGCGAGCTGCCCCAGGAGAAGGTTCAGGCTTACAGTTCGTTCGTGGCAAACTTCCTGCTGTTCAGCGTTATAATCCTCTTTATAGCTGGCGGTCTTCGTCGCCGGGTGAATATGTACAGCGAGTTCATTGAGGGCGCCAAGGAGGGTTTCAAAACGGCCGTCACCATCATTCCTTACCTGGTGGCAATCCTGGTGGCAATCGGCATGTTCCGCGCCTGCGGAGGCATGGATCTCATCACCCAGGGCATTATGATTCCTGTACAGGCTCTCGGCATCGACACCGGATGGGTCGAGGCGCTCCCAACGGCGCTGATGAAGCCTCTGAGCGGAAGCGGCAGCCGCGGCATGATGATTGACCTGATGGCAACCCACGGTGCGGATTCGTTCGTGGCCCGCGTGTCGGCGGCGGTGCAGGGAAGCACGGACACAATGTTCTATGTGTTAGCCGTTTACTTTGGCTCTGTAGGCGTTCGCAAGACCCGTTATGCAGTGCCTTACGCTCTCCTTGCCGATATCACCGGCTCTGTGGCTGGCATCATCGCAGCCTATATTTTCTTCGGATAAACGCTTCGCGCCGGTAGGGTGGGGGAGGGGTTGGAAGCCTCAAGGCGCTATCTCCGCTTCATCCCTTGAGCCAACTCAGCAACGTGTCCCTGCACTTAATTTTGGGATTTGGTGGGGAATTTCGTAAATTTGTGGGTTAATTCACATTCCTCTCACGGAATGTCACCATCGTAAAATAGTTAAAATCACACTTATGTCCTACAGAATTTCTTGGCAATCGGAGAACGTGGATATGCCGCAAATCGATATCGCAGCAGTCGAAAAGTGGCTGGCAGACGTCGTTGCGGCTCACGGTCTGGTGCTTGCCGAACTGGGATATGTGTTTTGCGATGACCCCAAAATCCTTGAGGTGAATCGCCAATTCCTTCAGCATGACTACTTTACGGATATTATAACCTTTGACTACTGCCGCGGAAAAATTGTCCGTGGCGACATGTACATATCGCTCGACACCGTTCGCAGCAACGCCGAGATGCTCGGCGAGTCTTACGAGCGCGAACTCTACCGCGTCATCGTTCACGGCGTGCTCCACCTTTGCGGCATCAACGACAAAGGCCCGGGTGAGCGCGAGATCATGGAGCGCCATGAAAACGAGGCCCTGGCCATGATCGGCCTTTGAAGCTCCACCTCCCTATCGGAATATCGCTTTACAAGATATATATCTAACGTACTGATTATAATATGGTTACTGACTACGATGTAATTGTCGTGGGGGCTGGTCATGCCGGTTGCGAAGCTGCTCATGCAGCGGCGCGACTCGGTGCGTCGGTGCTCCTCATAACCATGGACATGAACAAGATTGCCCAGATGAGCTGCAATCCTGCCGTTGGCGGCATAGCCAAGGGCCAGATTGTGCGCGAAATCGATGCCATGGGCGGCATGATGGGCATTGTCACTGACCGCACCGCCATCCAGACACGCATGCTTAACAAGTCAAAAGGCCCCGCCATGTGGAGCCCGCGTGCACAGTCCGACCGCATGAAATTCTCCGCCGAATGGCGCCGGATTCTTGAAAACACCCCCGGGCTGTATATGTGGCAGGACAGCGTCAACAGGCTCATTCTCAGCGATGACAACAAGGCTGTGAAAGGCGTGATAACTGTCAATGGTGCCCGGTTTACCGCCAAATCTGTGGTGCTCACCAACGGCACTTTCCTCAATGGTCTTATGCACATCGGCCGCACCATGATTGAAGGTGGCCGCACCGCCGAGCCTGCCTCGCACGGTCTCAGTGAGCAGTTGGCAGACCTCGGTTTTACTGTCGGACGCATGAAAACGGGCACTCCGCCACGCCTGGATGGCCGCACAATCGACTGGTCGCTCACCAAACCTCAGGCCGGCGACGACGATTTCCCGGGATTCTCATACTGTCCCGGAGAGGGCGGAAAACTGCGCCAACGCGAGTGTCACACTGTCTATACAAACCCCGAAACACACCGCATTCTGCGCGATGCGCTGCCTGATTCGCCCCTTTACAACGGCCAGATTCAGTCCATCGGCCCCCGTTATTGCCCCTCGATTGAGACTAAAATCGTCACTTTCGCCGACAAGAACGAGCACCAGCTCTTCCTGGAGCCGGAGGGCGAGGACACGCAGGAATACTATGTGAACGGCTTCAGCAGTTCGCTCCCCATGAACGTGCAGATCGAGGCTCTGCACACCATTCCCGCCCTGCGGAATGTGCAGCTTTACCGCCCCGGATACGCCATCGAGTACGACTTTTTCGACCCCACACAGCTCCTCCGCACCCTCGAGACAAAGCTTGTCAGCGGCCTGTATTTTGCCGGTCAGATCAACGGAACCACCGGCTATGAGGAGGCCGCAGGCCAGGGTCTGGTGGCAGGTGCGAACGCCGCGCTGAAGGCACAGGGTAGGGGAGAGCTCACTCTGGAGCGCGACCAGGCTTACATCGGTGTGCTCATCGATGACCTAATCAGTAAGGGCGTCGACGAGCCTTACCGCATGTTCACTTCGCGTGCCGAATACCGAATTTTGCTCCGTCAGGACAACGCTGACGAACGCCTCACGCCCCTCGCGCACTCGCTCGGCCTGGCCGACAACACACGCATGGAGCGCCTTCGCAGCAAGCTCGCCGGCGTGGAAATGCTCACCGATTACATGAGTCGCACCACCGTCCGTGCCTCCGAAATTGACGACCTCCTGACCCGTCAAGGCTCCACTCCGCTCCGCCAAAGTGTGAAACTCGTGGAGCTCCTGACCCGCCCTCAGCTGACTCTCCCCATGCTTGCCGACGCCCTGCCTGGCCTGCGGGAGGAGATAGAAAAGCTGCCCGAGGACCTGCGCCAGACTGTGGTGGAGAGCACAGAAATATCCGTGAAATATCGTGGCTACATAGAGCGCGAACAGCAGAGCGCCGAGAAGCTCCACCGCCTCGAAAACATAAAAATCAAAGGCCGTTTTGACTATCCGGCCATGCACAGCCTCTCAACCGAAGCACGGCAGAAGCTCGCCAAAATTCAGCCTGAGACCATCGGACAGGCCAGCCGTATCCCCGGTGTGTCCCCCGCCGATGTCAACATTCTGATCATGCTTTCCGGACGTTAGACGGCCTGTTTCGCACCATCATGAAACTCTAACCGCAAAAGTGTTCCACGTGAAACATTTTGGCTTTAACGAATAAATATTCAACAACTTATCAATACATCAAAAATGGACTACGTTCTGTCAAAAATCCGTGACGTCTACGACTTCCCAACAAAGGGCATCATCTTCAAAGACCTCACTACTGTGTTCAAAGACCCCCGCGCTCTCCACATCATCGGCTGGGACCTCTCACAGCTCTACCGCGACAAGGGTGTCACCAAAGTGGTCGGCATCGAGTCCCGCGGTTTCATCGGAGGCTCAATCCTCGCCTTCGAACTCGGCGCCGGTTTCGTGCCCTGCCGCAAGCCCGGAAAGCTCCCCGCCGACGTGGTTCGCATGGAGTATAAGAAGGAGTACGGCACCGACATCATCGAGATGCACCGCGACGCAATAGGTCCCGACGACGTGGTGGTCATCCACGACGACGTCCTCGCAACAGGCGGCACCATGGCTGCTGCATACGAGCTGGTGAAGAGCATGAATCCGAAGAAGATCTACATCAACTTCATCATCGAGCTCAAAGCCCTCAACGGCCGCGACAACCTCCCCGCCGAGGCCGAGGTGGAGTCGCTCCTCCAGTGCTGAGCCTGCCGCTCCAGCCTTTCCCTGATCACGCCAATCAGTCTGCGCCGCGTCCTCCCCGGGTCGCGGCGCAGCCATAGCAGGGTGGGGATGCGCGCATTTTCAGGCCGCGGATAATTATTTGCCCCGGTTTTGCGTTATATTGTCAGCGTCTGTCCCGAATGTGTGGAACCAGTGTCAGCCTTCCCGGGATGACCGTCGCCCATGTAGGGACGCTCGGCCCGAGCGTCCGCCATTCCAACACCCCCAACGGCAACCCTCGCAACGCTCCAAAACCTCGGCCGCCATTCCCGGAGCCATCCCTGCCACCCACGGCACTCCCATCCCCTCTCCTAATCAACTTTACTTATGAGCAAGCACGAAAAATCGCCCGAACTCAAGGAGAAAATCTCAATCCTCCCCAGCACCCCGGGCGTCTACACCTACTACGATTCTTCCGGCAAGGTCATTTACGTCGGCAAGGCCAAAAACCTCAAGCGGCGCGTGTCCTCCTACTTCAACCGCACCCACCCCTGCCTCCGCACCAACATGCTCGTGGCGGCCATCGCCGACATGAGCTACATCGTGGTGCCCACCGAGCAGGATGCCCTCAACCTGGAGAACTCCATGATCAAGGAATACCAGCCGCGCTACAACGTCCTGCTCAAGGATGACAAGTCCTATCCCTGGATAGCCGTCACCGACGAGCTTTACCCCCGCGTGTTCGTCACCCGCCAGTATGTGAAGGACGGCACAAAATATTACGGACCCTACACCAACGTCGGCGTGGCCCACACCCTGCTCAAGCTCATCGCCGAACTTTACCCCCTGCGCACCTGTCGCCTGGCCATCACACCCGACTATCTGGCCAAGGGCAAGGGACACCTCTGCCTCAACTACCACATAAAGCGTTGCCGCGGTTGCTGCACAGGCGCCATCTCCGCCGAGGAATACGGCCGCTACATAGAGCAAGTCAAGCAGATCCTGCGCGGCGACACCGGCACCATCATGCAGTACCTCAAGGACGAGATGGGGCGCCTCGCCGCCGAACTCAAATTCGAGGAGGCACAGGAACTCAAAGTCAAGTACGACCTCATCGCCAACTACCAGTCGCGCTCAGTCATCGTGTCGCAGACCATCGACGAGCTCGACGTGTTCGGCATGGACGACGACGAGGGCAAGGACGTTTACATAAACTATATGCACGTGCGCCGAGGCGCCGTCGTCAAGTCGGCCACCCTCCGCTACCGCCGCTCGCTCGACGAAACCCCCGCCGAACTCCTCTCCTACGCCATCGACGAGATCAAGACCACCCTCGGCGTAACCTTCGACGAGATTGTCACCGAGGTGGCCCCCGAAGTGGAGATGGCCAACGTCAGCTTCACCATCCCCAAGCGCGGCGACCGCGCCAAGCTCCTCGACGTGTCGAAACGCAACGCCCGCCAGGCTCGCGTCGACGACCTCAAGCACCTCGAGAAACACGATCCCGAGGCACGCAGCGAGCGCACTCTGGAGCGAATCCGCGACGACTTCCGCCTCAAGGAGCTGCCGCGACACATCGAGTGCTTCGACAACTCCAACATCCAGGGCACAAATCCCGTCGCATCGTGCGTGGTGTTCCGCAACGCCAAACCCTCCAAAAAGGACTACCGCCATTTCAAAATCAAAACCGTGGAGGGCCCTGACGACTTCGCCTCCATGAAGGAGGTCCTCACCCGACGCTACACACGCCTCATGGCCGAGTCGCCCGACGACCTGCCGCAACTTATAGTGGTGGACGGCGGCAAGGGCCAGCTCAGCGCAGCCGTCGAAGCCCTCGACGAAATTGGCCTCCGCGGCACCATCGCCGTGGTGGGCATAGCCAAGCGTCTCGAGGAAATCTACTTCCCCGGCGACACCCTCCCCCTCTACATCAGCAAGACCTCCGAGAGCCTACGCGTGGTACAGCACCTCCGCGACGAGGCCCACCGCTTCGGCATCACCTTCCACCGCGACCTCCGCTCCAAGGGCCAGATCCGCTCCGAGCTCGACGGCATCAAGGGCATCGGCCCTCAGACCGCACGCACCCTCCTGCGCCACTTCAAGTCGGTGAAGCGCATCCGCGAGGCCACCATCCCCGAAGTGGCCAAACTCATCGGTCCCGCCAAGGCCAAGCTGGTCAAGACAGCCCTCCAGGCCGCCCAGCCCGACAAACAGCCCGAGCCCTCGGCTCCGGCACCCGAAACAGAATCATAACCCACAGACACACAGCCATATACAATATGAAGATAGTGATACAGCGCGTAACAGAAGCATCGGTAACCGTTGATTCTCAGCTGGTTAGCAGCATAGGCCCCGGCCTGATGGTGCTCGTCGGAGTCGAGGTGGGCGACACCGCCGAAGCCGCCGACCGGCTGGCCGCCAAGACTGCCGCCCTGCGCATATTTCCCGACGGCGACGGCGTGATGAACCGCAGCATAGCCGACGCCGGCGGCGACATTCTCGCCGTGAGCCAGTTCACCCTCCTCGCACAGACCCGGAAGGGAAACCGCCCCAGCTACATCCGTGCCGAACGCGGCGACGCCGCCAACGCCCTCTACGAGCATTACTGCCTCCGCCTTCAGGAACTCCTCGGCCGCCCCGTCCGCCGCGGCATATTCGGCGCCGACATGAAAGTGGCGCTCGTCAACGACGGTCCGGTCACCATCGTCATCGACACCAACGCCTGGACATAGCCCCCGCCACGCAAAACCCTCCCACAGTCCCGAAATCACGCCCCGATGGCCGTGCGCGCCCGAATTTTTCATTCTCAGAGCGTTTATTTTTCCCATTTTGTCAGCCAAAACCTCTGAAAATGCCGATTTATGGCGGAAAATTACTACATTTGCCATCCCGATTTCAGGCCACATCCCTCAAACCACTTATTTTTTATCATCACTACGGGAGCAGCCCCACAGTCGACAAATAGAAAAATCACCGCTTAAACATCACAAACGCCCCAGGCCACAAGCCCGGGGTCCACGACTAATCATGAAATATACCCGCACACTCCTCCTTGCACTCGGACTCAGCGCCGCACTCAGCGCCGGTGCCGTCCGCGCATGGCAAGGCTCATTCCGCGTCACCCAGCCCGACGGAACCGAACTGACCGTGAGCCGCGTCGGCGACGAGCGCATGAACTTCCTCGTCACCACCGACGGACAGCTCGTTGTCCGCGACGCCATGGGCCGCTACTGCTACGCCCACCCCGACATGGCCGCCGGCCAGATGCGCAGCACAGGCGTGCAGGCCGTCGACGCCCGCATCCGTCCCGCGTCCCAGGCCATGCTCACGCGCTCCATCGACAACCTCGACATGGAAGCCTTCGCCGCCGCACGCGCCGGCAAAGCTCAGGAGCGCACCCTCCGGGCTGTCCCGGCATCAACCCGCGCCAAGGCTCCCGCCAGCGCCGCAGCCACCCAGCCCCAGTACGGCATGGGCCGCTTCACCACCGACTTCCCCGCCAAAGGAAAAATCAAAGGCCTCATCCTCCTCGTGGAGTATGCCGACGTCAAATTCAACACCGCCTACGACAAATACGGCACCACCGCCGGCGACTATTTCCGCGACCTCCTCACCAAGGAAGGCTTCGACCTGGTCGGCGGCACCGGATCCGCCACCGACTATTTTCAGACCATGTCCATGAACCAGTTCCAGCCTGAGTTCACTGTGGTGGGCCCCATCACCCTCCCCAACAACCGCGCCTACTACGGCGGCAACGACTCCTACGGCAACGACCGCAACGCCGAGGAAATGGTGGCCGTGGCATGCCAGATGGTCGACGACGAGATTGACTTCAGCCAGTTCGACAACAACGGCGACGGCATGTGCGACTACGTGTTCGTCTTCTACGCCGGCGTGGGCGAAGCCTCGGCTCCCGAGGACGACGCCGTCTGGCCCCACTCCTACGACATCCGCTACGGCGGCTTCAACCTCACTCTCGACGGCACCACCATCGGCAGCTACGCCTGCGCCAACGAATGGCAGTACGGCTCCAACACCCCCGACGGCATCGGCACCTTCGTCCACGAGTTCTCGCACGTCATCGGCCTCCCCGACCTCTACCAAACCTCCTCGGGCAACGGCAGCCACACCCCCGGCGCCTACGACATCATGGATTACGGCCCCTACAACAACAACAGCCGCACTCCGCCCGCATATTCCATATACGAGCGCAATGCCATGGGATGGATGCAGCCTGAACTCCTCCCCGAGGTCGGAGCGTCGCTCGAGCTTGACTACATCGTCAACTCCAATCACGGCTTCATGGCCACCACCGACGCGCAGCGCGAGTTCTTCCTCTTCGAAAACCGCCAGCGCACCGGCTGGGACGCCTACATCCCCGGCTCCGGAATGCTCATCTGGCACATCGACTACCTGCCCGCTGCCTTCGACGGCAACCGCGTCAACAACGACGCCAGCCACAGCTATGTGGACCTCGTCGAGGCAAACAACATAGCCAACAACAACAGCACCAACGTGATGCGCGGCTATCCCTGGCCCGGATCCACCGGCGCCACAGCCTTCACCTCAGCCACCACTCCCGCTTTCCGCAGCTGGAGCGGCAAGAGCATCAACCTGCCCATCACCAACATCAGGCACGAGGGTGGCAAGGTGACCTTCGACGTCAACGGCGGCTACAAACTCAGCACCCCCGTAATCGACGAAACTATCGCCGCCGACGCCAACGGCTTCCTGGCCTCGTGGGCACCCGTCGACGGCGCCACCGACTACCGTCTCACCGTCTACGGCGTTGACGGCGCCGGCCGCGAAACCACCGAGACCGCCGACATGGGCTCCGTGGCTTCAAAAGTGGAGCTCCCCACCGGATGGGTGTCAACCACCACATCGCCCTATGCCACCAACGGCAACTACGGCGCCGCCATCCCAGCCCTGCGATTCGCCGAATCCGGCTCAATCAGCACACGCGTCTACAACGGCGACATCACCTCCTTCTCCTTCTGGTGCAAGGGCCAGGGCAGCAAACCCGTCACCTCCACCATCGCCGTCGAGGCGCAGAAGGCCGGCTCCACAGCGTGGACCAAGATTGAAGGGTTTGTCCCCGCAGCCACTGCCGTGACCCACACCTTCACCTCCCAGATCCCCGAAGGCACACGCGCCATGCGCATCTCCTTCACCAAGGACGTAGGCAACCTTTCCGTCGACGACATCTCCGCCACCTACATCGACGAAGTGGCCGAGCCCCATCCCGACTTCCAGGAGTATGTCACCGGCGGACGCACCCAGGTTTCAGTCCCCAAGATGGCCGCCTACACCCGCTACAAGTTCCGCGTCACAGCCACTGACGGCGAGTTCGACTCCGATCCCACCGCCTTCCGCTACCTCGACATTCCCGCCGGCGTCGACAACATCGCCGCTGACCCCTCTCAGAGCTTCGCTGTGGCCACGGACGGCCGCGTCCTTACCGTCTACACCTCTGAGCCCGAAGTCGACGTGTACGACGCCTACGGGCGCCGCATCACCTCCGAGCAGCCCTCCGACGGCTCCGTCACCTTCGCGCTCCCCTCCCAGGGTCTCTACATAGTTCGCGCAGGTGCCAACGCAGCCAAGGTCCTCGCCCACTGATTCTCCCCCCAACACACACCAATAAAACGGGCATCCCGCCCCTTGCCGACATGCAAGAGGCGGGATGCCCGTTCTGTAGTGAATGTGCCCTGGTTTCACACGGCGTAGCCGAGCAGGTGCAGGATCAGCGGCGACAGCAACGCCGTCAGCAGGCCGTTGAGTGTCAGCCCCAGCGACGAGAAGGCTCCGTAGCGGTCGCTGCGCTCCATGGCCACCGAGGTGCCTATGGCGTGCGCCGCAGTGCCCATCGACAGGCCCTCAGCCATCGGGCTGTGCACCCTGCCCATGCGGATTATCCTGAAGCCCGCCATGCCGCCGAATATGCCCGTGCACACCACCACAGCCGCCGTCAGCGCCGGTATGCCGCCCACCGAGGCCGAAACCTCCATGGCAATCGGCGTGGTCACGGCCTTGGGCGCCAGCGACATGATGATCTCCTGCGAGGCCCCCAGCATGCGCGCGCACAGCACCACCGATATGATGCCCGCCACGCACCCCGACATCTCGGCGATGAGCAGCGGCACCATCTGTTTGCGGATCGATGTCAGCTGTTTGTACAGCGGCACGCCAAGCGCCACCACCGCCGGCTTCAGCCAGAAGTCTATGTATTCGCCGCTGGCGCGGTAAGTGCCGTAGTCTATGTGCGCGAATGTCAGAAAGCAGATTATCAGCACTATCGACACCAGGATGGGGTTGAGCACCTTCCAGCCTATGCGGCGCTGAATCATCTGTGCCATGGCAAACGCTATGAATGTCACGGCTATCAGAAACATTTTGTTGGTCAGAAATTCCATAGTGACTAAAGTCTTTTAGATGCTACGTCGGCGGCCTTCATTCGGCCATCTTGTTCTGTGCCGGGGCCATCCTTTCCGCGTTGCGGTGACGCCGACGTGTGCGGGTGCTCACCAGTTGGTACACCTGGCCGGTAACCACCAGGATCACCGCCGTGCTCACCACCATCGACCCCACAATAGGCACCCACTGCTCGGCTATCAGACCCAGGCAGCTCATCAGCCCCACGCCCGCGGGCACAAAGAAGAACCCGAGGTTGTGCACCAGGAAGTTGGATATGCGTTCCACATGGCGCAGGCGCACTATGCGCAGCTTCAGCGCCAGCGTGAGCAGCAGCATGGCTATGATGCTCGACGGCACCTGGATGCCGGTCAGCCACACCACCAGTTCGCCGATGGCCAGAAAGGTAAATAACACTCCGCACTGTAGTATGATGTTCATCGTGTTTCCGGGTTTGAGTTATGTCAAAAGAAAAGTCGCCCATGGAGTTTTCATGGACGGCAAAATCGTATTTAGAGGCGACAAAAGTAGTCATTATCCGCCAAACAGCAAAACTTTTGTAAAAAAATCCAAAACTTTGCCGAGCCATCGCCGGCGCATCCCTGACACATCGCCGGATGAACGTCAACACCACGAAATCAGGGTAAAATTACCCTTCGCGGCACTAAATTTCACTAAAAATCCGCACGTTGTCGCCAAAAGTTTGTATATTTGCCCTAATGAACCGCACTGACGAATCAGTTGGCGCCCCGGACATCACGCTCCGCGATGCGCAGATGATGGTGGACCGCTGGATCACCACCGTCGGCGTGCGCTATTTCAGCCCCCTCACCAACATGGCCGTCCTCACCGAGGAAGTGGGCGAAGTGGCACGCGTCATGGCCCGCCAATACGGCGACCAGTCAGCCAAACCAGGCGACTCCCTCGCCCTCGCCGACGAACTCGCCGACGTCCTCTGGGTGCTCATGGCAATCGCCAACCAGACCGGTGTGGACCTCACCGACGCCCTCGCCGCCAACGTCCGCAAAAAGTCGGAACGCGACGCCAACCGACACCGCAACAACCCAAAACTGAAAGCATAACATACACACACATAAACTCATAACTATCTAAATACTCAACACCATGAGCGACAAATATCACGATACCATCGCCGCTTCAAACGTGGCTACAGACGACAAGGCCGTTTCAGCCGCCGTCAACGAAATACTCTCCAAGCACCAGGCCGAAAACCAGAACCAGGACGTTTACCGCTTCCTCTTCAACACCATCGACCTCACCACCCTCAAGTCAACCGACTCTCCCTCGTCAGTAGCCGCTTTCACCGAGCGCGTCAACGCCTTCGAGGAGGAACACCCCGAGCTCCCCGGCGTCGCAGCCATCTGCGTTTACCCCAACTTCGCACAGGTGGTCCGCACCGTCCTCGAGGTCAGCTCCGTCCGCCTCGCATGCGTGGCCGGCTGTTTCCCCACCTCGCAGAGCTTCATCGAGGTGAAGGTGGCCGAAGTGGCTCTCGCCGTTGAAGCCGGAGCCGACGAAATCGACATCGTCCTCAACGTGGGCAACTTCCTCGACGGCGACTACGAAGAGGTGGCCGACGAAATCTCCGAGCTCAAGCACTCATGCCGCGACGCCCGCCTCAAAGTCATCCTCGAGACCGGCGCCCTCAAGACCGCCGAGAACATCCGCGCCGCGTCAATCCTCGCCCTCTACTCCGGCGCCGACTTCCTCAAGACCTCTACCGGCAAGGAATACCCTGGCGCAAGCCTCGAGGCTGCCTACGTAATGTGCCAGTGCATCAAGGAGTACTACGAGAAAACCGGCAACCGCGTCGGCTTCAAGTGCTCAGGCGGCGTGTCCACCACCGAGGACGCCGTCAAGTACTACACCATCGTCAAGGAAGTCCTCGGCGAGGAGTGGCTCACCAACGATTACTTCCGCATCGGCGCTTCACGCCTCGCCAACAACCTCCTGGGCGACATCCTCGGCCAGGAAGTGAAATTTTTCTAACCGTCAGTCCCAATAGACATCCATGCAAATCTACGTTTTCCGCAACGGCGAAAAGTCCGGCCCCTTCACCCTGGAGCAGCTCGCGCAGTCGAGCATCACCCCCGACACCCTCGTCTGGTACCAGGGCCTCGCGCAGTGGGAGCCCGCCGGCACTTCGGCGCTGACAGCACACATCTTCCACAACCCGGCCAACCCGCCCGTGCCGCCCGTCATGTCGCCGAACGCAGGCCCTCAGAACGCCTGCGGCCCGCAGTATGCCCCCGGTTCGCCCATGCCCGCCGAGCCCATGCCCCCGCGGCCGTCCACCTACATGGCTCTGTCTATCATCGTCACCATCCTCTGCTGCCTGCCCTTCGGCATCATCGGCATCGTCATGTCGTCAAAAGTGGACAGCGCGTACAACCAGGGCGACTACAACGAGGCCCTGCGCTGCTCCTGCCAGGCCCGCAACTGGTGCATAGCCGGCATTGCGAGCAGCTGCGCGGTCTATGTGCTCTACTTTGTCCTGATCATGCTCCAGGTAGTAACCTTAAGTATGTTCTGACCCTCCCCTTCCGTCATTAACGCAACCCCAAAATATGAATATCTACGTTTTCCGCAACGGCAAGCAGGAAGGTCCCTACAGCCGTGAGCAACTCAAGGACCTCGGCCTCACCCCCGACACCCTCGTATGGTACGAGGGCCTCAGCGAGTGGATGCCAGCACAGACTGCCGACCAGGTCAGCTGGATTTTCCGCCCCTACGAGCCCGCCCCCCTCGAGCCCGAAGAGCCCGCCCGGCAGCCTCAGCATGAGCAGCCCCGGGCCGAACAGCAGCAGTGCCACTACCGGCAGCCCGCCTATGCCGCCGAGCCTCAGCATCAGCCCGAATACGACATGCCCTGCCCGCCCTCTTATCTCTGGCTCGGCATTGTCTGCACCGTCTGCTGCTGCATGCCCCTCGGCGTCGTCTCCGTCATCTATGCCGCTCGTGTGCAGGCCCTCTACTACCAGGGCCGCTACGACGAAGCCCTCAGCGCATCGCGCAACGCCCGCAACTGGGGCATAGCCAGCGCCATCGTCGGCGTGGTCTGCATCATTGCCTACATCAGCCTCATGGCTTCCATGCCCGCTCTCCAGGGCGCCGGAGCCTCGGCTCTCACCCTCTGAGCGGCCTTGTCGCGCAAGCTCGGAATAGCAGCATCCATAGCGGCGGCGGCAGCGATTGCTGTCGCCGTTGCCGTGCTCTATACCTACGACCCCTCCACGGCCGGAATATACCCCCTCTGCCCCTCCAAACTCCTCACCGGCTACGACTGCCCCGGATGCGGCTCCCTGCGATGCATGCACGCCCTGTTCCACGGCCGCCTCGCCGCCGCATGGGCCTTCAATCCAGCCGTCTTCTTCGCCGTGCCCCTGGCACTATTCTTCGTGCTCGTGCGCTATCTGCCGCCCCGCAGCCGCGTCTACCGCCTCGCCCACCATCCCGCCGTCCCTTGGGCAGTCCTCGCGGCCATCGTCGCCTGGACAGTCCTCCGCAATGTGTAGAATTTTATTCCACACTTCACCTCCCGCGCCGATGCCGCCCAGCCGGCCCCGCGCGCCCCGTTTTAGTAAAAATTGTGGCCAAATGTGAAAAAATGACTTAACCGCGTCTGATTTTTAAAAAAAAAGACTATCTTTGCATTTGATTCATACCTCACACCTGACCAACCGATTCTGAATCTTCCATCCCCGGCCGCAGCCATGGCGTTGCCACAGAGGATGATATATAGTAAGTTAAAGCCGTTTATGACCAAACACCTTAAGCGAGTAAGAATACATCACGAAGGCACCAACATCCTGATAGTTCTGCTGTTGGTGGTGCTCGTCGCGAACCTGCCGCTGTGGATTTGGGTGCGTCCCCTCTGGATCGCAATCGCCTCCACAGCCGTCTGGGGTGTGTTCTACATGCTGGTGGTCAACTTCTTCCGCTCCCCGCGCCGCACTTTCCCCGGCAACCCCGACAAGGCGGTCGTATCCAGCGCCGACGGCAAGGTGGTGGCCCTCGAGGAAGTCTATGAGGACGAATTCCTCCATTGCCGCTGCATCCAGCTCTCCGTGTTCATGAGCGTGCTCAACGTCCATGCCAACTGGTTCCCCGTCGACGGCGAAGTGGTCTACTCCAAGCACCACAGCGGCCGCTTCATGGCTGCATACCTCCCCAAGTCCAGCACCGAGAACGAGCGCTCCACCGTCGCCATCCGCACCAACGACGGCCAGATGGTCCTCATGCGCCAGGTGGCAGGTGCCATGGCCCGCCGCATCGTCACCTACGCCCACCCCGGCGTGGAGGCCAAAATTGAGGACCACATGGGCTTCATCAAGTTCGGCTCGCGAGTGGACCTCTACCTCCCCCTCGGCACCGACATCCTCGTCGGCCTCGGCGACAAAACCATCGGTGGCGTAACACAGGTGGGTCGCCTGCATCCCGAAAACCAAACTGAAAACGCTTGATGAAAATCATTAGCCATATCCCCAACACCATCACCTGCCTCAACCTCCTCTCCGGCTGTGTGGCAGTAATCATGGCCTTCAGCGCCTACACACAGTTCGGCCCCCTCATGGGATGGCAGTGGAGCTGCGTGTTCATGGGCCTCGCCGCCGTCTTCGACTTCCTCGACGGCGCCGCAGCCCGCCTCCTCAAAGCATATTCCAAAATCGGAGCCGAACTCGACTCCCTCTCCGACCTCGTCAGCTTCGGCGTGGCGCCCGCCATGCTCATGTACAACATCATGGCACAGTTCGGCGAACACTCCTGGCTCAACTACCTCACCCTCGCCGTCCCCGTATTCGGTGCCCTCCGCCTGGCCCGCTTCAACGTAATGGACGCCGGATCCACATCCTTCCGAGGCCTCCCCATCCCCTCAGCCGCCATCTTCCTGATCGGTGTGGCCGGATGGGTCAACAGCTACGGCTATCCCGGCTCTGCCGTCATAGTCCTGCTCTGCCTCTTGGCAAGCTTCGCAATGGTGGGCCGTTTCTACATGTTCTCGCTGAAATTCAAGAACTTCGCCGTTCATGAAAACCTCCGCCGCTACGTGCTCCTCGCTGCAGCCGTCGTCTTCATGATCATCTACGGCCTCAGCGGCCTCGCATGGACCATCCTCCTCTACGTCCTGCTGTCAGTCATGTCGCGCCGCCGCATCTGACCCCTCCCCCTCAGGCCTCCCTTTATCTCCAGTCTCTCTTCCCTCTCCACTTTAATTCCACACGATATCTATGTCTTTTTTTGGGCTATTATTAGCAGTTATATTAGGCTATTTCATCTTCAAGTTCCTCCGACTCGTCTTCGGCGTGTCAAAGGTAGTGAACCAGCAGCGCAAAGCCTATCGCGACTTCGTCAACCAGTTCGGCGGCAACGACTCCAACGGCGCCGACGGCACCCGTCGTCGCCAGCCCGAACAGCCCGCCCCGCGTGCCAAGAAAATCGACCCCAACGTAGGCGAATACGTTGAGTACGAGGAAGTAGCCTGCGATGTGAAAACCACCACCTCAACCACCACCTCCGAGACCTACGTCCGCGAGCAGCAAGTGGTCGACGCCGAGTGGGAGGAAATCAAATAACCACCTCCTCTCGCCCCCTCTTTTAATCCCCTCCTAATTCTCTCCAACATATCGGGCTTATCGGGCCTATTGGGCCTATTCCCGGAAGCCCCTACCCCCATCAGCCCCCATGATACAAGCATTCGACTTTTTCGAGCGCCTAAGCGCCAACAACAACCGCCCCTGGTTCCAGGAGCACAAACCCGAGTACGACGCCATCCGTGCCGAGTGGATCGAAGGCATGGAGCGCCTCATCCCCATCGTCGCCGCGGAGTGGCCACGCATCCGCACCGTCGACGCCCGGCGCGCCACCTACCGCATATACCGCGACACACGCTTCTCCCTTGATAAAACACCCTACAAGACCCACATCGGCACCTCGCTCGATCCCCCCGAGCTCCGCGGCCGGCACTGCGGCCTCTACATCGAGGCCGGCCTTTCCGACGGCATGACAGGCGTGTGGGGCGGCATCTGGTGCCCCGCATCACCCGACCTGCGCAAACTCCGACAGGCCATCGCCGACAACGACGACGAGTTCCTCGCCATCGTCAACGACCCCGCCCTGACCGACGTCTACGGCACACACATGTGGGGCGACACCCTCAAGACGGCCCCCAAAGGCTTCCCCAAGGACCACCCCATGATCCAGTACCTGCGCCTCAAAGAACTCGGCAAATACTGCCCCGTGCCCCGCAGCCTCTTCGCCTCCCCCGACTGGCCCGAAGCCCTCGCCGAGCGCATCCTCCCCGTCATCCCCCTCACCGAATTCATAGCCTACTCCCTCCTCGAAGACTAACCCCAGACGACCACCCCCACGACTCCCGGCCCCTAACGGCCACCCCGCCCCCCGGCCCCTAACGGCCATCCCCTCACCCGCCCCGATATACCCCCTGCCTCCCCGATATACCCCCCCTTCTTCCCTTTTATAACCCCCTGCCTCCCAGTAGGGACGCGATAAATCGCGTCCACGCCGGATGGCCCTCCTCCCACCTCCATTATCCCCCACCATCCTTCGCAGTAGGCCCAGAAGCCCCAGAAAGCTCAGTAGGCCCATCACCTCCAAAATCCCATGCCCCCCCCCAAAAAAAAACAGCCGTGCCACCCGGTC
>JAXJRL010000003.1:0-10059 GCA_036310635.1 Muribaculaceae bacterium | reverse complement strand
TCCAATATAACATAAAAACACCGCACGGAGCGAGGCTCGGTGCGGTGTTGAGGGTGGATAGAGGCCGTTAGTAGAGGCGGACGCAGGTTATGTCGGGCTCTTTGACGGCGTCAGGGTGGTCGGACTTTTCTTTGGCGAAGACGATGGCGAGTTGCTGGATGCGGTGGGTGGTGCCTAGCGGCAGAAGAGGGATTTTACACGGGAGAAGAGTTGAGTGAGGTGGTTACTTGTTTTCATAATTTTCAGTTTTTAGTGTTGTTGAGTTCCTCGATTTTTTCTTCGAGGCGGTGTTTTTGTTCGAGGGCGCGGGCGGTTTCTTGCTTCGCAAGCGCTTGCGCGATGACCTGCACACGCTGTTCGTATTGGCGCACCTCCCGTTCGATGCTGAGGACGATGGCGGGGTTGCGAAACCAGCTCTCGATGCTGTCGAGTCCGACACTGCCGACGCCGCCGTGCATCATGATACAATGGTACTTTATATCGGAGATGCGACATTGCTCGATGCGCGCCTCCTGCCAAAAAAACATGGCGAGGCAGGCTATGCAGGTGAGCAGCGAGAATGCCATAGTGGCAAGTTCGCGCTGAAAAGAGATCCAGTCAGTGGTCGTTTTCTTGGCATCGCGCACGGCGATATATATCTCCTGACGTGTCTTCGACCGGCCTTTCAATCTCTCGACTTTCACGTTGTCCTTCCCCCTCGCCGTAGGTCAAACCGTACTTCTGTTTCAGCTCATCGCAGATCTCGTTGTTGCGCAGATACTCGAAGCTGTCGCTGATGCACCGGCCGTCGTTGTCCACCCGATTATACACTATATGGCAGCGGGGATGCTCGTTCTTTGCGGAGCAAAGCGACTTCGTCGATGAGTCCAGATGCCTGGTGATGATAAACTGGGTGTTCACGATGCCCATTTTCTCCATATATTCGAGGGCGAGTTTCACCATCAGCTCGTCGGTCAACAGCGGCGCGTCCTTCGGAGAATAGGAGAGTGAGATGTGTCCGCAGCAGTTTTGCACGCGCTGATTACGGAGTCGGGGGTAATCTTCGTTTCCATAGGCGTCATCCGTTATAGCCCCCGCGGGGACGGCGTTTCATACCGGCGGTCATCGCCGCCATCTGTTCCTCGAATGTCGGGCCCTTGGGCTGCTTGCGACCCTTCTCAATCCATTCGTAAAGCTCGTCTTCAAAGAAATAGAGGAGCTTGCCGCGCTTGTAGCTCGGCAGAGGGTCGGTTCTCGCCTTGATATGACGATAGAGGGAAGAAAGTGACTTGCCGATAATCGCGCAAGCCTCTTTCGCGTGAACGATTCTTCTCTCGGGCTTGCCCTCCTTGGAGTGGGTGGCCTTGCCGCCCTGTTCGAGAAGTTCAAGCACGCGATCGAGTTTCTCGGAGAGACCGCCTACCACATGTGGCAGCTGGTCGAAAGTAATGTTAATGCTTTGCATATTTTGAGTGAGTTTAGTGGGGTTTTGCAATTCTAACGCAAAGGAAATAAGTGAGTTGCCGGTTAAAAAATTAACCGACCACCCACATGCAAATAACTGAATTGTAAAATTTAATCCACTGAATATTAGGTTAGTACCCCGAGTAAAACCAGACGGTTATTATATGGCAATGCCGGTGATTTTTCGGTGATTTTCACAATCACCGCCCGTCAATGCTTTTATGTGACAACGAATGACTAAATCGAAGCTACTTCTCTTTATCATGGCAAAAAAACAGCGAACTCTTTAGAGCTCGCTTGGTGGTGGATAGGGATTGGTGACGCATCTTCTTAGTTCGGCGAAGATTTGGGTGGTGGCTACGTTTTTGTGGGTCATCATTTTGCTGACGGTGTAGATGTCGGTGCCGTTGCTCACGAGTAGGGTGGCGATGGTGTGGTGCAGTCCGTGGAAGGTGTCGAAGGTGTGGCGCAGCCCGTGGAAGGTGATGTGCTTGGTGATACCGGCATCTTGCAGCCATTCCTTGAACGCAGTGCGGGTATAACAATGCCAAACCCTGACAGTTATCAGCGTTTGGCAAATGTCTGTGTGTTAAGTTTTATCGCTCAGTAATAGTCAATTGCTATCAATATAAATCATTGATAATCAACTATTTATTTGCCGATGCAGTAGCGGGAGAAAATGGTTTGGAGGATTGTGGCTGAGGTGATCTGGCCGGTTAGAGTGGAGAGTGCGTCGATGGTGCGTCGGAGGTGCTGGGCTATCAGGTCGCAGGGCAGGTTGGCTCGGAGGCCGGCAAGAGTGTCCGTGGCGCTCTCCGCGGCCGTGGCAAGGGCCTGCTGCTGACGCATGTTGGCAATTATCATGTCGCCGGTGTCGCCAACTATCTCTTGCGCCACCGTTGTCAGCACATGCTTCAATTCCCCCACCCCTTCGCCTGTAAGTGCCGATATTTCAATAAAATGCATTGCCTTAGGCAACGAGTTCTCAAGGCGCTCCCGCAGCCCGGCCAAGTGTCCGGCATTGGCCACATCTGTCTTGTTGAGGGCCACAATCAATGCGGCGCCCTCATTGTCGCTCAGTGATTTACAAACTGTTGCAACTGTGGCGTCCCCCACTCTCTCCGTCGCGTCGACAACCCATATCAGTATGCGCGCGCGTTTCATGCTGTCAAGGGTGCGCTCTATGCCGATTTTCTCCACGTAATCCTCTGTCTCTCTGAGGCCTGCGGTATCCATCAGCCTAAGCATGTGGTCGCCGATGGGCAGCACATCCTCAATCACGTCGCGAGTTGTTCCGTGCACGTGGCTCACAATGGCCTTGTCGTCGCCCACTAACGCATTGAGCAGCGACGATTTACCGGCATTAGTCTCGCCGATTATCGACGTAGGGATGCCGTCTTTAATCGCCGTCCCCGCGGCATATGAGTCGCGCAGCCGCTCTATCTCTTGAAGTATGTCCTCGGCAGTTGTCACAAGTCGCTCACGGTCAGCAAATTCCACATCTTCCTCACTGAAATCAAGCTCAAGCTCCAGCAGCGACGCCAGATTTATCAGCTGCTCTCTGAGCACCACTATTTTCTTCGATATTCCGCCACGCAACTGGCTCATTGCCAGACGGTGCGAGCCTTTTGTCCGCGATGCGATCATGTCGGCGATGCCCTCGGCCTGCACCAGGTCTATACGTCCGTTGGTGAATGCCCGCTTGGTAAATTCTCCCGGCTCGGCAAGGCGCGCTCCTGCTGCGATAAGTGTCTCAACCAACGCCCGTTGCACGTAAACCGACCCATGCACCGACAGCTCCACGACGTCCTCACCGGTGTACGAATTCGGTCCGCGGAACACTGTAGCCACGGCCTGGTCAAGCACCGTGCCGTCTGCTTGCATCACTGTTCCAAGATGAGCCGTATGTGTCTCTACATCAGCAAGTTTCTTCCCTTTCCACACTCGGCCGGTCACCGCCAGCGCTTCCGGCCCCGACACTCTCACAACTGCAATACCGCCAACGCCCTGGGGCGTAGACACGGCGCAAATCGTATTCACTTCGTCCTTGACCATAACGGAAAATTACATTCTGCTTCAACCTGATTTTCGATGTCATCGGGCAACGCACTGAAGAAATCGTAGCCGGTTGCAGCCTCGACTTCGTCCACACTCACCGCCGCCTGCTGCATGCCGCCGCTCACCCGGCCATTGGGCATTATGAAGCCTATGGCACGCGGAGGATTGGCATACGGCGCCAGAATCACCTTGAAGAAGCGATCGGGAACGGTCACGCCGTCGCCTATGGTGCGCGTCAGCTTGTCGGTCAATATCGGCCCGCACACTATTATCAGCGCCGAATCGCGCACCGCCCATTGCCGGCATTTCTCCTCCAGCGTCTTCCATGCTCCGGAGTTCAGCGCCTTAGCCTGCGGACACATGTTTGTCAGCAGGAAACAGGCCTCCATGGCTTCCTGGCTCCATTTCATATCGCCTGCGGGTGCCATATGGCCGCGGTCGTAGCCCGATCCGCGGTAGTCCTCGAGGCGAGCACATCCAAGCACGTTCAGGTCAGGCGCAAATGTGTTGAAGCGCGGAGTCCTGCCTTTGGTCTCTTCGCCGGTAAGCTCCCAGCTCACATAGTTGGGCTCATGATGGCGATTATTAAACGAAACATTGAAACCCGGGTATTTAATATACTGTGAGTCCTCAAGATACGGTGCAACAACCTTTTCCAGACTGGCCGCATCCGCCACCTCTCCGGCAGGAGTCGCCTTGGAATTTCTGTGGTTGGCATAGCATGAATATGCCCATCCGCTCACTATCAGCAGCACGCACACGCCATACATCAGCATCTGCATCCGCCGCCGGGCATCCTGGCTCGCTCTTCCTTTCATCATCACTTTAATTCTTTGTGTCTATTTGTTACAGCATAAGATATTACGATTTTTCAGCGCCACTCATACGGATACGCCACGTCCCACAGGAACAGGGCATGTGCCGGCATTGACGTTCCGGCCGCACAGCGGTCCATGGCTGCAAGCACTTCCTTTACATGCTCGGGAGCATATTTTCCTCTGCCAACATCCACCAGCGTTCCAACGGTGGCACGCACCATGTTGCGCAGGAACCGGTCGGCCGAAATCTCGAAGTACCAACGCTTTCCGTCGGCATCCATCGGCCGCCATTCTGCCGTCGCCACGTTGCAGATGTTGGTCTTGACATCGGTGTGGAGCTTTGAGAGCGACGTGAAATCCTGCCGTCCCAACAGATGCCGAGCAGCCTCGTTCATCCGCCCGAAATCAAGCCCGCGTGGCGCCTGCCACGACAGGGGATAGACAAACGGATCGGGCTCGGTGTGAACAAAATAGCGGTACGTGCGCCGCGTGGCATCAAACCGCGCATGGGCGTCGTCAGCCACACGCCGAATGGAGTTGACAACAATGTCGGGGCGGCAGATGGCGTTCAGGGCCTTGCGCAGGCCCTCCAGCCGCTCGGCCGTGACTGTCTCCTCCACGGGCCAGTCAAAATGTGCGGGCATGCACCTGGCATTCACACCGGTGTCGGTGCGCCCGGCGCCGGTCACGGCCACAGACGCTTTCAGCACGGCGCACATGGCTTCCTCCAGCCGCTGCTGCACACTCATGTCGCCGGGCTGCCGCTGCCATCCGTGATAGCACGCGCCTCGGAAACTGATGTCCAGAAAAAATCGCATCTTCCTGCTGATCAGTCTTTTTCAAGATATGTGTAGCCGTACAGTCCCGAACGATAGGTCGACAGGAAGTTGCGGCCCTCCTCAGGCGATATCGTCCCGGCCTTCATCGACGCCGTAACCCAGGTCTCCACGTTGCGCACCAGCTTCTTGGGCTGATACTGCACATAGTCGAGCACCTCGGCAACCGTCTCGCCGTCAACGAGCTGATCCAGCTCATACGAGTCTTTGTACACGTTGATGTGCACCTCGTTTGTGTCGCCGAACAGGTTGTGCATGTCGCCGAGTATCTCCTGGTATGCGCCCACCAGGAACACGCCGATATAGTACTTCTCGCCGCTCTTCACATGGTGCACAGGCAGGGCACCGGTCATGTCGTGGTACGAGATGAAATTGGCAATCTTGCCGTCCGAGTCGCAGGTAATGTCCTGGATGGTACAGGTCTTTGTCGGACGTTCGTCCAGCCTCTGGATCGGCATTATGGGGAACACCTGGTCGATAGCCCATGCATCGGGCAGCGACTGGAACAGCGAGAAGTTGCAGAAGTACTTGTCAGGCAGCAGCCTGGCTATCTTGCGCAGCTCCTCGGGCTGGTGCTTCATCGATGCCGACAGCTCGCCTATCTCGCGCGCTATCGACCAGAACAGCTTCTCGATCTGCGCGCGTGTCTGCAGGTCCAGCAGGCCCAGGCTGAAGCGGTCCAGCGCCTCCTCGCGTATCTGCAGGGCATCATGCCAGCTCTCAAACATCCGCAGCTCGTTCAGGTTGTCCCAGATCTCATAGAGCTCCTTGGCCAACTCGTGCGCGTCCTCGGGAAGTTCCGCGTCGTCCTGCCATTTGGGCAGCGACGTTGTCTCCAGCACGTCGAAAATCAGTATCGAGTGGTGCGCCGTCAGCGAGCGTCCGCTCTCGGTTATGATGTTGGGCTGTTTCAGGCCGTTTTTCTCACACACATCCACTAGCGCCGACACTGCGTCGTTGGCATATTCCTGTATCGAGTAGTTCATCGAGCTCTCGCTTGCCGACGAGCGCGTGCCGTCATAGTCCACGCCCAGGCCGCCGCCTATGTCCACAAAGTCAATGCTGAATCCCTGCTTCGACAGCTGCACATAGAACTGCGTGGCCTCGCGCAGTGCGTTCTTTATGTGGCGTATCTTGGTGATCTGGCTGCCGATGTGGAAATGGGTCAGCTTCAGGCAGTCCTTCATGTCGCGCTTCTCCAGAATCTCCAGTGCCTCAAGCAGCTCCGACGAGTTCAGTCCGAACTTGCTCTGGTCGCCTCCGCTCTCGGCCCATTTGCCCGAGCCGTTGCTCGACAGCTTTATGCGTATGCCTATGTTTGGTCTGATTTTCAGCTTCTTGGCAATGTCCGCAATCATGCGCAGCTCGTTGAGCTTCTCCACCACCAGGTATATCCTCCGGCCCATCTTCTGCGCCAGCAGTGCCAGCTCTATATAGTTCTCGTCCTTGTAGCCGTTGCATATCACCAGCGCGTTGTCGTTGATGTTCGTCGCAAGCACCGCATGCAGCTCGGGCTTCGAGCCGGCCTCAAGGCCGATGTTGAACTTCTTGCCGTGCGACACTATCTCCTCCACCACCTGGCGCATCTGATTCACCTTGATGGGGTAAATCATGAAGTTGCGGGCCTGGTAGTTGTAACGCTTCGAGGCCTCCTCGAAACAGTTGCTTATCTTCTCAATCCTGGTGTCCAGTATGTCAGGAAAACGCAGCAGTATGGGCGTGGACATGTCGCGCACCTGCAACTCGTCCATCACGTCCTTCAGGTCAACTGAGGCATAGCCCTGGCGAGGCGTCACAGCCACATGGCCCTGCTGGTTGATTGAAAAATAATTGCGGCCCCAGCCGACAATGTTGTAGAGGTCGGCGCTGTCGTCTATGCGCCATTTCCGTACCGGCATTCTGTCTCTATTATTTCTTGATTTTTCCTTTTAGTGTCTTATCTCTTCCCGGACGGCTCGGCCGTTCTCCGGAATATTCAACAAAGTTAGCAAAAAATGCCGAATACCCACCCACTGCCGCCACTTTTTCCGCATTTTTTCGTACCTTTGGCATCTCGTCACAGCATATCCTTATCATGGCCAAACATAACGACACCGGCACCTGGGGCGAACAGGCCGTAGCCGATACCCTTACCGCCGAGGGCTGCGCCATCGCCGACCGCAACTGGCGCTCCGGACACTACGAACTCGACATCATCGCCATCCACGGAAACCGAATCCGTTTCGTCGAGGTCAAAACCCGCTCATCAAACGCTTTCGACCCCCTCGAGGCCGTCGACCGACGCAAGCTCCGGCGCATGCTCTACGCCGCAAACACCTACATGCAGCTCAACGACTCCCCTTTCGAGCCACAGTTCGACATCTTCACCGTCACCGGAACCCCCGACGCCTTCACCATCGAGCGCTTCGAAGACCTCGTCATGCCCAATCTCACCACTTTCTGACTCCACGGCCGCAATTTTTGCCCCGCCCATTTCCGCCACTCAATTTTTTTTCATACTTTTGTACCCAGTATGGGCGCTTGCCCACAACCCTGTGAGCCCATAACCAAACTCAGAACAATCAATATTTTCTAACAAATACACCTAAAACCCTCAATTTTACCATGAAGCCTTACGTTATTGGTATCGACATGGGAGGCACAAACACCGTCTTCGGAATCGTTGACGCCCGTGGTGTTGTCATTGCCTCATCCTCCATCAAAACCGCTAAGCACAACAATTTCGACGATTATATCGACGAACTCCACGAAGAGCTCACTCGCCTCGTCAAGGCCAACGACGCCGAAGGCAAGGTGCACGGCATCGGCATCGGTGCCCCCAACGCCAACTACTACACCGGCGAAATCACCGACGGCGTTAACCTCCCCTGGCCCACCCCCATACCCCTGGCCCGCAAAATCGAAGAGAAGTTCGGCATACCCTGCGCCATCACCAACGACGCCAACGCCGCCGCCATCGGCGAGATGACCTACGGCACCGCCCGCGGCATGAAGGACTTCATCATGATCACCCTCGGCACAGGCGTAGGCTCCGGCATCGTCATCAACGGCGCTGTGGTCTACGGCCACGACGGATTCGCCGGCGAACTCGGCCACATGATCGTCAAGCGCACCAACGGCCGCCTCTGCGGCTGCGGCCGTGCAGGATGCCTCGAGGCCTACTGCTCCGCCACAGGCGTGGCACGCACCGCCCGCGAGTTCCTCGAAATCCGCAACGAGCCCTCGCTGCTCCGCAACATCCCCATCGACGAAATCACTTCCAAGGACGTTTACGACGCAGCCATCGCCGGCGACAAAATCGCCAAGGAAATCTTCGAGTACACCGGCACCATCCTCGGCGAAGCCATGGCCGATATGACCGTGTTCTCTTCGCCCCAGGCATTCATCCTCTTCGGCGGCCTGGCCAAGAGCGGCGAGCTCCTCATGCGTCCCCTCCGCGAGGCCATGAACCGCTCCATGCTCTCCATCTTCAAGGGCAAACCCAAAGTGCTCCTCAGCGAGCTCAAGGACGCCGACGCCGCCATCCTCGGCGCAAGCGCCCTCGGTTGGGAAGCCAAGCCCATGGCCGCTCCCGCAGCCGCTGCCCCCGAGGCCTGACCCCCTGACTAATTTTCCACACACACCAAGCGCCGAGCCCCAAGGGCCCGGCGCTTCGCATTTTCCGCCCCTTTAATCCCCTCGCCATGATATCGGGCCTATCGGGCTTGCCTCTTCCCTCCAACATTTCCTCCCCACAAGTGTTAAGTAATGTATGATACAGTACCTACACTGCCAGAAAGGATTCGTCGAGTCCGACCACCCCACCCAGGGCGGCTGGATCAACATCGAATGCCCCGACACCAACGACATGCTCTACCTCGTCGAAAAACTCAAAGTCCCGGCATCATTCCTCGAAGCGCTCGGCGACGTCGACGAGCGTCCTCGCTACGACACCGAGGCCGGTTGGTCGCTGACGGTGATTCGCATACCCATGCCGGGCGCCCCCGACAGCCCGCCCTACAAGACTGTGCCCATCGGCGTCCTCGCCTCGCCTAAGGTCGGAGCCATGGTCACCGTCTGCTTCTTCAAGACCCCCCTCATCCAGGATTTCATAGCCTACTCGCAGCGCCGCGAACTCACCGTGTCGCGCTCCTCCGACTTCGTTCTCCACATCCTCTTCAGCGCCACCTACTGGTTCCTGACCTATCTGCGCAACATGAACCGAACCGTCACCGGCGACGAGCGCAACCTTGAGCACAATGTCAAAAACAGCGACCTCCTCAGCCTCATGCGCCTCCAGCAGTCGCTCGTGTTCTTCAACACATCCCTGCGCGGCAATCAGACTCTCCTCGAACGTCTCCACACTGTCTACGGCGAAGACTACGACCACGACCTCCACGACGACCTCGAAACCGAGATGAAGCAGGCCGACAACACGGTCAACGTCTACACCGACATCCTCGAGGGCACCATGGACACCTATGGATCCATCATCTCCAACAACGTCAATCTGGTCATGAAACGCATGACATCCATCACCATCGTCCTCATGGTCCCCACCCTCGTTGCCAGCTTCTACGGCATGAACGTCCAGGGACTCCCTTGGGCCATGCTCGCCTCCTCATTCTGGATAGTGATCCTCATCGCCTTCCTCCTGACCATCGGCACCTACATCTACCTCCGCCGCATCAAATGGTTCTGATTCTGACTCCCACACATAACATCCGTTAGCCCCCTTACGCCCCTGAAGGCCCGGTTCGCCCAGCAGGCTCAGCAGCCTCAGCAGGCCCAGCAGGCTCATCAGGCTCAGTTGGCTCAGCAGGCCCAGCAGGCTCAGCAGGCTCATCTGTATTTTCCTGATTTAGGTTGACTGTCAGAAGACGTTAACCCTGATAGGAGTTGACTCGGTTATTACTATCCCTTGT
>JAXJRL010000002.1:0-52824 GCA_036310635.1 Muribaculaceae bacterium | reverse complement strand
CTCGAAGGCACCGTCAAGAACATCACCTCTTACGGCGTGTTCATCGACCTCGGCGGCGTAGACGGCCTCATCCACATCACCGACCTCTCCTGGGGCCGCGTAAGCCACCCCAGCGAAGTTGTGGAACTCGACCAGAAACTCAACGTCGTCATCCTCGACTTCGACAACGAGAAGAAACGCATCGCCCTCGGCCTCAAGCAGCTCAAGCCCCATCCCTGGGACGCCCTCAACCCCGACCTCAAAGTCGGCGACAAGGTTAAAGGCCGCGTAGTAGTCATGGCCGACTACGGCGCATTCCTCGAAATCGCCCCCGGCGTCGAAGGCCTCATCCACGTCAGCGAAATGTCCTGGAGCCAGCACCTCCGCTCAGCTCAGGAGTTCATGAAAGTCGGCGACGAAGTGGAAGCCGTTGTCCTCACCCTCGACCGCGAAGACCGCAAGATGTCCCTCGGCATCAAGCAGCTCAAGAACGACCCCTGGGAGAACATCGAGACCAAGTACCCCATCGGCAGCCGCCACACCGCCAAAGTTCGCAACTTCACCAACTTCGGCGTATTCGTCGAGATCGAAGAGGGCGTAGACGGCCTCATCCACATCTCCGACCTCTCCTGGACCAAGAAAATCAAGCACCCCAGCGAGTTCACACAGATCGGCGCTGACATCGAAGTCGAAGTCCTCGCCATCGACAAGGATAACCGCCGCCTCAGCCTCGGCCACAAGCAGCTCGAAGAGAACCCCTGGGACGTATTCGAGACCATCTTCACCGTCGGCTCTATCCACGAAGGCACCATCGTCGACCTCTTCGACAAAGGCGCAGTCGTTGCCCTCCCCTACGGCGTAGAAGGCTTCGCAACCCCCAAGCACCTCGTCAAGGAAGACGGCACCCCCGCCAAAGTCGACGAGAAGCTCAACTTCAAGGTCATCGAGTTCAACAAAGACTCCAAGCGCATCATCCTCAGCCACAGCCGCATCTTCGAAGACGAGGCTCGCGCTGAGAAGGCAAAAGAGCGTCGCGCCAACCGTGCTCCCCGCGCCCCCAAGGCCGAAGAGCCCGCCATGCTCAACCAGCCCCTCGAGAAGACCACCCTCGGCGACCTCGAGGCCCTCGCTGCCCTCAAGGAGAAACTCTCCGGCAAGTAATCCCGGACCCCGTTTCCTGAGGAACCAACCAACGATTCCCACCACGGCACAGCCGTGACACCGAAAGGCGGAGCGCACCAGCGCCCCGCCTTTCCTTTTTACCCTCCCCATGTAGGAACGCTCGGCCTGAGCGTCCGCCCCACCCATCCATCCTCCAAACATCAGTCTTGTCCGGTCTATCAACCGACCCACAGCCTCCCATGTAGGGACGCTCGGTCCGAGCGTCCGCCCCACCCATCCATCCTTCAAATACCAGGCTTTCCCGGTCTATCCCCAGTCGGCCCAGCAGCCCCAGCTTCCATCACCCCCACCCAACAAAAAAAAGCCGCAACAGAAATTATTCCGTTGCGGCCTATTCAGTGCGCTTCAAGATGGACTCGAACCAACGACCCTCTGATTAACAGTCAGATGCTCTAACCGACTGAGCTATTGAAGCTTCACTACAAATATTTACCTTAATTTTGCGCTTCAAGATGGACTCGAACCAACGACCCTCTGATTAACAGTCAGATGCTCTAACCGACTGAGCTATTGAAGCAGGTAGCAGCCCCCTCCGGGGTTTTGCGGTGCAAAGATACGCCATTTTTTTGATTTACGCAAAAAAATCACGAAAAAATCACCACAACACCATTTTCACACCCGCCATTAAACATTTTTCACACTCACCCCACTTTACTTACGCACCCTTCAACAGTCTATAAGTTAAACAAGGCAACAAAGCCACATTGTCAAACCCCCTAAAACCGACACATCATGAAAAAATTAGTCACCATCCTCCTCCTCGCTCTCTCAATGAACGTTACAGTGTCGGCTTCCACCGCCTCATCGTCATCTTCCGACCGCCGCCCCCGCTACGAACAGCAGGACCGCAAGCATCACAAAGACCACTTCAACAAAAACACCCGAGGACGCGGACAGCGCTCAGGATACATGGTAACACGCAACGGCGTGTTCTACGAAGGCCACAAAGTAAAAAACGCACGCCCCTCATCATTCACCATAATCGGCGGCGGATACGCCCGCGACAACAAACACGTCTACTACTACGGACGCAAAATCGACGACGCCAAAGCATCCTCGTTCCGCATCCTCGCCGACGGATACTCCGCTGACCACAAGCACGTCTACTACCGCGGACAGAAAGTGCGCAAGGCCGACTCCCGCTCCTTCCAGGTCCTCCGCAACGGCTACGCCCGCGACCACCGACGCACCTACTACCGCGGACAGGAAGCACGCTGACCACCGCGCCCCACACTTCATAAAACACACACCCCAAGCCCGCCCCGAGCACCAGCCCGAGGCGGGCTTGCCGCACTGTCTCACAGCCACATCCCCGCCCCGTCCAATTTAAATATTGTTAAACCCTTCAGCCTCACACCGCTTTTTGCTACCTTTGTAGTTTCAGAGCCAGGCGTCGCCCCGCGACGCACTTTGCGCTCACTGTATCAACGCATTCATTCCATCCAACCAATCCATCATTGATGAAACGCTACAACATCATCAACAACGCTCTCGGTTGGCTCGCATTCATCATCGCAGCAGTCACTTACCTGCTCACCGTCGAGCCCACCGCCAGCTTTTGGGACTGCCCCGAATTCATAGCTCAAGGTTTCAAACTCGAAGTAGGACACCCGCCAGGCAACCCCATCTTCATGCTCACAGCACGTTTCTTCGTCACCCTCTTCGGCGGCGAAGCAGCCAATGCCGCACTCGCCGTCAACTGCATGTCGGCACTCCTCTCCGCCGGCACCATCCTGCTCCTCTTCTGGACTGTGACACACCTCGTTAAGCGACTCATCGTCCCCGACGACGCCACATCCGTCTCCCCCGTCAAGACCCTCGTCATCATGGCAGCAGGCATGTGCGGAGCACTCGCCTACACCTGGAGCGACACCTTCTGGTTCTCAGCCGTCGAAGGCGAAGTCTACGCATTCTCATCATTCTGCACAGCACTCGTATTCTGGCTAATCCTCAAATGGGAGAACCGCGCCGACCAGCCCCACTCCGACCGATACCTCGTCCTCATAGCCTACATCATAGGCATCTCCATCGCCGTACACCTCCTCAACCTGCTCTGCATCCCCGCAATCGTCCTGGTGTTCTACTACAAGAAGTGCGCCAACCCCAACGTAAAGGGATCGCTGCTCGCACTCCTCCTCTCGGCCGTAATCGTGTTCTTCATCCTCTACGGCCTCGTCCCCGGATTCATCGCCGTGGCACAGAAGTTCGAACTCCTCTTCGTCAACTCATGGCACATGCCCTACAACAGCGGCGTGCTCGCCTACGCCCTCCTCGCAGTGGCCGTGTTCGTCTGGACCATCTGGCAGCTCTACCGCCAGAAGAGCGCCGCACTCATCAAAGTCGGCATGCTCCTCAGCGTCATCCTCTCAGGCATGCCATTCATCGGACACGGATGGATAATCCCCACCATCCTCATCGCCGCTCTCGTCGTCTACCTCTGGATGTTCTGCAAACGCGTCCCCGTTCGCGTGTTCAACGTCATCGCCATCAGCATAATGGTCATCTTCATCGGCTACTCATCGTACGCTCTGCTCCTCATCCGTGCCAGCGCCGACACACCGATGAACCAGAACTCGCCCAGCAACGTCTTCGCCCTCGCATCATACCTCAACCGCGAGCAGTACGGCGAGAACCCCCTCTTCTACGGCCAGACCATAGCCGAGGAACTCGACCTCAAACCCCTCGGCAACGACGCTGACGGCAACCCCGTCTACGGCGTCCGCACCGATGCAAACGGCTACCCCGCCACCGTCCCCGTCAAAGGCATCGTCTACGAAGCAAGCGTGCCCCTCGACAACGGCTCCGACGGCTACGCCAAAGTGGCAAAAACCTCACCCGACCAGCCCGACCAGTACGTCAAGGAAGTACACCGCCCCGACTATGTCTACTCACCCGACATGAAGATGCTCTTCACCCGCATGTACAGCCCCGACGAGCGCCATGTCCGCAACTACAAGAGCTGGGCCGAGTACACCAACCCCGACTTCGAGTCAATCCCCGTCGCAGTGCGCCATGAGTGGGCACAGCGAGGCTACGTCCTCGAGAGCGAGCTCCGCCCATACCTCAACAACCTTACCACCATCAACATGGGCACCATCAACCAGGACGGCTACGAAGAACCCTACACCGCCCAGGCCTGGAAGCTCGGTCCCATCACCAACCTCCGATACTTCCTCAACTACCAGCTCAACCACATGTACTGGCGCTACTTCATGTGGAACTTCGCCGGACGCCAGAACGACATCCAGGGCAACGGCGAGCCCCAGCTCGGCAACTGGATTTCCGGCATACCCGTCATCGACAACGCTCGCCTCGGCGACCAGTCCCTCCTCCCCGACGAGTTCGGCAAGGGCAACGCCGGCCACAACGTCTTCTACATGCTCCCCCTCCTCCTCGGCGTAATCGGCCTCCTCTGGCAGGCTCTCTCCAACGGCCACGCCAACCCCCGCCGAGGCATCGAGCAGTTCTGGGTCATCTTCTTCCTCTTCTTCATGACCGGCATCGCCATCGTCCTCTACCTCAACCAGACCCCCGGACAGCCCCGTGAACGCGACTACGCATTCGCCGGCTCGTTCTACGCCTTCGCCATATGGATAGGCATCGGCGTCCCCGCCGTTTACTACGGCCTCCGCGCAGCCATCGCCAAGCTGTTCGGCCCCAAGACCCCCAAAGCCGACAAGACCGCACAGCCCGCCGAAGAGCCCAAGGCAGCCCTGCCCGCATCGCTCAACTGGACCGCCGCTGCCATCGCAGCCGTAATCGGCCTCGCCATCCCCGTCCAGATGGTGTCGCAGACATGGGACGACCACGACCGCTCCGGCCGATACACCACTCGCGACTTCGGCATGAACTACCTCAACTCGCTCGACCCCAACGCCATCATATTCACCAACGGCGACAACGACACCTTCCCCCTCTGGTACGCCCAGGAAGTTGAAGGCGAGCGCACCGACGTCCGCGTGGTCAACCTCTCATACCTGACCACCGACTGGTACGCCAACCAGCTCCAGCGCGCCGCCTACGAGGCCGCTCCCGTGCCCACCTACGCCCGTCCCCTGGACTACGCCTACGACAAACTCTGGATGCAGCGCCTCTCCGACCCCGCCGACTCACTCGCCGCACTGCCCCGCGACGCCGCCAAGGCCCTCCCCGAGTTCTACGCCGGCACATCCGAGTCGCTCAAGCGCCTCCGCCAGAAGTACAGCCTCACCAACGACGAGTCCACCACCATCCTGGCCGACGCCAACCTCTACGCACGCCTCGACTCCGCAGCCACAGCCCGCGCATTCGGACGCGTACCCGCCGTCAGCGACCCCTCTAAGGGCCTCACGATGGACCTCCGCGTCGACGCCCTGCCTCGCTCCGCTTCCCTGAACACAATCCTGTCGTTCGACATCATCGCACACAGCGCCGCCGACGGCTGGAAGCGCCCCGTCTACTTCGCATCCACCGTACCCGCCACCTACTACATGGGCTTCGCACCGGCAATGTACACCACCGGCATGGCCAAGCAGGTAACACCCTTCTACAACTCCGATTCGCCAGTCATCGACAAGGCATACCGCAACATCATGAGCCGCTTCCGCTGGGGAGGCCTCGACTCCGGACGCAAACTCTACCTCGACGAGACCGTGCGCCGAATGGTGTCGTCCACACGCCTCGCCATCCTCGAAGTGGCCAACGAACTCCTTGACAAACCCACCGCTCCCGCCTCAAAGTGGGCCACGGACTTCGCCGCCAACAACGGCCAGCCAGCCACCCGCACACAGGCCGACATGGCTCGCAACCTCCTTGCCCTCATGGATGCCAAGATGCCCGCCACAGCCGCGCCCTACGAGTCAATGCTCGACCTCCAGATGGCCGAGACCTACGGACGCCTCTGGCAGGCCACAGGAGCCGCCTCTGACCTCGCCAAGGCCCGCCAGTACGTCAAGGCTTGCCAGACGCGCTACAGCCAGCTTGTGCGCTACGCAGCATCGCTCTCCGCAGGCAAGCGCGCCGCCCTCGGCGCCGCCGACCGCCAGGCCCTCCAGTACCTCACCATCGCCGTCGGATTCGAGAACTACCTCGACCTCCGCCAGGCCATGATCCGCGCCAAGGCGCCCCAACAGGAGATACAGGCTCTCGACTCCACATTCGCCATCGACAATGCCGAAGTCTACGAGCTCCTCTACCTCATGAACGCCACCGACGAACAGCTCGAGCACTACGCAGCCGACGACTACTACAGCCGCATGCTCCTCGAGCACGGCCTCCTCCGCCAGCTCCACAGCCGCTACGCCGTCAACCCCATGCAGCGCACCGACTCCGTCGCCAAGGCCATGTCACTGACCCGCGACACCTGGCGCCGCGCCATCCACTGATCCCCCCGTGGCGCCCGGACGGGCCGGGCGCCATCCCCACACCGAACAATCCCGGGGCCGACCAGCCGTCTGCCCCGACCAAACCCAAAAAGCCGAGGGCGCATCCCACATCAGGATGCGCCCTCAGCCTTTCCATATCTTTCCTCTAATCACCTCACCAGACGGCGGAGTGGCCTGAGCCATGACACATGCTGGCTGCCCCACTCCAGACCCGCTGAAAACACCACAGTCATCGCTTCAGCCACAACCAGCAGCAGCCACGGCTGCTCTCTCATTTCTCCAGTTGCATATATAGCCGTCAGCACATACATGTGTATCAGATAAATCCACAGGCTCATGCCTCCCAGCACCCTGTACCGCCCCCATTTGGGCAGTTTCATGCATGCCGTGGCACCGAATACGCCCATTGCGCCGAAGACCTCAAAAATCCTCCACCCCATACCATACAATATCACGCTGACAACAGTCATTCCCAGCCATACCGGAGCGGCAAGCGCCACACGCCGGAGTTTGTAAGCCAGCATTCCGCACAGCACGTACAATCCGCCTCCGAACATACGCTCGCATACCACCAGCTCCGCAAAGCGCATCATGCCACCATCCGCCATTAAAGGCGCGGCATAACGCATGGCATAACACACACAGAACACCACCACAAGCCATGTCATACGCCCTCGCCGACCCACGCACACACTCATCGCCCCATACACAAACACCAACGAATACAGAAACCACAGCATCCACGCATTTGGCAACTGTCCGATAAAAAGCCACGCCGTCAGCATGCGCCTAAGGTCAATCAGCACACCGTCAGGATGAGCGCTCGTGGCAAACATATAGATGCCCAGCGGAAGGTATATCGCACTCCACACCAGATAAAGCTTCAGAAACCTTAAAGCCTTGGCCCCCAGATACTCCTTCACGCACACCGCTCCCGTCTCCATACGTCGTAGCACCAGATAGCCCGACGCCATGAAAAAGAACGGCACCGCCAGACGTATGAACCAGTCCAGAAAAGCACCATAATAACCGTCAGTGTAGAACATGGCCTCAAGGTGTATCAACACCACTCCCAACGCCATGACAAAGCGCCCCAAATCCACACCACCCATTCCTCCCTCAGACCTCATCTCCATCTTCTACCAACAGCGCCGGCAGCCTTTATACGTCTACAACTCACAGCGCCGTCAGGGCGCCGGTTTCCGAATCCATTATGTAGCCCGCCGTGCGCACATCCTTCGGCATCAGCGGATGATGCGATATCAGGTCAACAGTCTCCTTCACCGCCTCCCCGCAGTCGTCAAAACCGTGCAGCCAGCTGTCAAGGTCTATCCCGCAGTGACGCATCAGCTGCACATGCTCCTCGTCCACGCCGCGCTCATGCATCAGCTCAAGCATCTCCTTGGCGTTCATGCCCTGAACACCGCAACCGGTGTGCCCTATCACCATTATCTCGTTCACCCCCAACTCATACACCGCCACAAGCAGCGAGCGCATCGTAGAGTCAAACGGATTCGTTATCGTGCCGCCGGCATTCTTGATGATCTTCACATCGCCGTTCCTGATGCCCAGAGCCGCCGGCAGAAGCTCCACCAGCCGCGTGTCCATACACGTCACTATCGCTATCTTCTTGTCAGGATATTTCGACGTCCTGTACTTCTCATATCCGCCTTCTGCCACAAACCGGGCATTGTGCTTCAGTATCTCGTCAATCATAATAAGTTTTGTTTTTTTGTATGATGTCAGAATGGCAGCGACTGCGACGTCTGGCCCCATGAGCCGCGGTCCAGGTTGCGGTAGCTCACAGCCTCGCGCATGTGCTCCGGCTGTATCTGCTCCGCGCCGGCAAGGTCGGCTATCGTGCGCGCCACACGCAGTATCCGGTCATAGGCTCGCGCACTCATGTCGTAGCGCTCCATCGCGCCGCGCACTATCGCCATCGTCGTATCGTCTATCTGGCAGTATTGACGCAGCAGGCGGCTGTTCATCTGCGCATTGCAGTGTATGCCGGGTTCATTGGCGAATCGCGTTGCCTGGATGGCGCGCGCCTTCACCACGCGCTCGCGTATGCTGGCGCTGCTCTCGCCGCGCTCGTCCGACGACAGCCGGTCGAAACCCACAGGCAGTATCTCCACCTGCAGGTCTATACGGTCAAGCAGCGGCCCGCTGATGCGGTTCTTGTATTTTGCCACAGCCCCCGGCGGACACGTGCAGGCGCGCGTCGGATGGTTGTAGTAGCCGCACGGACACGGATTCATCGACGCCACAAGCATGAATCCCGCCGGATAGTCCACAGTGTACTTTGCCCTCGAAACTGTTATATGTCTGTCCTCCAACGGCTGACGAAGCACTTCCAAAACTGGCCGGCTGAACTCCGGGAACTCGTCGAGGAAGAGCAGACCATTGTGCGCAAGCGATATCTCGCCAGGCATCGGGTTGCTGCCGCCGCCCACCAGCGCCACAGGCGACACCGTGTGGTGCGGTGCCCGGAACGGACGGCTGGTCATCAGTCTCGAGCCGCGGCCCAATTTTCCGGCCACGGAGTGTATCTTCGTTGTCTCAAGCGCCTCCGACAGCGTGAGCGGCGGCAATATCGACGGCAGGCGCTTGGCCATCATCGATTTGCCCGCTCCGGGAGGGCCCACCAACAGTATGTTGTGGCCGCCGGCGCATGCCACCTCGAAGGCGCGTTTCACATTCTCCTGTCCCTTCACATCGGCAAAGTCCAGGTCGCAGTCACACTGCGCTTTGGCAAACTCCGCGCGTGTGTCCACAACTGTCTGCTCCAGTGTTCCCTTTCCGGTAAAGAAGTCGATGACCTGGCGCAGATTGTCCACTCCGTACACCTCCAGGCGGTCCACCACAGCGGCCTCCTCGGCGTTCTCACTCGGCACTATTATGCCCTTGAATCCCTGGGCACGAGCAGTGATGGCCATGGGCAGAACGCCGCGAACGGCCCTTACTGTGCCGTCCAGGCCCAGCTCGCCCATGATGAAGTATTTGTCTATGTCAGGAGCCGATATCGTCTCATTTGCCGCAAGCACCGCCAGCGCTATCGGAAGGTCGTAGGCCGAACCCTCCTTCTTCACATCGGCAGGGGCCAGGTTCACCACGATTCCGGCGCGCGGAAAGTCCAGTCCCACATTGCTGACAGCCGCACGTATTCGCTCGTGCGACTCCTTGATGGCAGCATCAGGCAGACCCACAAGCGTAAACATCGCCTGGCGCGTCTTGCACACTTCTATCGTCACAGTTATGGCGTCTATGCCCTGCAGAGCGCCTCCATAGGTCTTTATCAGCACTGTATCTGGTTTTTGTAGGATTAGTCTTTATTCTTTTATTCCGACGCTTTCTTCACCGCCAGGGTCACCGACCCGCCGCGGTACAGCTGTCGTCCGGCCGAGTCTGTCACCACAAAGAACGGCAGCGACGGTATGGCCAGCCGCTCCAGCGCCGGTGCGGCCACCGACCCTGCAGCCCAGCCGCTTTTCCAGTCCACCGAGTCGCTCTTCAGCATTCGGCGCCATGTGAACGTGTCGGTCTCGAGCCAGAAGTCTATCATCTCCACGCCCCGGTGCGCCTTGCGGAATTCCTTCAGCTTACCCAGGATGGAGTCGCCGCGGCCCGTCTCTTCGCCCGTGAACACCAGCAGCGAGCGCCGGTGTCCCTTGGGCTTGAAGGTCACTATCGAGTCATGGCGGTCTATATAGGTCATCGCCGTGATGCGGTTCTCAAGCATTTTTGCGGCCAGTCTGCTCTCTGTCAGCAGCCTGCCGTCTATCATCCACGCCGGACGCGCCTCAGGATCCAAACCCGTCAGCAGCTTTTCGGCGCCGGCGCCGTCAATGGCGGCATCGTACTCGGTGGCCATCAGCACTCCCGACAGCAGGTCGTCGGGATGCGCCTTCACATATTTCGCCACCGCGTCGTTCACCGCACGCGCGTTCCTGCCGTTGAGCACAGCCGCATTCTGGTGCAGCCATTCGGTCCAGCGTTCGGTCAGGTCGTTGCCCTCAGCGGTCTGCTTCGTGCGGTCGTCGGCATCCACCGTCACCTTCAGCTTGTCGCCGTCCTCGGCATACACCCTGCCCATCACGCGGTAGTCATTGTCAAGTATCTCCACCAGCACTCCGCGGTCCGAGGGCGCATAGCCCGTGAACTCAAACTTGCCGTCGCGGGCCGCCGTCAGAACATTGTTCACATTGTCCTCGCCGGCATACACCACTCTCATATTCATGGTGCGACCGCCGGCAACAGTGCCTTCTATGCTGAACTTGCCGCGGTCGCCGCAACCGCACATCACCACGGCCATCAGCGCCATTATCAGTATCTTGCAATCAATCCTCATATCTCAGCTGTTTTTCTGATCATGACAATATCCTGGCCACACGCACCAGAGCGTCCACAAATCCGTCGGCCTCGGCCATAGTGTTGTACACGCCGAACGACGCCCTGACCGTGCCCTCCACGCCCAGCACATGCATCAGCGGCTGTGCGCAGTGGTGTCCCGTGCGCAGAGCATATCCCAGCTTGTCGAGCATCACACCCACGTCGTACGAGTGCGAGTCGCCAACCAGGAACGACAGCACAGGGCACTTGCCCGGCGCCGTGCCGAACACCCGCAGCTGCGGCAGCTCGCGTCCCAGGCGCTCCATCACATGGCTCATAAGCCGCTGCTCATGCGCCTCGATGTTCTCAATGCCTATGCCTTCGATAAACTCTATCGCACGGCTCAGCGCAGGAATGGCGGTGTAGTCAGGCGTGCCGGCCTCGAACTTGAACGGCAGCTCGGCAAACGTTGTGCCCTCGAAGCTCACATGGTCTATCATCTCGCCGCCACCCTGGTACGGAGGCATCTTCTCCAGCAGCTCGCGCTTGCCGTAGAGCACACCCACACCCGTCGGACCGTACATCTTGTGGCTCGAAAAAGCATAGAAATCAGCGTCTATATCCTGAACATCAACCTTGTAGTGCGCCACAGCCTGAGCGCCGTCCACCAGCGCCACACAGCCGTGCTCATGCGCCGTCCGCACCATCTCCTTGACGGGATTGACAGTGCCGAGCACATTCGACACATGGGCAAAGGCCGCCACACGGGTGCGGTCGGTGAACGCCGCGCGGTACGCGTCCATGTCCAGGCTGCCGTCCGCCTTGATGGGCACAGCCTTGATTTTCAGACCCTGGCGCTTGGCCTGCAGCTGCCAGGGCACTATATTCGAGTGGTGCTCCATCACTGTCAGCACCACCTCGTCGCCCGGTTCAAGCAGCTGGCAGTAGCTCGACGCCGCCAGATTGATGCCCTCGGTGGTGCCGCGGGTGAAAATCACCTCCGCATCACTGCCCGCTCCGATAAAGCGGGCCACATCGCCGCGAGCCTTCTCCATCAGGTCCGTAGCCTCCTGCGACATGCAGTGAACGCCCCTGTGCACATTGGCATGGTGCTCGGTGTACATCCTCACCACCTCGTCCACAACCCTTTGCGGCGTCTGCGATGTGGCAGTGTTGTCAAGGTACACAAGCGGCTTGCCGTAAACCTTGCGCTCAAGTATCGGAAACTCCCGGCGTATTTCTTCTATGTCTTTATCAGTCAGCACGTTGATATTCTTTAAAAAGTTGGTGTTACTGTGCGGCGGCACACTCTGTGCAGTCGCCGGCGGCCGTGCCGCCAAGCCGCATCTCGCTCAGATGGCGTATGCGGTCACGCAGCGGAACCAGCGCAATGGTCTCTATCACATCGGCCATAAACGCCTGCATCAGCATCGTACGGGCCTCAGCCTCGGGGATGCCGCGTGTGCGCATGTAGAACAGCGCTTCTGAGTCCAGCTGGCCCGTGGCAGCGCCATGGCTGCACTTCACATCGTCGCAGTATATCTCCAGATGCGGACGTGTGTGCATCCTCGCATCGGCGCCTGACAATATGTTGCGGTTGCTCTGGTACGCCTCGGTGTGGTGAGCGCCTTCCTGCACACGGATCAGGCCCTCGAACGAGCAGCGGGCGTCGCCGTCGGCCACATATTTGAACAGCTGGTCGCTGTGGCAGTGCGGAGCGTTGTGCACCACCAGCGTGCTGTTGTCGGGGCGCTGGCCCGCGCTTGCCGCCGTCATGCCGTACAGTCGGCATTCGGCGCCTTCGCCGTTCAGCTCCACATTTATGTCGTTGCGTGTCAGGCCGCAGCTCAGACAGGTCACATTCACCAGCAGGCTCGAGTCTGCCGCCTGGCGCACGCTCAGCTGCGCATAGCGCTCAGTGCTCCGGCACGACTCCTGGACATCGTACAGCTCCAGGTGCGAGCCCGGACCCATGTTCACTTCCACCACGGTGTCGCTCGCCATTTTCGCCTCGGTGCCTGCAGCAGTGTGGTCGCACATCAGCAGTCGGCCGGACGCTCCGGCCTCCATCACCACCAGAAAACGGCGCATCGACAGCAGGGGCACTGTCACTCCGCCGAGTATGTTCACAAGCTGTATAGCCTTGTCGCACACCACGTTGCGTGCAAAGTGTACCAGCACGCCGTCCTGCGCCAGCAGCGTGTTCAGCGCCACGGCGGCATTGTCCTTGGGCGTCATGGTGTCATAGTAGCGCTCCAGCACCTCGGGCATGCGCTCCGCGGCCTGTCTCAGAGTGCACACTGTCACCCCTTCAGGCAGTCGTTTCAGCAGCCCTTCCGACGGCCCGAACACATCGTTGGCCATCACGCCGGTCAGCGTCGACACATTCGGCACTCCGCATCGGAATGCCCCGGCAACATCGGCACGGAACGGCAGTCGCGTCACGTTCACACCGTAGTCGGTGCTGAACATAGCACGCAGGTCGGTCTCCGCATATCCGTCGTCGCCCTTGCGCGGCAGCTCCATGTCGTCCAGCGCCGCACGGGCGCGGCTGCGTGCCGCGTTCATAGCCGCGGGAGCACCCGCCTCTATGGTGTGGCGGTGCTCGTCATAGAGCTCCGTATACTGTTCTATACTTCTGTCGCCTTTCATTGCTGCTCCTTGTCTACACGTTCCTTAATCCAGTCATAGCCCTTCTCCTCAAGCTCCAGAGCCAGCTCCGGACCGCCTGAGTACACTATCCGCCCCTTGTACAGTATGTGCACAAAGTCGGGCTTGATATAGTCCAGCAGGCGCTGGTAGTGAGTTATGACTATCGTGGCGTTGTTGGCGCTCTTCAGCTTGTTCACACCGCCGGCCACCACGCGCAGGGCGTCGATGTCCAGGCCCGAGTCTGTCTCGTCGAGGATGGAAAGCTTCGGCTCAAGCATCGCCATCTGGAATATCTCGTTGCGCTTCTTTTCGCCGCCCGAGAATCCTTCGTTCACCGAGCGCGAGGCCAGCTTGTTGTCCAGGTCGACTATGGCGCGCTTCTGGCGCATGAGCTTCAGGAAGTTGCCAGCGCTCAGAGGCTCTTCGCCCAGATATTTGCGCTTGGCATTGATGGCGGCGCGCATAAAGTTCACCATCGACACACCCGGAATCTCCACCGGGTACTGGAACGACAGGAACAGCCCCTCGTGGCTGCGGTCCTCCGGACTCAGGTCCAGCAGATTCTTGCCGCACAGGGTCGCCGTGCCTTCTGTCACTGTGAAACGCGGATCGCCCGCCAACACGCCCGAAAGCGTGCTCTTGCCCGAACCGTTCGGGCCCATTATGGCGTGTACCTCGCCCTCGTTCACAGTCAGGTTTATGCCTTTGAGTATCTCCTTGCCGTCTATTCCGGCGTGGAGGTCGGTCACCTTTAGCAGTTCTTTGCCCATATCTTGTGTTTGTCTTTGTCTGTTGTTATATAAATTGTTGTGTGTCAGCCCACCGAGCCTTCAAGCGTGATGGCGAGCAACTTCTGCGCCTCGACGGCGAACTCCATCGGCAGCTTGCTCATCACCTCCTTGGCATAGCCGTTCACTATCAGCGACACCGCCTCCTCGGTCGAGATGCCGCGCTGGTTGCAGTAGAAAAGCTGGTCCTCCGATATCTTCGATGTCGTGGCCTCGTGCTCCACCACCGCCGTGTCGTTCTTCACGTCGATATACGGGAACGTATGGGCCCCGCACGTGTCGCTCAGCAGCAGCGAGTCGCACTGAGTGTAGTTGCGCACCCCCGACGCCTTCGGAGCCACACTCACCAGGCCGCGGTACGAGTTCTGCGAGTGGCCCGCCGATATGCCCTTCGACACTATCGTCGAGCGAGTGTTGCGCCCCAGGTGTATCATCTTCGTGCCCGTGTCGGCCTGCTGGCGGTTGTTAGTCACAGCCACCGAGTAGAACTCGCCCACCGAGCCGTCGCCCGCGAGTATGCAGCCCGGATATTTCCAGGTTATCGCCGAGCCCGTCTCCACCTGCGTCCACGATATCTTCGAGTTGTCGCCGCGGCACAGTCCGCGCTTCGTCACAAAGTTGTATATGCCGCCGCGGCCCTGGGCGTCGCCCGCATACCAGTTCTGAACCGTCGAGTATTTCACCTCGGCGCGCTCCTCCACTATTATCTCCACAATCGCGGCATGGAGCTGGTTCTCGTCGCGCATAGGCGCCGTGCAGCCCTCCAGATAGCTAACATAGGCATCGTCGTCGGCCACAATCAGTGTGCGCTCAAACTGGCCCGTGCCCGCCGCGTTGATGCGGAAGTAGGTGCTCAGCTCCATCGGGCAGCGCACACCCTTCGGGATGTACACAAACGAACCGTCGCTGAAAACAGCCGAATTCAGTGCCGCATAGAAGTTGTCGGTATAAGGCACCACCTTGCCCAGATATTTCTTCACCAGGTCCGGATAGTCCTTCACAGCCTCCGAGAACGAGCAGAATATAATGCCCAGCTCGGCAAGCTTCTCGCGGTGCGTCGTCTTCACCGACACCGAGTCCATCACAGCGTCAACGGCCATGCCGCTAAGCTGCTTCTGCTCCTCCAGGGGGATGCCCAGTCGGTTGAATGTGTCAAGCAGCGTCGGATCCACCTCGTCAAGGCTCTTCGGCGCTGTCTTGGCCTTCGGTGCGGCATAGTAACTCAGCGCCTGGAAGTCAATGTCCGGAATGTCCAGATGCGCCCACTTCGGCGGCGTCAGCGTCTCCCAATGCCGGAAAGCCTTCAGGCGGAAGTCAAGCAGCCAGTCAGGCTCGCCCTTCTTCTTCGAAATCAGGCGCACAACATCCTCATTCAGGCCGCGAGGTATAATGTCCGTGTCTATGTCCGACACAAAACCATACTTATATTCGCCGCCGACAGCCGAGTTGATCGTCTCAGCCGACTCCGACACCTGCGGACCCTCCTGAGCCCCAACAGTGCCAGCGGCTGAAGCCTCCGTAGCAGCGCCTGTCGCAGCTCCCGTAGCAGCTCCCGCAGCAGAGCCTGCTGTAGCGCCGGCGGTAACTTCCGTAGTAGCTCCGGCTACAGAGTCTGCTTTAGCACCGGCCACCACGTTACCCTTGGCAACCTGGCAGCCCTGGCCGTCAGCAGCATTTGTGTATTTGTCGTTATCTTTGTTCATGTCCTTCAAAACATGTAGTCATTGTTTCTGTCACTTAAACATAAGTCCCTGTCCCGGTGTTCAATCAGCCCCTTCCGGCCAACCGTCCCAGCGCCGTTAATCAGCAAAAAGCCAATCGCCTCAGCGCCCATTAATCAGCAAAAAGCCAACCGTCCGGGCGCTCACAAGGACCCATTTTATCTTAACCCACAAAATTACAAAATTTTCTCCATCCCCCCAACTCCATCCCCACCTTTCCCTACGCCCCCATTATCCATTTCGCATCATTCAATTTGCATAATACACCCAAATCCCCTATCTTTGTACCTGTTTAACCACCAACAACCGCCTCATTCCCACTATGGCAACTCCACACAACCCTTTCATCCTCGGCCACCGCATCCGTAGGCCATACTTCTGCGACCGCCTGTCTGAGCAGCAGAAGCTCACATCAGCCGTCATAAACGGCCGAAACGTGGTCCTCATATCCCCGCGCCGAATGGGCAAAACCTCGCTCGTCTATGTATCCCTGCACGATTCCCCCACTTTCCAACAGGACTTCTATACCTTCTTTTTCGATATTCTCCAGACCAACTCTCTCAGCGAGTTCACTTATCTCCTCGGTAAAGCCATATTTGACGCCCTGAACTCCCGAAGCACCACCATGGTCCGGAAATTCCTCGCCGCGCTCAAGTCGCTGAGCGGTGAGTTTGGATTCGACCCAGTTTCGGGCTCACCAACTTTCAGCATCCAGCTCGGCAGCATAAAGCACCCGGAGTACACTCTCAGCGAGATTTTCAGCTTCATCGAGCAGTCCGACAAACCCGTGGTCATTGTCATTGACGAGTTCCAGCAGATAACCAAATATCCCGAAAAAAACACCGAGGCCATCCTCCGAAGCCACATTCAGCACATGGAGAACGCCTCCTTCGTCTTTGCCGGCAGCGAACGCTCCATACTCCAGGAAATGTTCGTGTCCTCAAAACGCCCCTTCTACAACAGCGCCGAAATCATGCACCTCGACCCCATACCCGAGCACCTCTACGTCGAATTCGCCGCAAGGCTATTCGCAGAGCGTGGCAGGTCTGTCGACGAGCAGTCGGTCCGCTGGGCATTCAGCCTCTTTGAAGGCAACACTTTCTACATGCAGCGCACTCTCAACGGCGCCTTCGCCGACACCCCCGAGGGCGGCCTATGCGACCACAATACCGTGGTCCGGTCCATCAAGGGCATGCTCGCCGCAAACGAAGTCATATACCGCGAAATTCTCGCCAACATCAGCGTCAGCCAGAAAGCCGTCCTCTATGCCATCGCCCATGAAAAATGTGTCGAGAAGCCTCTCAGCGCACCTTTCATCAAGGCTTACTCCCTGCCCTCTGCCAGCTCAGTCCAGAGCGCCATCAACCGCCTGACGGTTTCCGGCCTTATCACAAAAACCCCCGAAGGCTACGCCCTGTCCGACCCTCTCCTGCGCATCTTCATCAATTCTCTTTACTCCGTCCCCGAACTCTAATCACAAATGACCAGACAAGACTCCCAGACAATCAAAGGCGTAGCCATCATTCTAATGCTGTTCCTGCACCTTTTCAACCACCTCGATGTGGTTGAGACATGCCACAACCTCGTTTTCATCAATGGCAAGCCTCTCGCATACATCCTGAGCCGTTGCTCTAATCCTGTCGGATTTTTCCTTGTCATCGGTGGATACGGCATGTACAAGGTCTGGCTAAAAGGCGACAGACACCGTTGGACAAGGGTTTTCAAACTCCTGCTCCATTTCTGGCTCATAACAGCCATATTTGTCTGCATCGGACACTTCAAAAATCCAACGGCCTACCCCGGCTCGCTGACAAGAATTCTCTCCAACTTTCTCTGCTATGAACAGACCTACAATGCCGAAATGTGGTTCCTCCTTCCATACCTGGTTCTGTCACTTATATCACCATTCATTTTCAAGCTTTATGACCGCTTTAAGTGGTGGCATGTGGTAGGCGCCACCTTGTTCATCAATCTGTGTACATCTTTCTGCATCAGCCGCTTTGGTGTGGCATTTTTCTATCAGAACTACTGGGCATACAATCCCCTGCTCGTCTTCCATCTGCTTTTCAACTTCTCACTCGGCGCCACTGCCGCTCGCTTCAATTTCTTCGAGAAATTGAAGTGTAAGGCTAACACATTGTCCCATAGCTTCTTATACAAATGGGGGGGGGTAATTCTTTTGGTTTTGCTCTCGCTTAACTTCCGCTACAACTTCTTCTATCCCTTCCTGATAATATCATGCATCGCATGCATGAACATCTGGGCTCCGTTCCGCAAAGCGCTTATCACCTTAGGGAACAATTCAATGAACATGTGGATGATCCACACCTGGTTTGCCTACTATCTCTTCCACAATTTCATTTATTCATTTGAATATCCGCTGCTGATCCTTATAGTTCTGATAATCGTCAGCCTTCTCAGTTCCTATGTGATTAACGCTATCTGCAAACCAATCGAACGCTTGATTCTCACCAAAACCGAGGCCAGACAAAAGATAATGATCTGACAGCATCAATACAATCAGCGGCCGCAAGTCTGTATGGACTTGCGGCCGCTGGGCTTATTGGGGTTGAATGTTATCAGTGTACGTACTTCAGCGTCTGCTGGCCGCAGCGCACCACCAGCACACCCTTAGGCAGCTGGCTCAGGTCGGCACGGCGCACGCCCTTGGCGCTGTACACCATGCGGCCGTCCACGGTGTAAACAGCCACGTCGCTGGCCTCACCCACGGTGAGCACGCCGGCACCGTCTATGCTGGCAGCTGCGCCGTCAGCCTCCACGCTGCCCACACCGGCGACGGCCGAGTATACGAAGCTGCGAGCCTCGCAGTACGGCGTATAAGTCAGCGATGTCTTGTCGGTAAGATAGTATGATCCGCGGGCACGCACATAGTAAGTGGTGCCGTCCACAAGATTCTTGCTCGAAATCTTCACATTCTCCAGCGTCTTGTCCTTCTCGGCGAAGTTGCTGAGTGTGGCTGTATAGCTGGTGCGCGGGAACGACGAGGAAGTGGAAATCTGAACCTGCACGGTCGACATTCCGTCCCAGGGTGCCACCTCGATGCAGTCGTTGCTGTGCAGAGTCACACCGTCGGCGCTCGGGCTAACGAGCACCGGAGCGGCATAGTCGCTGCGGTCGGCCGTGCTGAACGTTGCAACAGCCGAAGCCGACGTATAGCCGTCCTTCGTGGCCTTCACCTGCATGTAGTACTTGCGGCCGCTGTTCAGAGTCTTGGCCGGGATGGCCACCTTGCAGTCGGCTGTGGTAAGCTCCATGACGGGCTTGCCCAGGTCCGCCTGTGCCGACAGCACAAAACTGTACTCGGCACCGTCAACGGCGCGGCTCCAGCTTATCTCGGGCGTCAGTGCCACATCGGTGGCGCCGTCGGCAGGAGCCACAACAGCTATGCGCGAAGCCACGAACTTGCGGGCCTCCGACACCGAAGGATAGGCATTCACCGGCTTGCACTTAACGCGCCACCAGTAGGTCTTGCCCGGAGTAAGCGCCGGCAGCTGCGTTACTGACAGGCTCATCTCCGATGTCTCGGCCGAGCCCACCATCTGCTTGAACTCGCTGTCCTCGGCCACCTCGATGGTCCAAACTCCGGCATTCTCATGCGTCCAGCTGAAGTTGAACAGGTCAACCGGAGTTTCGCCGTCAGCAGGATAGGTCAGCGCGGCGCCCTTGGCCGAACCGGGCTGCGCGCCCACGCCCAGCGGCGGAAACTCGTTGCCCCAGCGGTCATAGACAGCCACATACCAGTCATAGTCGGCATAGTCCTCAGGCAGTGCGTACTGGTTGGTGTACACCACCTGCTTCATGTCCTCGATGGCGCCGCTGAAGGGTGCGCTCTGTGCCTTCTGGTGGGCATAAACAGTGTAGCGCATGCCGTCTACGGCATCCCAGTCCAGGGTCTTCGCCTCGGCATTGATGCTAACATTCTTGGTGAACACCACAGCTTTCTCGCCGTCCCACGGACGCAGAGGTGTCAGCGCCTTGGTCGGATAGACGGCGTCACGTAGTATCTCGCCGAACTTCTGGCGTGTGGCGCCGTCATATTTTTCGCTGTAGTTGACAAATTTGCCGTACTCAAAGTAGACAGTGCCCGATGTGCCGGCGGCATTCACCTGGCGCGCCCAGTCCACCTCGTGCACCATCTCGCCGGCCTTGATCGTGGCTATGTCGCTCAGGTCTACCGACGGATACACGTGGCGGCCCAGCTTCTCGCCGGCGCCGGCCCACCACTGGCTCAGCTTCTCATACTGGCTCGGCCAGTAAATCTGAGGCGACACAAAGTCGATGGTGCCCGCCTTAAGCCATGCCAGAGGATCGGAATAGATGGTGCTGTACTGCCAGTCGCTCGAGCCGCCGGTGTACGGATCCAGGCCGTACTCGCTCTTGCAGGTGGGAGGCGACGCCACACCCGCAGGCGAAATGCCGAATGCCACCCACGGCTTCAGCTCCTTGATTTTGCTGTAAACGTCGTGCACCATGCGGTTGATGTTGTCACGGCGCCAGTCGGCCTGGCTCAGCGTGCCGCCGGCTGTCTTGTAGGCGTTGTACTGCGTGGCGTCGGCACTCATATTGGTGCCGCCCTGACCATAGAAATAGTCGTCGAAGCACACGCCGTCCACGTCATATTTGTTCACAATGTCGGCCACCACGTCAACCACACGCTGACGCACCTCGTCGATGCCCGGATTCAGCACCGACTGGCTGCCGTTGATCAGCAGCCATTCCGGGTGCGTGGTCTCATAGTTGCGCTCGCCCTCACCGTAAGGAGTGGCCGAAGTGCCGTTGGCATAGCGGTAGGGGTTTACCCACGCATACACCTCTATGCCCACCTTGTGAGCCTCCTCTACCAGAAACTCGAAGGGGTCGAAGAACGGCGCCGTTCCGCGGCTGCCGCCCACACTGCTGCTCCAGGGCTCGTAGGCCGAGTTGTAGTTGGCGTCGCAGTTGGAGCGCACGTGGTAGTAGAGCACGTTTATGTTGTAGTCGGCAAATTTCTGCAGCTGGTTGCGCAGTATGCGTTTGTGGCTCTCGGCATTGCTCTTGGTGATTGCCGCCGAAGGCCAGTTGCTGCCCAGGAACGGCGACATCCAGATGGAGCGGTGCTCGCGCGAAGGCACCGGCGCCGACACCTCGGCCATCTGAGCCGTGGCCGGAATCGCCGTCGCTCCTATCAGCGCGGCTGCGGCCAGTTTGAGTAGTTTTTTCATCATAACTGTTATTATAAATCTTATAAGTCTTATCCGTCTTATAAATCTTACAAGACCTCTGTCAAATTAAAAAAGCGGGCAAACGCCCCGAAAGCCATCTTTCCGGCATTTGCCCGCTATTATCTTACTGTCTCAGCCGTTTAGAACAGCTTGCTCTTGTTCGGATTGATGCATATGCCCATGCCCAGGTCATTGCTCTCGCCGTAGTGCTGCAGAGTCTTAGTGGCGGGGTCATAGTACACAATGCCGGCAGGAATCTTGGAGCCGTCGGTGGCTGTCGGACGCCAGCAGAAGTATACGCGGCCAGTCTCCTGGTCCAGAGCGAACTGGGTGGTGTTCACGGTCTCGTCGGCGGTGGTGTTCACCGGGTCAGCGTCCATGGCCTTGAAGAAGTTGGTCTTGTTCATGTCGCCGGCATCGTTGGCACCGGGAATGTCATACTCGCAGAAACCTGCGTTGGCACCCAGACGCCACATGTACATCTTGTTGCGGCTCTCGTCCAGAAGCAGAGTGCGCAGCTTGATGCCCGACATCACAACGGGATAAGGCAGGGGCTTCGTCTCCGCCTCCTTCTGGGTGGCGTAGATGTCGCTGTCCTTGAAGCGGACTATGCAGTTGCCGTTGTAGTTCTTGGCCCACCACCATACACCGCTCTTGTCCTTCTGAAGGGCTACGTTCACGGCGCCGTAAGCCAGGCCGCGGCCGTAGTACGGGATGGTGTTGTTCATCACGAAGTAGTCGCTGCGGTTGTTGTCCGAGTTCTTGCCCTGAACCTCGCCGCGCTTCGTCAGCTCTATGCGCGAGAAACCGGTGTTACGGTCGGTGTAGTACAGATAGCCGTTCGAGGCGAAGCCCTGGAACGGGTCGTTGAAGGCCGCGCCGCCCACGTTGGTGATCACGGTGTTCACACCGGTGCCGTCCGGACGCATGGCGTTGATATAGCCGTCGCCGAGAACGCCGGCCTCGTCGTTGATGTAGTAGTACTGCTTGCCGGCGTCAAGGATATAGATCCAGCCGCTCTTGTTGGGATTGCCCTCTTCGTCGGTACCGTCTACATCAGCATACACCAGGTTGAACACATTGCTGCCGGCCGATACGCCCATGTCGTACGGGAACACCTTGGTGCCCTTCGGGAGCTTGCTCAGGTCCACGAGCTTCAGAGCCTTGATGTTGCCGCCGCGCTGTGCGTAGTACAGGGTCGGCGCGGGCTCGTTGCAGCCCACCTGCACGTTCAGATAGGTGTCCTCCAGGCGACGGTTCTCGCCGTCCACGTCGAACCAGGTGGTGATGTCGATACGCTGCGAACCGATGTTGCTGAATTTTACGTCAGCCGGATATTCTATGTTGCCCTGGGCATCCGAGTAGCCGGTGAACTCTGTGATGGGAGTGCCGTCGGCCAGTGTGGTGCCCTCCGGGAACTTCCACTCGTAGCGAACCTTCAGGTTCTCGGGGTTCGGCAGCTCCAGGTTGAACTTCATGGTGGTGGTGTTCACCTCTATGACCTCGGTGCTCTGCTCGCTTACTGTCAGAGTGGGAACGATGTCATATATCAGAATCGGGTAAGTAACGCTGCCCACGCCGTCCATGGTCAGGGTCACGCGGTACACGCCCGCTGTCTTGAACTTGTGCACGGGATTGGGCTCGGTCGATGTGGTGCCGTCGCCGAAGTCCCATACCACATTGCCGCTCTTCGACGATGTGTTGTTGAACTGTATGCTCGACACCACATAGTAGTCGAGCGTATATTCGTCGCCCTCCACGTTGTAGGTGAAGTCAACGTCCTTCGACGGGTGGTAGTTGTACGAAGGTGCGTCGTCCGAGCAGCCGCTTATGGCCAGGGTTAACATCGCCACAGCGCCGAGAAAAATATTCTTTATCTGTTTCATATTCTGTAAGTAGAATTGGTTGTGGTCCTCGCTCCGGGCCCCGGCGGCCTTCGCCGGCCGCCGGGCCGGAGTCCGGATTGATGTTGCTTTAGTTGATGGTTATCTCACGGATGTCGTTGGCTATGCCTTCCTCGCCTGCGCTGTCATACACGCGGAACTGTGTGTCGAGCGAGTACTTGCGGCTGAACTCAACCTTGTAGCACTTGTTGGCCGAGTCGTAGATCCACTCCTCGAACTTGATGTTGCCCAGAAGGTCCTTGAAGGCCGCCATCCAGTTGGCGCGTACCGATGAGATGATGGCGCCCAGGTCGTCGTTGTAGCGGCAGAACACCCACGGGGCCGATTTGTATACCGGGTAGCAGGTGGCGCCGTTGCACACGATGGTGCCGTCCTCGTTCTTAGTCACCTGGTCCTTACCCACCTCGTGAACCACTGCGTTGCCCGTGGCGTCGAGAGTGAAGTAGTAGTAACCGGTGATGGCCTTTTCGTCAGCCTCCTTGGTGTCGAACCACAGGTCCGACTTCTCCGACGAACCCTGGTCGTCACCGCTCATGTCTATGTCGGTCGGGAAGCTCACACCGTGCTTGGTGTTGACTGCCTCGAACTGCTCCTTGCTGAACGGATAGTTGATGTAGACGGTGCGCAGCGAGTTGTAGTACGCCGAGTCCTTGGTCAGATAGTTGATCACCTCGGCGCAGAACTCGGTGTCGAAGCCTGCCGGATAGTAGCTGGCGAAGCGCTCGGCATCCCAGGTGGTGGCGTCTATCCAGGTCACGGGCGACAGTGTGCGCGACACCGGAACCTCGCCCTTTACCACATATTCATAACCGTTGAACTCGGCCTCGGAGTGAAGCTTGCGGACCACCGGCTGGTAGTTGCGCATGGTGTCGTTCGAGGTCGCCGTCTTGGTGTAGCTCAGAGCGGCGCCGGCCAGCTTCACTGTGGCGGCTGCGCTTTCAGCGCGCTTTACGCGGTACCACACCTCGCTGTAGTCGCCGGTGCGGCCCTCAGGGATGGTGTATTTGCCCTGGAAGGTGAATGTGCCTCCTGCGGGTGCTGCCGTTGAACCAACCTCCCAGTAGGTGGTCGGTACCTCCTGGCCGGGGTCAACTATCGGCTCCAGTATGTCGCGGTTGCCGCACGATGTCATCATTGCAAGCGCTCCGAAGGCCATCAGAAGTGACTTATATTGTAGTTTCATAGTTTTCACTGTTCTGTTTGTTGTTTCTGATTCAAGTTTTGGGGTGATGCTCATTCAGCCGTAAGCGATGTGCGCACACCGGCAGCCTCGGCCCAGATCATGGGCTTGCGCAGCCACTGGTGGTTCTTCGATGCGCCCAGTCGCTCCAGCTCGGCCAGATTGTACTTCTCCTCAGTCTCGGGGTCATAGTTCATACGCTGTACCCAGCAGTTCTCCTTCTCTTCCTCTGACAGTCCGTCGATCCAGAAGGCCTGGTACAGGTTGTACGGACGACGCAGTGTCGGATAGATGATCTCCTTGCTGTCACCGATGCCGTAGCCGTTACGGTTGTTCGAGTAGTGGTAGCGGCGCATGTCGGTCCACTGCTCAGGCTGCAGGTACATCGAGATATACTTCTGGATCATCAGGTCTGACAGCGTGAAGGTCGACGGGTTGAAGAACCAGTGCTTGTTGCCGATCTGCGTGCAGGGCTTGCACTTCTTCACCTGCTCGTTGTCGAAGAATGCGGTGCAGATGCGCTCGAAACGCTCCTGGGCGCTGGCCGGACCGGGTTTGCCCTCGGCCTGGGGATATGCGCCGTAGTCCTGCAGGTAGCGGTCAAGGTGACGCTGCACGTTCCACTTCGATGCCTCCTTGGCCAGCTCGCAGGCCTTAACCTTGTTGCCCAGCCAGTAGTAAGCCTCGGCCTGGATGAAGTACAGCTCCTCCATGATGAACAGCGGAGTGTAGGCATCGGTCGATGCGGCATATGCGCCGGCATAAAGGTCGGGGAAGTGGGTCTGCTTGAAGGTTGAGCCGGTGCCGATGTTGTTCTCCAGGTAGCGGAGCATCACACGCTCGTTCGAGTTCGATGCAGAGATCGGGCCCTTGCGCGGCTTCATGATCAGCATCAGACGCGGGTCGCTGCCGTAACCGTTCTCGCGGTCCCAGTAGCCCTGCTTCATCTCGTTGCCCTGGTCTATCACACCCAGGCAGGTCTCCATGAAGAACTTCGAGGGTACTGCCGACTCAAGCTGGTTGTCGCGGCTCTCCCACGAGTTGATCTTCGGCTGGTTCGAGCTCCACTGTGCGTTTGACTCGGTAACACCGCCGTCAAAGTTGTAGCGAGGCTCGTTGCCGAACCATTCGCCGTAGCGCAGGTTGCCGCTGCGCCAGGTGTCGATTGCCTTCTGGGCAGTCTGGATTATGTTGTTGCACACAGCTGCCGAGCAGTCCACATTCGGAATGTTGCGGAGCAGCAGACGCGCCTTCATGGCGTAAACCAGGCCCTTCCAGCCGTTCAGGTCGCCGCCGTATACACGGTCCTGCTTCTCGGTGATGGTGACATTGTTCTCAGGTGCCACATAGGCGGGATCGTCGAACAGCTTGATCAGCTCGTCGGCCTCCTCAAACATCCACTTGTAGATGCTGGCCTGGGTGTCATACTTCGGCGAGTTGCTCAGATAGGCCTCGCTGCGGGGCATGTCGCCCCACATGTCGGTGGTCAGCTGGGTGCTCATCAGGCGGATCACGCGCGCAATCAGCTCATAGTTGGGCGAGCCGATCTTCTGCGAGTTCTCTATCATCTCCTTGGCGTTGACACCGATGTCATAGAAGTGGCGGCGCCACTGCGGGTGACGGTTCATAAGCAGGAACTGCCAGCCGCTCTTGTAGGCATACGTACCGGTCTGGCTCTTGCCCATGGTTGTCAGGCACTGCGACAGGTAGGTGCCGTACTCGGCGTGGTCATAGTTGACCTGGCCGGCATAGAAAACCAGAACCGGCAGACCCAGCTCACACGTGTTCTCGTGCGGCACGTCCGGGTTCACGTTTTCCTTCAGCGTGTCGTCGCATCCGGTGGCCATCACTGCTACTGCGGCCGCCATCAACATTGCTTTTATCTTGTTCATTGTGTATGTCTGCTTTTGGGGTTAGAACGAAACGTTGACATTGAAGTTGAAGCTGCGGAGGGTCGGAACCGAGTAGTTGTCCACACCCATGCCGCCGGTACCGTTCGATGCGCCCGGCATCACCTGCGGGTCTACGCCCGAGTACTTCGTGGCCAGGAACAGGTTGCGGCCCGTGAAGGAAACCTTCAGGCCCTTGACCGGGTTGCGTGAGCCCAGACGCTTCATCAGGTTGGCGAAGTCATAGGCAAGGGTCACGTAGCTCAGACGCAGGTAAGAACCGTCTTCAATGAAGTTCGATGACACATTATATATATAGTTGTTGAAGGTAGTCTGGTCAAGGATAACCGGGGTCTCGTTCGGTGAGTAGGTGCCGTCGCCATTGTCAACAACGCCCTTGAACACCACCTTGCGGTTGCGGTAGTTAACCAGGTTCTTCGCCATACCGTTGCTGTAAAGGCTGCGGCCGGTGATATTGGCCACGTCGCCGCCGATACGGCCGTCGAACAGGAACGAGAGCGACAGGTCCTTCCAGCTAACTGTCGAACCAAGACCGATCAGGCACTTGGGCTCACGGTTGCCGATGAACGAATTCTTCTTAGGCGAGGTGCGCGGATAACCGGCCTCGTCGATAAGGATGTCGCCGGCCGGGTTGCGCAGGTAGTCGATACCCGACAGACCGGTGGTCGATTCGCCGGCGTAAGCCGATGTGAAGATGTCACCGTACTGACCGCCGGTCAGCTCGGCCACGTCCTCCGGAAGGCTCAGCACCTTGCCGCGGTTGTACGAAGCGTTAAGGGTGGCGCTCCAGTTCCAGTCGCGGCTCACGATGATGTCCTGGGTGGCGGTGAATTCCATACCCTTGTTCTCGATCGAACCCTCGTTTCGGGTCTGAAGGATGGTACCGGCCGAAGGAGACACGCGCACTGTCACAATCTGGTTGTCAACAGTGGTGTTGTAGTAAGCAATGTCCAGGCGAGTGCGGTTGCGGAAGAAACGCAGGTCAAGACCCACCTCCCACGACTTGGTCATCTCAGGCTCCAGATATACGGCGCGCGACAGTGTCGGGTTCACACCCATACCGGCGTCGGGGAAGTTAGTCCAGGTCTTGTAGTTGTTCGAGAACAGGTTCGAACCAGGCGACTTACCCACCTTGGCCCAGTTGCCGCGAATCTTACCGTAAGAGAACCAGTTGCTCTGAAGCTTGAACAGCTCCGAGAAGATGATACCGCCGGTGAACGAAGGATAGAAATAGTGTGTCTTGTCTGACTGCTTCAGGCTCGACGAACCGTCAACACGGCCGGTCACCGAAAGCTGGATCACATTCCGGTAGTCACCGCGGATTTCGCCGAAGTAACCGTACTTGTTGCTGCTGCCGTGGTTCAGGTATACCTGATAGTCACCGCTGCCGTACTGCAGATATTCCGGCGACAGGTTGTTCATCGAGATGAAGTCGCCCTCGAGCACGAACTTGTAACCGCCCATGCCGGCCGAGTATGAGTTGCTCTCGGTGTATTCGGCGCCGGCGAAGAAGTTAAGGTTGAAGTTGTCGTTGATACGCCAGTAGTAGTTGGCAAGTGCCTGGGCGGTGAAACGCTCTGCACGCGACGGGCTGAACTGATATGCGCCCATACGCTGGTCATACTGCTGACGGATTTCCTCCGGGAACTGTGTGCCCGTCTGATTGCCCTCGGCGTCATAAACCGGGTCAAAGACAAATTCCTTGCCCGTGCGCGAGAAGCGGGGAAGAGCTGCCGACTCATACGAGCTCCAGCTCTTGTCATAGTTCACCTTGCCCGTGAGGGTCAGGTTCTTGATCGGGGTCCAGGCTATCGAACCGTTGATGATCACACGCGAGCTCTTGCTCTCGCTGCGGTCCTGATAGCGGCTGAAGTAGGGCGATGTGCTGGCATCCACACGCTGAAGGTTGGTCAGCAGGTCCCAGTCGTCATAGCGGCAGGCCCAGTTGGGAAGTCCGGTCTCCGGATCCAGATAGTCGGCCATGTCGCGGTTGATGGCCCAGCCGTATACGCTCTTCATCGAGTTGCCAAACGCGCGGCTCTTCGTGTCCATGAAGTTGGTGGAGATCATCATCTTCACTGCGTTCGAAGGATTGAACTCACCCTTCACGAACACACCCATGCGCTTGCGGTAGTCGTTGGGTACCACACCCTGGTTGTCCATATAGTTGGCCGATGCGTATGCCGAGTATTTCTCGTTGCCGCCTGACAGCGACACATCATACTTCTGCATGAAACCCGTGCCCAGGAAGTTGCCCACATTGTCATAGGCCGTGTCATTGGCGCCGAGCTTCGGGCCCCAGCCGCCGTTGGCGTTCGGTGTCCAGATGCCGTTCGAACCGCCCACATACATATCCTGAAGCTTCGGTGTGCGCAGCACACGGCTGAATTCCCAGCCGCCGTTGGCCGTCACCGTAACCTTGCCTTCCTTACCGCTCTTGGTGGTGATAAGGATTACACCGTTGGCGCCCTCCTGGCCGTAAAGAGCCGAGGCAGCTGCGCCTTTCAGCACCGACATGGTTTCGATATCCGAGGGGTTGATGTCGCCGATGGACTGTGCACCGCCGCGAACAGGCATGCCGTCAATCACAAACAGAGGCTCGTTGTTCTGGCCCGGGTTGATCGACGAGATGGCGCGGATCACAATCTGCGAGGCCGAGTTGGGCGAACCACCCGCCATCGACACCTGCAGACCTGCCACCTTACCCTGGAGGCTGTTCACGAAGTTGGCGCTCTGGCCCGAGGTCACCTGGTCGGCCTTCAGCTCCTGTACGCCGAAGTTCAGTTTGGCCTTAGCCTGGCTCTGGCCCATGGCGGTTACCACCACTTCGCCGAGCACGTCAACGTCGCTGCCCATCGTAACATTCACTTGCGTCTTGCTGCCTACACTGACGGTGACCGGCTTGTAGCCCACCATCGAAAACACCAGCTGAGACTTGTCATTGGGTACGTTGATTGAATAATTTCCGTCAATGTCCGTGGCTACACCGCCCTTTACACCTTTCACGGTGACTGACACGCCTATCATCGGCTCGTCTTCTTCGTCGATCACAGTACCTGTGACCACGCGGGCTTGCACCATTATCGTCATGAGGGAAAACAACAGTAGGAATAGCTGTTTCTTCATAATTAAAATGTTTGCTGATTATTCAAGGTTTTAGATAATTTCTTGATGGTTTTTTCATGATTGGTTTCCGGGGCTCTCCGGACCGCCTGGCAGTCCCGCGGAAGCTTGGCTGAGCCTTTTTCAGGCTCGCACGAGGGGAGCAGACTCTCTTCCCTCGCAGCTCGGACTCATTGCCCTCAGCTTGCACCCTTGCCCCGGAGCTTGGGGTTTACGATTGGCTTTAGATTGAGTATATTTCTATTCTTATAATGTGATGATTGATTTTAAGGGTTTATTAATATTTTTACTTGTTTCTTCTTCTCTATCAGTTTTTCCTGGCCGGTAAGCTTTGTACAATATCAAGCATACTCTTGAGCAACGTCCATCGCACTGGCATTCTTGCGCTTAGGCACATACTCCGCCACGGCGTGCAACCTCCGTCGCCCGCCTGCGCGCCCTGCAATGCCTTTTCGGCTCCAGTTCGCGCCACCCTTTCCGCTCCCACAGCTGTTTTCGGCCGTTTTGTCCACGGCTTTTTAAGCTCTGATGCTTCAAGGGCATATTCCCTACAAACTTACCACATTTTTTTATTTTCTGAGCGAATTATTATATTTGTTTAAATATTATTTATGAACATAAACACTATTTAACAGTGCGCCCCGCCTCCCGCCTACATCCACCTCCCGCCCTAAACCAAATTTTTCGTACTTTTGCACCATCGTTTGATCATCTTTTAATTATGCGCATCGACATAATCACCGTCCTCCCCGAAATGCTCGAGTCGCCCCTCGGCTGCTCCATCCTGAAACGTGCCTGCGACAAAGGCCTCGCCGAAATCTGCGTACACAACCTACGCGACTACACCCTCAACAAACACCGAAAGGTCGACGACTACCCCTTCGGCGGAGAAGCCGGAATGGTGATGCAGGTCGAGCCCGTAGACCGCTGCATCTCTGCCCTCAAAGCACAGCGCCACTACGACGAAGTCATATTCACAGCCCCCGACGGCGAGACTTTCAACCAGCCAATGGCCAACCAACTCTCACTCCTCGACAACATCATAATCCTCTGCGGCCACTACAAAGGCATAGACTACCGAATCCGAGAGCACCTCATCACACGCGAGATCTCCGTGGGCGACTACGTCCTCACCGGCGGCGAACTCCCCGCAGCCATCATCGCCGACGCCATCGTACGCCTCATTCCCGGCGTAATCGGCGACGAACAGTCAGCACTCTCCGACTCATTCCAGGACAACCTCCTCGAACCCCCAATATACACCCGCCCCGCCGAGTACAACGGCTGGCGCGTCCCCGACATCCTCCTCAGCGGCCACGAAGCACGCATAGCCGAGTGGAAACAGGAACAGGCTCTCCAGCGCACTCGCCGCCTGCGCCCCGACCTCCTCACCGACTGAACACATCCCCCAATTAAATGGCGCCACACCGGCGCCATTTCCCAGTTTTTTTGTAATTTTGCCCATTATACCTAAAATTAATACGAGGAACAGTGAAGCAAGGATTCGACAACGACAAATATCTCAAAATTCAGAGTGAACACATCAAAGAACGCATCGCCAAATTCGGAAACAAACTCTACCTCGAACTCGGCGGCAAACTCTTTGACGATTACCACGCAAGCAGAGTGCTCCCAGGATTCCAGCCCGACAGCAAACTCCGAATGCTACAGCAACTCAGCGACCACGCCGAAATCGTAATCGTAATCTCAGCTCGCGACATCGAGAAGAACAAAGTGCGCAACGACCTCGGAATCACCTACGACATGGACGTCCTCCGCCTACGACAGGAGTTCATGAAGCGCGGTTTCCTCGTCGGCTCCGTCTGCATCACACACTACAACGGACAGAGCAGCGCCGACGCATTCCGACAGCGCCTCAAACGCCTCGGAATCACCACATACATCCACTACACCATCGAAGGATACCCCACAAACGTAGACCTCATCGACTCCGACGAAGGCTTCGGCAAAAACGACTACATCGTAACATCCCGACCCCTCGTAATCGTCACAGCACCGGGCCCCGGCAGCGGCAAAATGGCAGTTTGCCTCAGCCAGCTCTACAACGAGAACAAGCGCGGTGTCGAAGCCGGTTACGCCAAGTTCGAAACCTTCCCCGTATGGAACCTCCCCCTCAAACACCCCGTCAACATCGCCTACGAGGCCGCTACCGCCGACCTCAACGACGTCAACATGATTGACCCATTCCACCTCGAAGCTTACGGCCAGACTGCCATCAACTATAACCGCGACATCGAAATCTTCCCTGTCCTCAACGCCCTCTTCGAAGGCATCTACGGCCACAACCCCTACAAGTCGCCCACCGACATGGGCGTCAACATGGTCGGCTTCTGCATCAGCGACAACGACGTCTGCTGCGAAGCATCCAAGAACGAGATTGTCCTCCGCTACTTCACAGCCCTCAACCGCATGGCGCGCGGCGACGGCAACGAAAGCGAAGTCTCAAAAATAGCACTCCTATTCAAACAGGCCAAAATCGACACCAGCTACCGCAAACCCGTTGTCGCCGCACGCGAACGTGCCGAACAGACCCAGGCACCCTCTTCAGCCATCGAACTCGCCGACGGAACCATCATCACCGGCGGCTCCTCCGACCTCATGGGTCCCAGCGCCGCTCTCATCCTCAACGCCATCAAGCATCTGGCCGGCATCGACCACCACGTCAAGCTCATACCACAGTCCATGATTGAGCCCATCCAGCACATGAAAGTCGAGTTCCTCAACGGCCGAAACCCCCGTCTCCACACCGACGAAGTCCTCGTTGCCCTCGCCGTGCTCAGCACCAACAGCGAAGACTGCCGCCGCGCCCTCGAACAGCTCCCCAAACTCAAAGGCTGCCAGGCACACTCCACAGTCATGCTCGGCGAAGTTGACCACAAAATCTTCAAACGCCTCGGCGTCGGCCTCAGCTGCGACCCCGCCCACAAATAAAATTCCTCCCAAGGCAACTCAAAATCCCCCCTGCCATACCATGATCGACGAGAAACTCAAGGAGAGCATCCTCCAGCTCATCAAACACGAAGTGGTGCCCGCCGTCGGATGCACCGAGCCAATAGCAGTGGCTCTCGCCGCCGCACGCGCTGCCGAAGCCATGGATGGCGACCGCCGCGCAGTGGCTGAAATCACCTGCCGCCTCAGCGGAAACATCATCAAAAACGCAATGGGCGTAGGCATCCCCGGCACAGGCATGATCGGACTGCCCATCGCAGTCGCCCTCGGCGCACAGATGGGCCGTTCCGAACTCGGTCTCGAAGTCCTCAGCGAAGTGAACCAGGCTCAGGTCGAAGCCGGCAAGCAACTCATCGCCAGCAACGCCATCACCATTGAACTTGCCAAAGACGCCCCCCATGTCCTCTACGTCGACGTAACCGTCCGCGGAGCCGACGGCCACTCTGGCCGCGCCGTCATCTGCGGAGCCCACACACGCTTCATCCGCGTCGAGAAGGACGGCGCACCCGTCAACGACCCCAACGTATGCTCCGGTTCCGACACCGCAGCCGATTCCGACAACGGCCTCGACTGCCTCACCCTGCGCACCGTCTGGGACTTTGCCATGACCACCCCCGTCGAAGAACTGCGCTTCATCCTCGAAACCCGCCGCCTCAACAAGCTCGCCGCCGAGCGCGCACTCATGGATCCATACGGCCACCGCGTGGGACGCACCCTCCACTCCGAGCGTCAGCGCAACATCATGGGCGACAGCACTTTCTCACGCATCCTCAGCTACACCTCCGCCGCATGCGACGCACGCATGGGAGGCGCTCCCGTTGCCGTAATGTCCAACTCCGGATCCGGCAACCAGGGCATCGCCGCCACCATGCCCGTGGTCATTTACGCCGAAGAAACATACGCCGACGAGGAGAAAACAGTCCGCGCACTGATTCTAAGCCACCTCACCTCCATCTATATCAAACAGTCACTCGGCCGCCTCTCCGCGCTCTGCGGATGCGTTGTGGCCACTACAGGCTCAAGCGCCGGAATTTGCTACCTCATGGGAGGCAGCTACGAACAGGTGGCCGCTACCGTCAAAAACATGGCCGCAAACCTCACAGGCATGATTTGCGACGGCGCCAAACCCAGCTGCTCACTCAAACTGTCGAGCGGCGTGTCCACCGCCGTAATCTCCGCAATGGTAGCCATGGAAGGCGACTCCGTTAGCGAGCTCGAGGGCATCATCGACCAGGACGTGGACCGCACCATCCGCAACCTCACCACCATCGGCCGCGACGGCATGACCCAGACCGATGCCCTAATCCTCTCCATCATGACCGGAAAGCAGCACAATTAACCATTCGGCACCCCTGCCATTTAACACCTAATCCCGCAATGTCAAAATCAGGCAATATCAAATGTTGGATCGAGGCCATGCGCCTCCGCACTCTTCCGGTCTCCGTCGCCGGAGTTTTCGCCGCCTCCGGGTTCGCTCTCGACGCCTCAGCATTCAAATGGCTCCCCGCACTCCTGTGCCTGATTTTCGCCGTCCTCGCCCAGATAGCATCTAATTTCGCCAACGAATATTACGACTTCAAGGCCGGCCTCGACCGCCCGGGCCGCGTAGGCCCACGCCGTGGCGTCACCGAAGGCGACATCACACCCCGAGCCATGTGCCGCGCCACATTCGGCGTCCTCGCCCTGGCTTGCATAGTGGGTCTCTCCCTCGTGTTCTGGGGCGGATGGTGGCTCATCCTCGCCGGAATCATCATCGCACTGGCAGTCCTCGCTTACAGCACAGGCCCCTACCCCCTTTCGCGCCATGCCCTGGGCGAAGTCGCCGTCATCTTCTTCTTCGGCATCATCCCCGTCAATCTCACCTTCTACATCCAGGCGGGCTTCTTCTCCCTCACTACATTCATGGGCTCCATGGCCATCGGCCTCATGGGCGCCGACGTTCTTCTGGTCAACAACTATCGCGACGCCGACGACGACCGCGCCTCAGGCAAGACCACCCTGGCCGTGAAGTTCGGACGCCGATTCTCCTCCACCCTATATCTCATCAACGGCTGGCTGGCAGTGACCCTGATGACACCGTACTGGCTCACACTCCCCCTGCCTTGGCTGGCCGTGCCCGCCGTCTTCCTTTTCCTCCACACCACCCTGTGGCTCAAGGTGATGAGCCGCTCAGGCGTGGCCCTCAACCCCCTGCTCGGCATGACGGCCGTCCTCATGCTCGCCTATTCCATTGGCGTTTTGCTCTCAGCCGCCTGAATGCCGATTGCTTTTTTGGCGATAATTATGTACCTTTGCGGAGACTTGCACCATGCCCGCATGGCTGCAGGCGAATCTTAGAGCCGGCTCCCCAACAAATGTTAATGCAGGGGCGGCCGATCTTTGAGCGATTTTGCCGTCAGGAAGAGGGAGCGATGCGGGCATCGTGATCGAAGAGTGGCGGCAAAAGTGCCAAAGAGCGGCCGTTGAATGGTAACTTAAACCACTCGAATCGGCCTAAATTAATAAGATTTGTTAAATTTCTAAATCTGAATTATTGAATTATACATAGCTGGTTTCATGATAATCACTAACCCCTGCATTTAACAGTTGTTAGGGAACCGGCTCTTATTCAATCTAAACCCGGTAAAATGACTCTCGAATACGATTATCTGGTCATAGGTTCGGGCATCGGCGGCATGACCTTCGCTCTGAAGGCCGCAAAACACGGCCGAGTGGCCCTTATCTGCAAAACTGACATCGAGGAAGCAAACACCGCCCTGGCCCAGGGCGGAGTAGCTTCGGTAACCAACCTAAAAGTTGACAACTTCGAAAAACACATTCACGACACCATGGTCGCCGGCGACTGGCTCTCCGACCCCGTGGCTGTAGAAAAGGTGGTGAAAGGCGCGCCCGAAGGAATACGCGACCTCCTCAGCTGGGGAGTCAACTTCGACAAAAACGATGACGGCGAATTCGACCTCCACCGCGAGGGCGGCCACTCCGAATTCCGCATCCTCCACCATGCCGACAACACCGGATTCGAAATCCAGCGCGGCCTCATCGAAGCCGTAAAAGCCAACCCCAACATCGACCTCTTCGAGCATCATTTCGCCATCGAAATCATCACTCAGCACCACCTCGGCAAGATTGTGACACGGCGCACCCCCGACATCACCTGCTTCGGAGCATACGTCCTCAACGAAAAAACCGGACAAGTCATGAAGTTCCTGTCGCGCGTCACCGTAATGGCAACCGGCGGTGTAGGCGCCGTCTACCAAACCACCACCAATCCCCTCGTGGCAACAGGCGACGGAATCGCCATGGTCTACCGCGCCAAAGGCACCGTCAAAGACATGGAGTTCATCCAGTTCCACCCCACCGCCCTCTTCCACCCCGGCGACCGCCCCTCATTCCTCATCACCGAGGCCATGCGCGGCTACGGCGCCGTGCTCCGCAACCTCGACGGCGAGGAATTCATGCACAAGTACGACCCGCGTCTCTCACTCGCTCCCCGCGACATAGTGGCCCGCGCCATCGACTCCGAGATGAAAGCACACGGCCACGACCACGTCTATCTCGACGTCACTCACAAGGACCCCGAAGAGACACGCCACCACTTCCCCAACATCTACAAGAAGTGCCTCAGCCTCGGAATCGACATCACCAAGGACTACATCCCAGTGGCCCCCGCAGCCCACTACCTCTGCGGCGGAATCAAGGTCGACACCAACGCCGAGTCTTCAATCAAACGCCTCTACGCCGTGGGCGAATGTTCCTGCACAGGACTCCACGGCGGCAACCGCCTGGCATCCAACTCCCTGATCGAAGCCGTTGTATATGCCGACGCAGCCGCACGCCACGCCATCGAGAACGTCAAGCACTACGACATCCGCACCGACGTCCCCGACTGGAACGACGAAGGCACATCCCACCCCGAGGAAATGGTCCTTATCACCCAGAGCCTCAAGGAAGTGAACCAGATCATGGGAAGCTACGTTGGTATAGTGAGGTCCAACCTCCGTCTGGACCGAGCATGGAACCGACTCGACATCCTCTACCACGAGACCGAGGAACTCTTCAAGCGCTCAAAGGCCAGCCGCGAAATCTGCGAGCTCCGCAACATCATCAACGTCGGATACCTGGTCATGCGCCAGGCCAAGGAACGCAAGGAAAGCCGCGGCCTGCACTACACCATTGACTATCCGCCCAAGCCTAAGGTCTAAGGCTCAGAACGGGTGGAGGCTGTCCTCCACCCGCGCCTTCCCATCCCCGGGCACCGGGCAGAGCGTATTTTTCTTCTGAAATGACAATAAAACATAGCAAAGGACACGTGATGAAACGGCTGCTGTCAGTCCTCCTGGCAGTTGCCGCCTGCGTGCTTTCAGCCGCCGCCCGTGACACCGACTATGTCCCCCCGAAGGACGAACAGCCACGCATCATCCGCAACATCTATGCCGAGGCCGAGATGATTGTGCAGAACGGCGACACCACCTACCTGTTCACCCTGCGCCCCATCACCGTCTATCCGCCTCTGCGCTTCAAAAACAAGAAAGAAGAGCAGTTCTACTGGCGCACCGTACGCAATGTCCGCATCCTCCTTCCCTACGCCAAGATGATTCGCGAAACTCTCATTGAAACCTACGAGTACATCGAGACTTTCGACACCCAGAAAGAGCGCGAGGCATACCTAAAACAGATGGAGAAAAGTCTGTTCCAGCAGTACAAACCCATTCTGAAAAAATTCTCCCGATCACAGGCCAAACTCCTCGTCAAACTCATCCAGCGCGAAACCGACCAGAGCAGCTACGAAATCGTCAAGGCCTTCCTCGGTTCATTCCGTGCTGCCTTCTGGCAAGGATTCGGAAAACTATTCGGCGTCAGCCTGAAAGGCAAGTACGACCCCAAGAAAAACCGCGAGGACAAAATGATAGAACGCATTGCCACACAAGTTGAACAGGGCACTCTCTGACCAAATGGCTCCCCACTCATCACATCACATCGGATTTCTTGCACGCTTCAACAACTTCCTGACGCTCGAACGAGGGGCGCCCGCCAACACACGCGCCGCATACCTCGCCGATGTGGCCAAACTCGCCACATGGCTCGATGCCGACGGCGACCAACCCCTGCGTCGCCTCTCTCCCTCAGATTTGGAAGCCTTTATGGCCGCACTTAACGATGTAGGTGTCAGCGCACGGAGCCGCGCCCGCATCCTCTCCGGAATCAAAGCCTTCTACCATTACCTGATAATGGAGAAAGAGATTGACACCAACCCAACACTGCTCATCGAAAGCCCCAAGATTGGCCTGCACCTCCCCGCCGTCCTATCCATCGACGAAGTGGACAGCATCTGCACAGCCGCAGACAACAGCGGCGCCAATGCCGTCCGCAACAGAGCCATAATCGAGACTCTCTATGGCTGCGGTCTGCGCGTCAGCGAACTGTGCGCACTGCAATTCAACCAAATCAATTTTGACAACCGCTTTGTTGTGGTGACCGGCAAGGGCTCAAAACAGCGCCTCGTGCCCATGGCACAGGAAACCGAACGCCTCATAGCCGCATACATCAACGGCCCCCGCAAAAGCCAGCGCGCCAAACCCGGAAGCGAAGGTTGCGTGTTCCTTAACCGTCTCGGAGGCTCCATGTCGCGCGTGGCGGTCTTCAACCTCGTCAAACAGCTTGCCCTCCGGGCAGGCATCAGCCGACAAGTGTCGCCCCACACTCTGCGGCACTCATTCGCCACACACCTCCTCGAAGGCGGGGCCAACCTCCGCGCCATCCAGATGATGCTCGGACACGAAAGCATTGCCACCACCGAGATTTATCTCCATGTGGACACCACCCGACTCCGCACCGAAATCCTCGAGCATCATCCTCGCAACATTGCCACACAATAAAATGACCATAACTGCGTTTACAAGTATGGCGAAACATGCGCCAGCCAAATAAGTAAGTGCCCAACACAAATTTACATTTACTTATTCGCTTTAATCTGAGCACCTACGTATGTCCGAAAAAATAGTATTTGCCACCAACAACGCCCACAAGCTCGAGGAACTGCGCGAAATAGCAGGTTCCCGCCTCGACATTCTCAGTCTCAATGACATAGATTGCCACGACGACATCCCCGAAGATGCCGACACGCTGCGCGGAAACGCCATCGCCAAAGCCATGTGGGTAACCGAGCGTTACGGCCTGGCCTGCTTTGCCGACGACACCGGCCTCGAAGTCGATGCGCTCGGAGGCGCACCCGGCGTGCACTCCGCACGCTATGCTCCCGGCAAAGGCCATGACTCACAGGCCAACATGCGCCTGTTGCTCGAAAACATGAAAAACGTTCCCTCAGAACGCCGCACCGCAAGGTTCAGAACCGTCATGGCCCTCGTCTACCCCGGCCAGGAACCCGAATGTTTCGAAGGCGTGGTCGAAGGTTCCATCGCCGACGCACCGATGGGTGATGGCGGTTTCGGCTACGACCCCGTGTTCGTGCCTGACGGATGGAACAAAAGCTTCGGACAGGCATCGGCCGACGAAAAAAATGCCATCAGCCACCGCGGCCGCGCCACAGCCAAGCTAATAGTCCGTCTCCTCGGCTGACACAGCATCCCGTTATCTTGCACAAGACCAAACCAATCATAAGCAATAAAAAATAACCAACATCACGATATGATACGTAAACATTTCTATGGCATTTGTGTGGCCCTGATTTGCACCCTCGCTGCTAGCGAGGCCGTTCAGGCTCAGCGCAACGTTGGCCAGTGGAACCTCTTCCCTCTGTTTGACGGCATGTCAATCTCCAACGTCGTTGACACCAAGGACAAAGTCTACTACGTGTCCGCAAAACGTCTGTACTCCTTCGACAAACAGTCAAACGAAACCTACAGCTACTCCACACGTAACAAACTCTCCGACACCGACATCACCCAGGTCTACCTCAACGAGGACAGCAACACCCTCCTGGTGGCATACGCTACAGGAAACATCGACCTGATCGACATAACCGACGATTCTGTTACCAACCTCGGCGACATCGCCGCTACATCGCTTGCATCCACAAAGGGAATCAACGACGTGGCTTTCGCCGGCGGCAAGATTTACGTCGCCACCGACTTCGGTCTCGTGATTTTCGACGAAAAGAACCACCACGTCATTGAATCCGGCATGTTCGGAGTCAAACTAACCGGCGTTACCGTGGCCCATGACAACATCTTCATCCTCGACCATGCAAACGCAGGCTTCCGTAAGGCTCCCGTCGATGGACGCCACAACACCATTGACAAATTTCCACCTTATGGCCCGGGAGCTCGCGGACAGCAACTCATAACCCTTGGCGATGACATCGTGTATGTAAGCCAGAACGGCAAAGAGGTGGTCCGACACAACCTTGACTGGAAGTACGGATACATCACCCGAACCGACACTCTCTTCACCAACACCATCCAGCCCCTCCGGCTAAATGCCGATGGCGGTTTCACCGCCGTCAGCAAATCCTCAGTTGCCGTCTTTGACAAAAACGGTCAGAAAACCATTGACCTCACCCTGCCTGCGCCCATTGCCGGTCAGATCGTAGGCATGTATCAAGGCCCCAAATCCATCTGGGCTGCAAACATCGACGGCCTCGGCAACTACTCCATCGCCGACGACGGATCTGTAACCGTCCTCGCTGACAAGGCCAAGCCCGAAGCAATCACCTGCAAAGAAGTGGCTTACATCGTTGGATCCAAGAACGGCGAACGCATCTACCTCTCCAACCTCGGTGACACTCGCTACAAATCCATTGGCCACCCCAATGAAATCGCAGTTATGCAGCGTACAGACGTCCTGATCGACGGCAAACCTCACGACGCCGCTGCCTTCAACGTGGAACTCGTTAAAAACGACCTCAAAGCCTTACAAACCGAGACAAACAAGCGAATGTTCGGCGGTTGCCAGCGAATTGCCGTTGACCCAAAGAACCCCGACCGATATTTCATTGGCAACTATATTGAAGGTGTGTTCGTAATTGAGAACAACGAAGTCATAGCCCATTTCGAGTGCGCCAACATGCCTATGTACACCTTTTGGGGCAACCCCTCACAGCGTGGCGCCCTGGCATACGACGTGAACTTCGACCCCGAAGGCAACCTTTGGGTTGGATGCTGGATTTTCAATGCCAACTACAATGTCTACTCTCCATACGTGATGCTGCCTCGAAAATACCTCGATGACGACCTCTCAAAAGTCACCAAAGATTGCTGGCAGAAATCCGCACACTTAGGCAAGGACATCGGCGACAAGGACCTCGGCTCCATATTCTCTTCCAAGTCAAACTACATGTTCAACTGGATGGGCAAGGATCAAGCCGCCCTCTGCGTAACCGACACCAAAGGCACCTATGGCGACACCAGCGACGACACTTATTTCGAGCTCGAAGGTTGCACCGACCAGGACGGCGTGGCTTTCAAACCTACAACATGGATCTGCGCAGCCGAGGACAAGAATGGTGACATCTGGTTCGGAACGAGCTCCGGAGTCATATCCATCCCCAACCCCCAGGATGTGGCCAAGCCCAACTTCACATTCACCCGTATCAAAGTCCCCCGAAACGACGGCACCAACTATGCCGACTATCTCCTTGAAAGCGAGCAGGTCAACGCCATCGCCGTCGACGCCTCAAACCGCAAGTGGATTGCTACCGAAAACTCAGGTGTATACCTGGTTAGCCCCTCAGGCGACAAAATCCTGGAAAACTTCACCACCAGCAATTCCGACCTCCCCTCCAACTCCGTCTACGCCGTGTACTGCGACCCCAACAGCAACGTCGTTTACTTCGGCCTCGCATCGGGCCTCATTTCCTACAACTCAATGTCGGCTCCCGCCGCCGACGACTTTTCCGACGTCTACGCATACCCCAACCCCGTTAAACCCGACTTCACAGGCTGGATTACCATCAAAGGCCTCAAGGACAACTCTCTCGTAAAGATTGCCGACGCGGCAGGCAACGTATTCTTCCAGGGCCGATCCGAAGGCGGTATGATGGTCTGGGACGGCTGCAATGCCGCTGGCGAGCGCGTCAAGTCCGGAGTATACTACGTATTCGCTTCCCAGAGCGACGGCGACGACAAGTCCGGAGCCGTGACCAAAATCATGGTTATAAACTAACTCATTACAGGTATTGTTTTAATTTGTGGCGGCTTTTAGCCGTCACAAGTTATATATACTTAATCCCACATCATCATGCAGAAAACGGCACTTAAATACAACGATGAATCCGACCGCGCGCTCGGCCTCGCAGGCATGGCCGTGGCCATTACCGTCTGGGACGGCGAAGACCAGATGGTGGCCGTGAACCTCGACTCCGACCCCGGTGCCGGCCTCGAACTCACCCCCGACTTCTTCTTTGCCGGAAACCCGCGCCTCTCAGCTCGCCTCGCCTGGCGGCAGATGCTCAAGCAGCTCGAACTCGCCTCAGCCATGCTCGTCTCCAACGCCATGTGCCGCAGCTACGTTGGCCAGAAACGAGCCCTCTCATCCCAGGCTGCCTCCATGCTCCGTGCCATGGTCCACGACGAAGCCGTCAACGTCTGCTCCCTCGAAGAGGACGAAATCGAAGCCCTATACGGCCGAGTCAGCGACACCTGCACACGCCTGTTCACCCACCAGGCCGTCCAGAATCTGGCCGAACGCCTCGCTGCCGACATGCGCCAACGCCGTCGAATGACCGCAGCCGAAATCCTCGACATCCTCGAACCTCTAACTCGCTAACCAGCTCCACGCCGACCCATATTTCAATCTGAAAATCAATGAAAACCCGAAAAATCGTTATTGCCTGCGACTCATTCAAGGGCTCGCTGTCATCCATGGCCGTCGGCGAAGCATGCCGCGACGGCGTCAGACTGGCCGCAGCCGACTTCGGCACCCGAATTGATGCTGACGTCGTTCCCGTGGGCGACGGCGGCGAAGGAACTGCCGAAGCCCTTATGGAAGCGCTCGGTGCCTCTCAGCGCTGCGTCTCCGTCAGCGGTCCTCTCGGCGACACCTTCCAGGCCATCTACGGCTTCGCGCCCGAAAACGGCACAGCTGTCATGGAGATGGCATCCGCAAGCGGCATTACCCTCGTCCAGCCAGAGCGCCGCAACGCAATGGCAGCAAGCTCCTACGGCACCGGACAGATGATTGCCGACGCCCTAAATGCCGGTTGCCGCGAAATCCTAATCGGCATTGGCGGAAGCGCAACAACCGACGGCGGAATGGGAATGCTCCAGGCCCTCGGATACCGCTTCTACGATGCCAACGGTTCACTACTCGACGGATGCGGCGCCAACCTCGCAAAAGTGGCACACATTGATTTCAGCGAAGTCGACAAACGCCTCCGCGACGTCCGCTTCACCGCAGCCTGCGATGTCAACAACCCCCTTTGCGGCCCGGAAGGCTCAGCTGCCGTATTCGGCCCACAGAAAGGCGCAACCCCTCAGATGGTCGAAGCACTCGACGCCGGAATGCGCAACTACGCCCATGTCGCCGCACGCTCCCTCGGCTACGACAAACAAAACGAAGCCGGTTCCGGTGCCGCTGGCGGCCTCGGATTCGCCTTCAGAGCATTCCTCGGCGCCAGACTCGTCCCTGGAATCAAAATGGTCCTCGATGCTGTTGGTTTTGACGACAGACTAAACGGCGCCGACCTCGTAATCACTGGCGAAGGACGTCTCGACCACCAGACAGCAATGGGCAAAACCCCGGCCGGCGTCCTACGTGCCGCACGCGAACGCGGCGTTCCCGTCGTGGCCATCGGCGGCAGCGTGGTGCCGGGCACAGATTTCGCCCAGGCCGGATTCGCCGCAGTCTTCCCCATCGTCCAGGGTCCATGCACCCTTGAGGAAGCAATGGACCCCGACAACGCCGCCGAAAACATCCGTCGCACCGTCCGACAGCTCGTCCACGCCGTCAACCTCTGACCCTCCACCATCTCCTCCTCCCCGCCTTAAATCCAAGAAACACCCACCCCCTAATTCCCACACCCATACCATGTCCGCTCTCGGCGCCCTCATCGGCCTCCTCCTGGCCATATTTCTGATTGTCAAAAAACTGTCACCGGTCTACAGCCTCATGCTCGGCGCTCTGGCCGGAGGACTAATAGGCGGATTCAGCCTCTCCTACACAGTTAGCCTCATGATCTCCGGCGTAAACGATGTCACACCCGCCGTAGTCAGAATCCTCTCCGCTGGCGTCCTCAGCGGCATGCTCGTAGTCACCGGAGCCGCCGGAACCATCTCCAACACCATCGTCGACCGCCTCGGCACACGCAATGTCTACCTATCCCTCGCACTCGCCACAATGCTCCTTACAGCCATCGGCGTATTCATCGACGTGGCAGTCATCACCGTGGCACCCATAGCCCTCACCATAGGCCGGCGCCTAAAACTCTCCCCCTCGGCCCTCCTCCTCATGATGATCGGCGGCGGCAAGTGCGGAAACGTCATATCACCCAACCCCAACACCATCATCGCCGCCGAAAACTTCCACGCCGACCTCTATTCCGTGATGTACGCCAACCTCATCCCTGCCGTCCTCACACTCCTATTCACCGTCTACGTCGTCGGCCGCTTCGCCTCACGCCCGTCCATGCTCGGAGGCGCCGTCCTCCAGGGCGACCCTGCCCTCAGCCAGGACGAAACGCAGACCCACAAAGGCCCCTCATTCCTCGCCTCGATAGCCGGCCCCGTAGTGGCCATCGCACTCCTGGCCCTGCGACCAGTGGCCGGCATAGCCGTTGACCCCCTCGTCGCCCTCCCCGTCGGCGGTGTAGCAGGCCTCCTCGCCACCCGATGCTGGCGCAAAGCCGGTGCAAGCCTCAAATACGGACTCGAAAAAATGACCGGCGTGGCAGTCCTCCTGATCGGCACGGGCACCATCGCCGGAATCATCAAAGCCTCAAGCATGAAAGACATCATCGTCGACCTCCTCGGCCGCGCCGGCATCGGCGACATGCTCCTCGCACCCGTCTCAGGCATGCTCATGTCGGCAGCCACAGCCTCAACCACCGCCGGCGCCACCGTGGCCTCCGCATCCTTCTCCGACATCATCCTCGCCACAGGCATCAGCGGCGTCTGGGGAGCAGCCATGATCAACTCCGGCGCCACCGTCTTCGACCACATGCCCCACGGCTCATTCTTCCACGCCACCGGCGGCGTGGCCGAACTCGACATCCGAGCGCGCCTCAGACTCATTCCCTTCGAGAGCCTCATAGGCGCCATGCTCGCAGCCCTGTCCGTCATCTGCTACATCATCCTCGGCTGATCCCCCCTGCCGCTCAAAGGTACCTGTCCGAAACATACCCAAGACGCCCGTCCAGCTCTATGATGCGAGGCACACCCGTAGGTATCTCCTCGCCCACAATCTCCTCCGGAGTCAGCTTCTTCAGCATCATCACCAGCGCTCGCAGACTGTTGCCATGCGCCGCCACCATCACATCCGGATACACCCGCAGAGCAGGCACAATCAGCTCCTCCCAGCACGGCCTCACACGCCCCACAGCGTCAGCAAGCGACTCCGTCAGCGGCAACTCCTCCGCAGTCAGACCCGCATACATCGCCTCATTGCCCGGATACCGCGCATCGTCCACCGTCAGCGCAGGCGGCGCCACATCATAACTCCTGCGCCAGATGTGAACCTGCTCGTCACCGTATTTCCGCGCCGTGTCAGCCTTGTTCAGCCCCTGCAGAGCCCCATAGTGACGCTCGTTCAGATGCCAGTCCTTCACCACAGGAACATAAACCCTGTCCATAGCTTCAAGCGCTATCCACAGCGTGTGTATCGCACGCTTCAGAAACGACGTGAAACAGTACTGCGGCAGAACCCCCGCAGCCGCCAGCTTCCGCCCGGCCTCCGCCGCCTGACGCCTGCCCTCCTCAGTCAGGTCCACATCTGTCCAACCCGTGAAACGGTTCTCAAGATTCCACAGGCTCTGCCCGTGGCGCAAAAGAATTAATCTGCTCATATTTACCGCGTTTAAATAGTTTTAGACACATTATAGCTTCAACTGCATTATAGCTTCAAATGCATTATAGCTTCAAATGCCGTTAATAGTTTCAATTGCAGTTTATAATTGAATAGACCCCAATCAATTATAACATACACTCATATGCCCTATTTAAACACATTCCCTGCCCTTCAGGTTCCGATACCCATCCAAATATTTTGCAGATTGAAAAAAAAAGACTACCTTTGCGCTTGCTAACGAAAGCACTCCCCCTCCGGGAGGCTCAGCACCATCGGGGTGTAGCACAGTTGGCAGCGCGCCACGTTCGGGACGTGGAGGTCGGAAGTTCGAGTCTTCTCACCCCGACAAAAACAGCTTGCAGGTCAAAAACCTACAAGCTGCTTTTGTTTTTATAACTGCCATACATCCCTTTTACCGGGAAATATTGTTATATTTGCAATATCAAACAGTTTGCGTATGACAAAATCCGAACTAAACAGCTACCGCTTTAATAGCGGTCAGGATCCGACCGACGAACAGCTCCATGCCATCATGGAAGCCGCTGCCGAAGATGCCCGTGAACGCGCTATTTCCGCTCAAAAACGATATGAAGAGAGCCAGGAGCATTATTTCAATGAAATAGAGAATCACTGGAAGACCAGAATAAATTCGCTTCGAAATGAATGAACACCGGCCTGAAATGATTGTTATAGCCGGTCCTAACGGCTCAGGCAAGACCACAATCACCACCCAATTTCTGCATCACGAATGGGCTGAGGGAACGTTGTACATCAACCCTGACAACGTTGCTAAAGACGTATTTGGCGATTGGAACTCAGCACAATCCGTTCTTAAGGCGGCTGAATATTGCTCCAATCTGAGAGAGTCCTGTTTGAGAGTCGGAAAATCTTTCGTCTTCGAAACTGTATTTTCTTCTCAAGAGAAAATAGATTTTATCATTAGGGCTAAGGAGCATGGATTCTTTATAAGATTTTTTTTCGTAGGGACTTCAACTCCAATGATTAATGCGGCAAGAATTGCAAAACGTGTTATTGAGGGAGGTCACGATGTGCCAATTACCAAAATTGTAAGTCGTTATAGTAAATCGTTATCCAACTGCCGATTGGTAGCACCCATTGTTGACAGACTGTATGTTTACGATAACTCTGTCGACGGGCACATGGCTCAAATACAATATCGTCTTTCAAATGGAAGACTCATCAAGCAATATGTCGACGAAGTTTTGCCCTGGGCTGCAAAAATATTGGAACCGGGACAAAATCGGGACAACAACGACAAATAATGCATGTTCAAACTCCCGATTTACAGGCTATTATGTCTGGAAAATCGAGGCCTTTAGTCTTCTCACCCCCACAAAAACAGCTTGCAGGTCAAAAACCTACAAGCCGTTTTTGTTTTTTAGCCTATTTTTCGGAATGTCGAATCCCGCCGCCCTTCACCTCAATCAATCGCCACACCCGCCACAGCCAAATCAGCCCTCCTTACAACCCCGCCAAAGGAAATCTCCGGCTCAATGCCAGCGGCGACACAATCCCCCAGATAAGCGTCAACGCCGTCCTTAAAGCTCTGATAAAACTCGCTGACAGTGCGCCCCTCGTAAGAAATCAGCACATTCTTTCCAAGGCCCAAAACCTTGCCATAGAGCACATTGCCCTCAATATCAACCTCCACACTCCCATGATAATTCTTATATTCCAATACTTTCATATATCTTAAAATTTTAATTACATCACAAATATCTCACTTTTTCCTCAAACACAAAAAAGCGAACCTTGATTGCTCTCAAGATTCGCCGTCTGTGGAGTATAGCGGACTCGAACCGCTTACCTCAACACTGCCAGTGTTGCGCTCTACCAGATGAGCTAATACCCCGTCTTTGCGATGCAAAATTACACCTTTTTCCCGTTACTCGCAAATTTTATATCGCATTTAATATTTATTAATATTCGTGCACATAATTTAGTGCGGCCGCCTCGCAAAAATACACTACCTTTGACGGTGAAATTTCTTTGCCCATCCCCTCCGGGCTCTTTTGCATAGCCGCACCCGGCGTCTAATCCTATCTCGGAGCTCAAAAATGCCATCAGCAACCGCTCCGAACCCCACGTTCGCGGCTCCGCGACACCATCGCATTCATCTAAATACCAATCCATAAAAGACACCCTTTTACTGCAATGAGACTAAAAGTAATCCTGGCCGCTGCCTTGGCGCTCCTAACATGCGTCGCCGCCAATGCTTCTCACATCACCGTCGGGGCCGCTCGCACCGACCAGTACATCAACGACCTCAAGGGCAAGCGTATCGCCCTGTTCTCAAACCACACCGGCATGGTCGGCGACAAACACACCCTCGACATCATGCTCGAGAACGGCCTCGACGTCCGCGCCATCTTCTCCCCGGAACACGGATTCCGCGGCAACGCCGACGCCGGCGAACACGTCAGCTCAGGCGTCGACCCCGTGACCGGCATCAAAATCGCCTCGCTCTACGACGGCAAAAAACGAGGCCCCTCTCAGGAGACAATGGACCAGATCGACGTCATCGTCTGCGACATCCAGGACGTAGGCCTCCGCTACTACACCTACTACGTCACCATGGTATCACTCATGAACGCCGCAGCCGAGAACGGCAAGGAGTTCGTAGTCCTCGACCGTCCCAACCCCAACGGCATGTACATCGACGGACCCATCCTCGACATGAAGTACAAGAGCGGCGTCGGCGGCCTCCCCATCCCCGTGGTCCACGGCATGACCCTCGGCGAGCTCGCCCTCATGGCCAACGGCGAAGGCTGGCTCAACAACGGCCAGAAGGTCAAACTCAAAGTGGTCCCCGTCCTCGGCTACACCCACCAGACACGCTACTCCCTCCCCATCGCCCCCTCCCCCAACCTCCGCACCATGAAGTCAATCTACCTCTACCCATCAATCTGCTACTTCGAGGCAACACCCGTCAGCCTCGGACGCGGAACCGACTTCCCATTCGAGGTTTACGGACACCCCGACATGAAGGCGCGCGACTTCGACTTCACTCCCCGCAGCGTCCCCGGCGCCAAAAACCCGCCCCAACTCGACCAGCACTGCTACGGCGTTGACCTCCGCGGAATCGGCTACGAAGACGCCATCGCCCAGGGCATCAACCTCAACTACATCATCGACGCATACCGCGACCTCGGAATGCCCCAGGACAAGTTCTTCCGCAACTTCTTCGAGCTCCTCATCGGCCGCGGAGACATCCGCCAGATGATCATCGACGGCAAGTCTGCCGACGAAATCAAGGCCACTTGGGCCGACGACGTGGCCAAGTTCCGCCAGCAGCGCAAACCCTATCTCCTCTACGCCGAGTAATCCCCACTCTCCTAAAACCCTAAAAAACCACATAATCCCGTGACTACCATCATCATCATCACCATCGCCGCATACTTCATGCTCCTGATGGGCATCAGCTGGTTCGCTTCCCGAGGCAGCGACAACTCCACCTTCTTCAACGGCAACCGCCAGGCCCCATGGGGCCTCGTGGCATTCGCCATGATCGGCGCCGCAATCTCAGGCGTCACCTTCATCTCCGTACCCGGCATGGTCGTCCACAAGGGCTACGCCTACCTCCAGATGGTCCTCGGATTCATCGTCGGCTACTTCGCCATCGCCTACGTACTCGTGCCCCTCTTCTACAAGCGCAACCTCATTTCCATCTACGGATACCTCGAGGACCGATTCGGCCAGAAAACCTACAAGACCGGCGCCTGGTTCTTCTTCGTCTCCAAGATGCTCGGAGCCGCAGTCCGCTTCTTCGTGGTCTGCGCCGTTCTCCAGATCCTCGTCTTCGGCCCGCTCCACATCCCCTTTGAGTTCAACGTAATCGTCACCATCGCACTCATCTGGCTCTACACCGTCCAGGGTGGCGTCAAAACTCTCATCTGGACCGACACCCTCAAGAGCTTCTGCCTCATCATGTCCGTCATCCTCTGCATCTACTTCGTGGCCACAAACCTCGGCTACGGCTTCTCCGACACCGTCAAGGCCATCACCGGCCACCACACCTCGCGCATGTTCTTCTTCGACAACCCCATGGAGGGGACATACTTCTGGAAGCAGTTCCTCGCCGGCGTCTTCATGGCCATCGCCACCAACGGCCTCGACCAGGACATGATGCAGCGCAACCTCGCCTGTAAGGACTCACGCCAGAGCCAGAAGAACATGATCGTCTCAGGCATCACCCAGTTCTTCGTCATCGCACTCTTCCTCATGCTCGGCACCCTCCTCGTCCTCTTCATGGAGCAGAAGGGCATCGAAATCCCCGAGAAGACCGACAACATCTTCGGCATCGTCGCCACCCACTCCGACATCCCCGTAGTCGTAGGCATCCTCTTCGTCCTCGGCCTCATCTCAGCCGCCTACAGCGCCGCCGGCTCGGCCCTCACCTCCCTCACCACTTCCTTCACCGTCGACATCCTCGGCGCACACAAGAAGCAGGAGGACCGCCAGCTCACACGCACCCGCAAGTTCGTCCACGTCGCCATGTCGGCCATCATGGGCCTCGTCATCATCGCCTTCTACTACCTCAGCGAGGAGGACGCCATCTCGGCCGTCTACACCCTCGCCTCCTACACCTACGGCCCCATCCTCGGTCTCTTCGTCTTCGGCCTCTTCGGCCGTCGCCCCGTCCGCGACCGCCTCGTGCCCGCAGTCTGCATCCTGGCCCCCGCTCTCTCATGGGTTACCCAGTGGGCCCTCCGCACCTATGTCGGCTATGAGACCAGCTTCGAGCTCCTCCTCATCAACGCCGCGTACACCATCATCGGCCTCCTGCTCCTCTCCGTGGGACACAAAGCTCCGGCCAAAGACTAATCCATCCCCTAAATGTCAAAAGACCTCTTCAACCGCTACGTCTGGTTCCTCGACACCATCAAACGCCGAGGCCGAATCTCACGTCGCGAACTCTCTGAACGCTGGCAGCAGAGCGGCATCTCCGATGGAGCGCCGCTCTGCCGCCGCACCCTCTACAACTACCGCGCCGCCATCGAGGAGCTCTTCCACGTCCGCATCGCCTGCGACCCCGCCACCTACGAGTACTACATCGCCGACGAAGACGAGCACAACCGCTCCGTCACCGACTGGCTCCTCAACACCAAGGCCGTCAACGAGGCCCTCACTGCCGCCTCCGACATCGCCGACCGCATCTTCGTCGACGACGTCCCCTCCGCACGCGAGCACCTCGGCACCGTCATCGAAGCCATCCGCCAGTCGCGACGCATCTCCTTCGACTACCACAACTACGCCCGCTCACGTCCCACACGCGCCGTCGTCTACGAGCCCTACTTCCTCAAGGCCTTCAAACAGCGCTGGTACGTCATCGGACAGAACGTAACCGAGCGCAAAATCAAAACCTACGCCCTCGACCGCATGAGCGCCGTCACCCACCGCCAGGAGACTTTCCAGATGCCCGCCACGTTCTCTCCCGCCGAGTACCTCCGCGACGCCTTCGGTATCGTCGTAACCCAGAACCAGCCCAAGCGCATAGCCATCCGCACCGACCACCGACAGGCCAATTACTTCCGCGACCTCCCACTCCACCACTCTCAGCAGGAGTCGGTCCACGACGGTTTCTCTATCTTCTACTACAACATGCGCATCACCGACGACCTCGTCAACGAGCTCCTCTCCTACGGCCCCAGGATCACCGTCCTCGAGCCCCCTGAGCTCCGCGCAGCGCTCATCACCTCCATGCGCTCAGCTCTCGACCTCTACAAGGACACCGAGCGCACCACCTTCACATCCACCACCGCCACTCCACCCACAGGCCACAAGTCCCTCAAGTAACCGCCACGCCCCACCGCGCCACCCGCAAACACACAATGTCAGCTCCCGCCAACATTCTCCTTGCCCCCCACCCCGCCACAGGCCGCATCCTCTGGCTCGACCTCGTCAGGGTGCTCGCCGTCTACTCCATTGTGGTGTCGCACACTTATCTCGAATACCTCACCCTCGAGCAGGCCAACTTCATCAAGCTCTTCATCGGCTCGGCCATGCCTTTCATCATGGCCTCGGGCTCTCTCATCTTCCCCGTGCGCCCCTCCGCCGGCGCCTTCTATCGCCGCCGCTTCCGCACCTACATCCCCCAGTTCATCGTCTGGTCGGTGGTCTACGCCCTGGTCCAGTGGCACGTATCCCCAAACTACGACCTCACCAAGGCCCTCCTATACCTGCCTTTCGCCCCCACCTGGGGCGCCGGATGGTTCCTCTACGGCCTCACCGGCCTCTATCTCATCGCCCCGGTCATCTCTCCCTGGATCACCTCCGCCTCCCCCCGTCAGCTCCGCTGGTTCCTCGCCGCATGGGCATTCTCAGGCCTCACACCCTGGGTCATCCAGCAGACGTACTGCAACCCGCTCTACACCGTCGTGGGCCCCTTCTACGGCTTCATAGGCTTCCTCGTGGCCGGATACTACCTCACCCACTATCCCCTCATATCCCTGCCGCCGCGAAGCCGCTTCCTCGTCCTCGCCGCCATCTTCATAGTGGCCGTGCCCGTGGGCATCCGTCTCTTCATCACCGCCAACCGATGGGGCTACGCCGAAACGCTATGGAACGACCTGTCCATCAATCAGATGGCCATGTCAGTGTTCTGGTTCGCCCTCTTCTCGCTCTGCGCACGCGGCCTCCTTGACACCCCCGCATGGCTCGCACGCGCCATCACGGTCGTCAGCACGGCCTCGCTCGGCATCTACCTAATGCACACTCTCATCTTCGAGTACATCCTCTTCCCCATGGGCGTCGCCGCGCTCCCCGCCACTCTCATCACCATCGCCGCAAGCACCCTCCTCGCCATCCTCTCGCACCGCTACCTCCACTTCTGACCCCGGCACGAACAACCGAGCCCCCCTGAGCGTTCCATAGAGACATATCTCAATTCATCAACTATGGAACTCACCACCACAGCATACGCCACGGCTCAGCGCCCGGCAGCCACCCTCACATTCCGACCCATCACCGCCGACGCCATCCCCCGCATCGCCCCCTTCCTTGCGCAGGCCCCCGTGCCCATCTGCGACTACACCGTCGGCAACCTACTCATCTGGCAGCCCTGGTACCGCTACCAGTACGCCATCGCCCAGTCCACCCTCTTCATCAAGGCACTGTCGCTCACCACGCCCCCGCAGACAGCCTTCCTGCCGCCCGTCGGAGCCCTCCCCCTGTCGGCATCCCTGCCCATGCTCCAGCGCTACTGCCACTCACGCTCCATACCCCTCCTCCTCACCGCCGTACCCGAGCCCGTCATCCCCTACATCCTCGCCGCGGCCCCCGGTACCATCCCCGAGCCACTCCCCGACTGGGCCGACTATCTCTACGACATCCACACCCTCGCCACCTTCACCGGCCACGCCATGAACAAGAAGCGCAACCACCTCAACCGCTTCCAGGCCCTCTACCCGCAGGCAGTCCTCCAGCCCCTCACCCCCGCCCTCATCCCCGAAGCCGTCAGCTTCCTCCACACCCTCGCCAACAGCGACGCCACCCCATCTATCGACCCATGTAGGGACGCTCGG
>JAXJRL010000001.1:0-9092 GCA_036310635.1 Muribaculaceae bacterium | reverse complement strand
TCACGGAGCCGTTGTTGTTGCCGTTTCCGGGACGGTTGCCGTTGTTGCCGGGGCGGTTGAGGTTGCCGGGATTGACGGTGTGCTGGTCACGGTTGCCCATGTTTCCGGGACGGTTGAAGCCGTTGCCGTTGCCGCTGTTGTTGTTGGCGGGGCGGAAATTGCCCACGTTGTTGCCGGGGCGCTTGTTTTCGGGACGGGATATGTTGGCGGGACGGTTGTTCTCGCGGCGGGAGAAACCTTCCTGACGGTTGCTGTTCTGACGTGAGGGGCGCTGAACGTTTTCGGTGCGTGAGCCTCCTTCGCCGTTCTGTCGGCCTCGACCGCGCGACTGTGCGTCGGCCATCTGGGTCATCATCGTGCCGCAAAGCAGCATGGTGAACATTGTGGTGAAAAATCTGCGCATAATCGGTCGTTTTTGTAATGGTTGGTTTATTATAAGTAAGTGTTCAAATTTAACCGATATAAGTAAGGGTATTATCTTTTATGTGCTATGCTTGTTCTTTTTGGCCACTTTGGCATTGTCGTTCAGTCACATAGCTCGCTATGCTCCTTCGCTCCGCAGCCAAATTGACTCAAAAATAACTGCACATATCGCATAAATTAAATTTGACCACTTATTTATCCAATCATTGAGTTATCAATTTTCCTTTTAACTTAAGACTTCAGGGGCTGAAATAAGTTTAAAGAGAGGGCAATAAAAATTGTTAAACCGCAGGGGTCAGAATGTGCGGCGTCCGCGGAGGTAATAGTCGACGAGGATGTCGCAGTCGGCGCGGCTGTCGAGGAGGTCGACGTCGGGATGGGCGGTGTAGCGCTTGCGCATACGACTGAAATGGCGATGTGCTCGGAAGACTGCGGCGGCGTTTTTCCAGTCGAAGGTGGCCACGAATTTGGCCCAAGCGACGGTGTCGAGCAGGCGGCGGACGAAGAGCTTGCGGCGGCGTGTGCTGTCGGGGAGATTTTTGTGGAGCAGGAGGAGGTTGTTGCGGAAGTTGAGATAGGTTTTGCGGGGGTTTCCGGCGGGGAGGGAGCCGCCTCCGAGATGGTAGACAACAGACTGAGGCACAGCCCACAGCTGCCATCCCTGGAGCTGCATGCGCCAGCAGAGGTCAATCTCCTCCATGTGGGCGAAGAAGTCCTCGTCGAGGCCTCCGGCGTCGGCATAGGCGCGAGTGCGGACTGTGAGGGCGGCTCCGGTGGCCCAGAACACCTGGATGGGGTCGTCGTACTGGCCGTGGTCCTTCTCGCAGGTGCCGAAAATGCGTCCGCGGCAGTAGGGATAGCCGTGTTTGTCGAGGAAGCCACCGGAGGCACCGGCATACTCGAAAGTGTCGCGGTGTTCGTCGCTGAGGATTTTGGGCTGCACGGCACCCACCTCGGGATGGGTGTCAAGGAAGCTGACGAGCGGTTCGAGCCAACCGGCGGGTGTCTCGACGTCGCTGTTGAGAAGGACGGTGTATTCGTAACCCTGCTCGAGGGCGCGGCTGAGGGCGCGGTTGTAGCCTCCGGCAAAGCCGTAGTTTTCGGGGAATGCCCAGACTTCGACCCGGGGGAACTCTGAGCGGAGGACCCGGAGGGAATCGTCGGAGGAGCCGTTGTCGGCCACAATCACGCGGCCCACGGCGCCGGTGTTGGCGCTGACGGATGGGAGGTAGCGGCGCAGGAGTCGGGAGCCGTTCCAGTTGAGTATGATGACGGCGCAGCGGGGCTGCGGATGGTTGGATTGCTGTGTCATATATATTTAATGTGTGTTCCGGGCTTCGGCTTCGGCGTTGTGTTTCCAACGGTTGTGGGACCAGAGCCAAATGGCGGGGTTGCGCCGGATGGTGGCTTCGAGGAGGGCGAAGTATTGGTCGGTGAGCTGGTGTTCGGCGGTTTTAGAGGCATCGTCGGCCATGGGGACCACGCGGATTTGGTAGTGGCCGCGGGCGGTTTTGACCATGTCCCAGTAGACTACGGCGAAGCCCAGGCGTCGGGCGAGGGTTTCGGTGCCGGTGATTACGAGGGTGGGACGGTTGAGGAAGATGATGGCGTGGCCGGTGTCGCCGTGTGAGGGTTTCTGGTCGCTCATGAAGCCGGTGACGGAGACGGTGCCGGCGCGGCGCATCTCGATGAACTTGCGCAGGGAGTGCTCCTTGGGGATGGAGACAGAGCCGAAACGGCTGCGGACCTCGAGCATGAGGCGGTCGAAGACGCGGTTTCGGAGCGGGCGGTAGATCTGGCAGAAGGCATCGCCGGCGGCGAGCTGGGCGGGGCAATGGAGGGTGACGCTCGGAGCCCACTCCCAGTTGCCGCAGTGGGAGAAGTAGGCGGCTACGCTGCGGCCGCTGTCCATGGCGTCGGTGATGTGGTTCAGGCCTGTGAAGGTGAAGCGTCGGAGCATCTCGGCATCGCTGATGTGAAGGAGTTTGACGGTTTCAGCGATGTAGTCGGCGAAGTTGGCGTAGAACTCGCGGACGATGGCGTTGATTTCGGCCGGGGACTTCTCGGGGAAGCACTTGGCGAGGTTTGTACGGATGAGCTGACGGCGGTAGCGGATGACGTGGTGGAGGAGCCAGGCTATGCCGTCGGAGAAGACGTAAAGCACGGCCAGAGGCAGGAGGGCAACGCCCTTGAGCAGGCCTCGGAGCAGGCAGTAGGCTATGCGCTCGCGGCGGTTCATGACGGGTCCTCCGTGACTATGGTGGCGCGGACGGCCTCGCCGTTGTCGATTATCTCGTCGAGGCGGACACGGACCACGGTGTTGTCGAGTTCGGCGGGGGCTTCGACCTCAATCTTGATATAGTTGTCGGTGAAGCCGGTCATGCGGTGGCCGGGCTTGGGGTGCTCGAGGAGGGCCGGTCGGACGGTGCCGATGAACTGACGGGTGAAGTCGAGGAGTTTCTGCTCGCTTAGGGCCAGCATTCGGTGTGTGCGTTTCTGCTGGACGGCGGGGGCGACTTTGCCTTCGAGCTCGAGGGCGCGGGTGCCGGGGCGCTCGCTGTAGACGAACACGTGGAGGCGCGAAATGGGGAGGCTGCGGCAAAAGTTGTAAGACTCCTCGAAGCGCTCGTCGGTTTCGCCTCGTGCGCCTACAATCAGGTCGACGCCGATGAAGGCGTGGGGCATGAGCTCTTTGATGAGATTTATCTTGTGGGCAAAGAGGTCGGTGTCGTAGTGGCGTCGCATGAGGCGGAGGACGTCGTTGCTGCCGCACTGGAGGGGGATGTGGAAATGGGGCATGAAGCGGCGAGACTGCGCGCAATAGCGAATCATCTCGTCGGTGAGGAGGTTGGGCTCGATTGAGGATATGCGGTAGCGCTCGATGCCTTCAACGCGGTCGAGAGCCTTTACGAGGTCGAAGAAGGTTTCGTCGGTGCCTTTGCCGAAATCGCCGATGTTGACGCCTGTGATGACAATTTCCTTGCCGCCTTCGGCAGCTACATGTTGGGCCTGGGCGACGATCTGGGCCACAGTTCCGGAGCGTGAGCGACCACGGGCTTTGGGAATGGTGCAGTAGGTGCACCAGTAGTCGCAACCGTCCTGGACTTTGAGGAAGTAGCGGGTGCGGTCGCCGCGGGAGCAGGAGGGCGCGAAGTCGCGGAAGTCCTTGCCGGGAATCACGTCGCAGCGTTTCTGACGGGTGCGTTTCCACTCCTCGAGGTAGTCCATGAGGCGAAGCTTGCGGTCGGCTCCGGCCACGATCTCGACGCCGGGGAGCTGTGCCACTTCTTCGCTTTTGAGCTGTGCGTAGCAGCCGGTGACGAGGATGGCGGCATCGGGGTAGCGGCGATGGAAGGAGCGAATGGCCTGACGGCACTTTTTGTCGGCGACCTCGGTCACGGAGCAGGTGTTAACCACCACGATGTCAGGGACTTCGCCGGTCTGAACGCGACGGATGCCGTGGTCGGCGAACATGCGGGCCACTGTCGAGGTCTCGGCAAAGTTCAGTTTGCATCCGAACGTGTGGAAGAGCGCCTTGGTGTCCTGGAATATGTCAGTATCAGTCATTTTATGTCAATCGGAGAGGAAGAGGGTCAGAATTGGAAGTAGATGAACGGCGACACGTCCTCGCCACGGAGCTCTATGACCAGCTGTACGACCACGATGAAGGCAAGGAGCTTGACAATCCACGGGGAGCGCACGAACCAGGCGGCGGCGCGGGGCCAGAAGGAGGTGGGGAGGGCGTGGGCAACGACTATCACCAGCATGAGGATGAGCCAGAGCCAGCGGACGGCAGCGAAAGGCGCGGCGTAGCTAAGGGAGAAATCGCTGAAACTATGGCCGATGATGGCCATGGCGTCGGCGAATGAGTCGGCACGGAAGAACACCCAGAGCAGGGCCACGAAAGCCATGGTGAGAGACCATGATACGGCCCGGACTGGCCAGGTGTCGGCCACGCGGCCGAGGTAGGGTTTGGCGGCCTTGTGAACGGCCAGGCCTGCGCCGTGCATCGCGCCCCAGAACACGAATTTCCAGGCGGCTCCGTGCCAGAGGCCGCCAATGAGCATGGTGGCGAAGTTGTTGGCATAGGTGCGTGCGGTGCCGTGGCGGTTGCCGCCGAGGGGGATGTAGATGTAGTCGCGGAGCCAGGTGGAGAGGGAGATGTGCCAGCGGCGCCAGAAGTCGGTGAGATTGCGCGACTTGTAGGGGAAGTTGAAGTTTGTGGCGAGGCGGAAGCCCATGATGAGGGCGATTCCGATGGCCATGTCGCTGTATCCGGAGAAGTCGCAGTAGATCTGCATGGTGTAGCCGATGATGCCCATCATGCACTCGAAGCCGGAATATCCGGGGACGCCTGTCTGGGGGTCAACGCTGAAGATGAGGTCGTTGTACTGTGCGATGTAGTCGGCGATAATGGCTTTCTTGACCACGCCGAGGAGGATGAGCCAGAAGCCCATGTAGACCTCGGCCTTGCGGGGACGGTGGTTGAGACGGACTTGCGGGAGGAAGTAGTCGGCGCGTACAATGGGGCCGGCGACCAGTGCGGGAAAGAAAGAGAGGAAGAAGGCATACTCGAGCCAGGTTTCAGTGGGCTTTACGCGTCCCTTGTAGACATCGACTATGTAGCTGATGGACTGGAAGGTGTAGAACGATATGCCGACGGGAAGCACAATGTCGAGAGGCTGGAAGTTGCCGCCGACCATTGTCTGCCAGTTCCAGAGGAAGAAGTTGGCATACTTAAAGTAGCCGAGGATGCTGAGTGAGCAGATCAGCGACAGGGCCACGCAGGCTCGGCGATCGTTTCGGTTCTTGAGAGTGACGAGCCATCGCGACAGCACCCAGTCGACCACGGAGGTGGCAAAGAGGAGGAAGACGAACAGGCCGCTCGACTTGTAGTAGAAGAACAAGCTGAAGGCCACCACGAAGACCAGCATCTGGGTGTGGCGGCGTTTGACGGCGGCATAGAGAGGTATGAACACAAGGAACAGGGCCCAGAAGAGGCCGCTTGAGAACAGCATGGGCTCGCCGGGGGAATAGGTGAGCAGGTGCATGATGTTGTAGATGTGTTCCATTGGTGCCGGGTGTTAGTGTGTCAGCGTTCGTTGGGCTGGTGAACGAAAATCTTGAGAGGTCGGGCTGTGCGCTCGGCGGGGAGGTCGAGGCGGATGGGGTGGTTGGAATGTGCGGGCATCCAGCGGACCACGGAGTCCATCCACTCTATTGCGGAGGAGCGAGTGGGGTGCGCGCCGTCCTTTGAGCGCTCAAAGTGCATGCCGTCGCTTAGGAAGAAGCTGCCCTGGGGCACATTGGCGGCGATGAGGTCGTTGATGCCCGTGTCAGGCTTCCAGTTTGGGGGGCCTATCCAGAGGAAGGGTGTTGAACCGATTTCTTGGACCATTTTCTTGACATACTTGTCGCGTTTGGTCTTGATGTCGCGTACAAAGAGCTCGTTGGCACCCAGACAGATGAAGATGTAGTCGGGGTTGAGGCGCTTCTTGTACTGGGCTATTTTGCCGCTGCCGCCCCAGATTTCGGATGTGGAGCTGTACCACATTACGGTGTACATCTTGTGGCCGTTGGCCTTGGCGTAGGCGGCGAGACGCGGCGATAGACCTTCGAGCATGGAGTCGCCGATGAAGAGGAGAGTCTTTGAGGCAGTGTCGACGGGTACCGGCTCCTTGGCGGCAGACTTGGCGGCAGGAGCAGCGGCTGAATCGGCCGGGGCTGCATCGGTGTGAGGCTTGGGAGTCAGCGCCTCAGCTATGCCGGACTGCTTGAGGGTGTAGCCACCGATGGATACGGGCTCCATGAACGACAGCGCCGCGAAAACCGCAAACGCCACCGCCAGCAGCAGCCACAGTCCTTTATAGTTTTTGAACATAAGAGTCTTACGGATGAGTGTTTCTCGGATGGATCAGTTGGTTATGACGCGCTGGCCGGTGGCGGTAGTGGCCACGCGGTAGACGGTGAGGCCATAGCCGCGTTCGGCAGCCGTGCCGCCTGTGGGGCGACCGTAGTTCTCGAAGACGGAGTAGGTGGAGTGGCACTTGGGGCATACGGCCATGTTGGTTTCGTAGTCGACCCGCACCTTGTACTGAGGGTTGCACTCCACGGGGCAGCACATGTCGTAGGCCACGGTGTTGCCGTAATAGTCGCAAGCGAGGAGGACGCCTCCGAACCCGGTGGCCGACGCGGCGGTGTAGGGGAAATCGGAGGGCTCGGTTGACTGGTTGGCTGAGCCTTTGACGAAATATCGGTACTCCATGGCTCCGCCCACGCCGTAACGGTCCCAGACGCCGATGGTCTGGAATACGATGTTGACCGGGACACGTGGAATGCGTGTGTCATCGATCGAAGAGCACGCCACGCTACCGGCCACGATAGCCGCAAGTGTGAGCGTCAATGCGGCGATGCGCCGAAGTGTTCTGGTGACAACCGTCATTGTGCGGAGAGCATTCCACCCATCATTCCGCCCATCTGGTCGGCGGCTTTCTGGAGCTGGGGGCCGAGGAGCGGGCGCAGCATCATGGGCAGGTCGATATCGAGAGAGGGGGTTACGCGCGTCTTGTCGGCACCTTCGGGCTCGAGTTTGAAAGAGAGCTCCATTTTCATGGGACTGGTGCACATCATTTTGACGCCGTTTTCGGAGCGTTCGGTGATTTTGAAAACAATTTCGCCGACGGTGGGGTTTACCATGGTCATAGTGGAGTCGGTGAAACGGATATCGCCGATTTTCTGGCGCTGATCTGCGGGCATTTTGTCCAGCAGGGCGCTCATTTTGCCCATGTCGGCGAATTTGTCGGCAATTGTGGCAGCGGGAGCGGGAACGGTAACAGATTTTCCTGTGTAAGTGCTCATTAGAGTATATTTCTTGATGATTGGGATGAAGATGGCCGCTGACAACTCGCGCCGCTGGAGGCACGGGACATCGAATCCCGGCCTCGCGGCGGCGTGTGATGTATGGTCAGGGCCCTGACTGAGGAATCCGGGTGGCGATCAGCGGTTGGGAGCCCAGTTTGCGGGGTCCTTGCGCCACTCGCGGAGCATGTCCACGTCGGTGGGTTTGATGTAGTCTATGCCGAGGGCAGCGTCGAGCATGGCGTTGTAGTTGCTCAGAGTGATGAGCTTGACGCCGGCTTCGGCGAAAGCCTTTTCAGCCACGGGGAACTGATAGGTGAAGATGGCAACCATGCCAACGACCTCGCAACCTGAAGCGCGGAGAGCTTCGACGGCCTTGAGCGAGCTGGCGCCGGTGCTGATAAGGTCTTCGATAACGACAACCTTCTGGCCGATTTTGAGGTTGCCCTCGATGAGGTTCTCGAGGCCGTGGTCCTTGGGAGTGGAACGCACGTAGGCGTAGGGCATGCCGAGCTGGTCGGCAACGAGAGCGCCCTGGGCGATTGCGCCGGTGGCCACGCCTGCAACGGCGTCGGCATCGCCGAAGTTCTCGAGGATTACTCGGCAGAGCTCCGTTTTGATGAAGGTGCGGACGTCGGGGTATGAGAGGGTTTTGCGGTTGTCGGTGTATATCGGTGAGTTCCAGCCGGAAGCCCAGGTGAAGGGGTTGTCGGGCTGAAGTTTGATAGCCGTGATGTTGAGTAATTTCTCTGCCAGAATGCGTTCAACTTTTTTCATTGTCAATAAAGGCTGATTTATGATGGTGATTATTTATTTTTCGGGGTATGATGATTGTTAGTTTCATGGGTTGCTTACACGCTGATTTACAATCAGTTATAAGCTTTACGGCGATTATAGTCCGATTTAGGCCCAAATCATTTACAAAGTTACGCCATTTCGCCGACTTTACCCAACGGTAAGAGCCCTCTTTTAGCCTGTTTTACATTTTTTAAGCAGTTCGTGGTCTGAGGCTTTTCGGATTGCGGGCATGAGGCGTGGATTGAGGGGATTTGGGTGCGCGCAACTGAACCATAGGGCGCGGCCGTATGTTTCAAATAAAATGTCAAATCAATTAACCGATACATATGTTTTCTGAACACCCGAGCCTTGTCTGCGCCGCCATCATCACCGCGGCGGGCCTGGCAATTCCGCCAATGTCAGATGCCTGCACGGGCATCACACTCCATAGCGCCGACGGCGCCACCGTACCTGCACGCACCATAGAATGGTCGGGCGACAACATCCACAGCCGCTATGTGGTGGTGCCGCGCGGGTATGAGATGCAGTCTTACACCCCAAAGGGCAAGACCGGCATGAAATTCCGCAGCAAATACGGCTATGTGGGCGTGGCCACCGACCTGCCCGAGTTCATAGCCGACGGTCTGAACGAGAAAGGGCTGTCGGTGGGACTGTTCTACTTCCAGTATTACGGCGGCTACAAGCCATACGACGAGACAAAGAACGCGACAAGCGTAGCCGACCTGCAGCTTGTGGCCTATCTGTTGGGCGAATGTGCCAACCTTGACGATGTGCGCGAGGCCATGAAGCATGTTAACGTAATCGGCCTTGATCCGTCGGTAGCCACGCTGCACTGGCGCTTCACCGAGGCGAGCGGCAAGCAGATGATCCTGGAGATTGTTGACGGCGAGCTGCATTTCTTCGACAGCAAGCTTGGCGTGCTGACCAACTCGCCCGGCTACGAATGGCAGATTACCAATCTGAACAACTATGTGAACCTGTATCCCGGCGGTGCCAATCCTCAGAAAATCGGG